>QZJL01000027.1 GCA_003599745.1 Dehalococcoidia bacterium | reverse complement strand
TCCTTCTATGCTCACCACCCGACTTCCCTCCGCACCCACCAGCACCCCACATCCCCCAGCACAATACGCACATATCGATACCACTTCCCCTATCCGCTTCAAAGAAAAACCTCTGGATGAGGCTTTCAGACCCTTTTCGATTTCCAGAGGCTTCAGAAAGAAAAACCCGGCGGTAGTAGCGCCGCCCAGCTTTATAAAATTTCTGCGGCTTATTGACTGCATGCACTACCTCCTTAATTACTCGCTATCAGCAAACGATGGCCTGCCACCATCACGGTAGTGTACCCTGCGCCTTCCATCAAACCAATAAATAGCCGGCACCTTAACTTGCAAGCTTGATTAGTTCGGCAATCAGGTTTCCTAGCTTGGCGTGGCAGTCCTTCAACCTCGAACCGATAACCACCGCCAGGTTCCTCATTACCATTGCCTCGACCGCGGGATTTTCTTTAAAAATTCGCTGCAAGTCCGAGGTCTTGATGCTGATGATGTCGGAGTCCTCGAGACACTTCAACGAAGCCGGAAGAACGAATGGCGGCACCAGCGCCGACCAGGCACCAACCCGGCCCTTTGTCAGGGTTCCGGTAATGACGTTATGGCTGTATCGGGGGGTGTCAACGCGCATCTCGATTCCGAGCTTACCGTCATTAACGATAACCACGTAATCGGGTGTTTTGCCCTGCATGGCACAATAGTCGCCGGCCCGGTAAGTGCGTTTGGCACAGCACTTTGCTATCTGCTCTAAGTAACTATCAGGGATCCCGGCGAAGATATCGGCAACCTGGAGGGCTTCAATCGGTATCCGCTGCGCCGTTTCCATTTGCTCTGCCTCCTTTCTTTTACCCTTTATACCACCCTCTCCTGACTGGCAAGGCGTGCCAGCCAGGAGAGGCGCATATTCACCGACGCAAATTCCCGGCCACCGGTTTAATGTCGCCGGAACAGCTCAGCATCGGAGTAGCCAGCTAAACCGGCCAATTCTAAAAGCCGGTGGATAGTGGTCATTGACACGGGCATAATCATGCCCATCACCGGCGCCGGCTCGCTGGCGGTCTTCCACTCGATGGTTAGCCCGGCGTCGGCCAGAATTTCAGAAATGGTACGGCCGGGGGCACGATGGAGTCGCCAAACTTGAACATGCTCTTTCACCGCTACCAGCAGGCCTAGCCAGATAAGGACCGGCGCCGCCACTGCGGCAAAGAGAGCCGCCGCCACCGCCGCCAGGCGTCTAAAGGACACCAGCAGGGGGCGGCGCAGGGCAACGAACAGACCGGCCCAGATAAGGATAGGTGCCAGGACAGCCGCCAGGAGTGCCAGCATAACCGAACGAACCTTTTTCATCTGTATCACCTCCGATTTTTGTCTGTGATACCATCAGCCTAAGCCCCTTTGCCGGCCATAACAATGGAAAAATTCTCATTATAGCGGGAAAAACACCCCATCTCATAGGGAATCAGTCGCAACCTTGGGGGAAAATCCAGCCATCTTTGATATTTCATTTTGATGGTGATAGAATTGCCACACACCGGAGACGGGTAGGTGTTGCATGACCGTAATGGCAAGGTTGTCCTACCGGGCACGGCTGCTGACAAACCTCAGCATCCTGGTCTGGGTCAGCACCATCAAGACGTTGTATAACGCCGCCCGGAACGGGCTGGTGCGGCTGCTGTTTCACATCGCCCCCAGCACACACGCAGAAACCGGCCTCTTGGTAAGCACCTACGAAATGATGCGGGGACAGCTGCGGGATTCTCTTGAGGAAATTGAAGACAAGTCCCGGCAACTGGAAAAGTCCTGGGAACAAGTCAAGAAGTCAAGAGACCTGCTGCAGACGACGATTGACAGCCTTAACGTCGACCTGATTGTGCTCGACCGCCGGCTGCGCATCACCCAGGCAAACCGGAACGTACGCGAGCGCTACCAGAACCGAGAAATAACCGGACGCTATTGCTACGAGGTAACGCACGGGTTAAACCATCCGTGCCGCCCGCCAGATTACGTCTGCCCGGCTAGCAAAGTCTGGCAGACGGGCACGCCGGTCCGGGTTATCCACACCCACAGCACCAATAAAGGCGCCGATAAGACCAAATATATCGAGATAACCATGTCACCGCTTTACGACACCGGCGGTAAAATTACACAGGTCGTCGAGCTTTCCCGTGATATAACCGAAAGCAAGACGCAGGAAAACAGGATCCTCGAAGCCAACCGCGCTCTCCGTGTTTTGAATGACATTGCCATCACCGTGAGCCAGTCACTCAGCCTTGATTTCGTTCTCAACAGCGCCCTGGAAAAAGTCCTGGAACTGATGGCCGGTGAGCTTGGCGGCATTCTTTTGCTGGACGAGACGAAAGGAACCCTTTCCTACCGCGCCTACCGCGGTTTTTCTGAGCGCTTCGTGCGCGGAACAGCAGATATCGCCATCGGCGAAGGGATTGCCGGCAAGGTGGCCGAGCAGGGCGAGCCGCTGGTTATGGATGATATTGCTAAAGACCCCAGGGTAAGCCGCCAGCTGGCAGTCGTTGAAGAGGGGCTGAAAGCTTTCAGCGCCGTGCCCTTAAAATCCAAGGAAAAAGTCGTCGGCGTGCTAACCATCGCCAGCCGGAAACCCCGGCTTTTCTCCGAGCAGGAGGTAAGGCTGCTGGCCGCGCTAGGGCATCAGCTCGGCGTGGTTATCGAAAACGCCGAGCTGTATCAGAAGTTACAGCTCAAGGAGCAGGTACACGCCGAACTTTTACGGCGTATCATCACCGCCCAGGAAGACGAGCGGCGGCGCATCGCCCGCGAACTCCACGACGTTACCAGCCAGGCGCTGGCGACGCTGGCGGTGCGGGTGGAGTCGCTCGCTTCGGTAACCGGGGCCGCCCCCGCAGACATGGAAGCACACCTAAAGGAAACCAGGCAACTACTCACGGCCACTTCCAAGGAAGTGCACCGGCTGATTTTCGACCTCAGGCCGAGTTTGCTTGATGACCTCGGCCTGGCGGCAGCACTGCGCTCGTGCGCCCATAGTCTCCTCGACCCGGCGGGCATAGAAGTGCACCTCGAAGTGGTCGGCGAGGAAAAACGGTTGCCGCCGACGGTGGAAATAGCGGCTTTCCGCATCGTCCAGGAAGCGGTGACCAACGTCGCCTCGCATTCCCGGGCGGAGAGCGCCTACATCAGCCTGGAATTCAAAGAAAAATGCATCGTCGCTCAGGTTGAAGATGACGGCACCGGCTTTGAAATGCCACAGATAGGCACTTCAGAAGGCGCCAGGGACAGGGTCGGCCTGCTGGGAATGAAGGAGCGTGCCGAACTCCTGGGAGGCAAACTGACCATTGACACCGAGCCGGGTAAAGGGTCGAGAATTACCACGGAAATTCCGATTGACTTGGAGCAGTAAGATGTCAAAGATTAAGGTGCTGATAGCCGATGACCATGCCCTCTTCCGACAGGGAATTCGATCTCTGTTAGAGGAATCCGATGAGATTGAAATTATCGGGGAAGCGACTAACGGCGCGGAGGCGGTTGAGAAAGTGCGCGAGCTTAGCCCCTACGTCGTGCTCATGGACATCGGCATGCCTATCATGGGCGGGCTTGAGGCGACGCGGCGTATCCAGAAAGAACACCCCGACACCCGGATTTTAGTGCTCACACAGTACGAAGACACCGAATACATCCTTTCCATGCTTAAAGCCGGCGCTAAAGGTTACATTTCCAAAACCGCCAACGCATCTGAACTGGGCGGCGCCATCAAGACCGTATTCCGGGGTGAGTCGTACCTCTACCCCTCGGCGGCCACCGCTCTGGTCGAGGAATATATGAGGCGCGCCGGGGATGAAAAAACCGACTACGAGCGTCTCAGCGACCGCGAGCGGGAGGTGCTCCAGCTGGTAGCCGAGGGACGTACTAACTGCGAAATTGCCGACCGGCTCTTCATCAGCGTGAAGACCGTCCTCAGACACCGTACCAATATTATGGAAAAGCTGGGCTTTCACAACCGCACCGAGCTGATAAAGTATGCCATCAGCAAAGGGCTGATAGAGATGCCAGGGAGGACCGGGAAAGCCCCGGGACTTGAATGAAGCGCCAGAGGAGGCCAGCAATAATGATGGTAGGAGTAGAGCCCTTTATTATCATGTCACATGGTATGGTATTCGACCGATAATGGGTTGTTTTTCTAACAATATCAGGGTATTTTATAGATAACTAACGGGTATTATTGGGGTATCGAGAGTATCTGACCGGAGACCTGTCTGAGACAGCCCTTCCCGATACCTTAAAGGGTGAGCAGGATGGGAGAAAAGGGTTTCGAGCTCAAGCGGGATGTGCTTGACCACACCTTAATTGGTCTGGTTTCTCCCGACCAGCAAAAACTGCTGACCTGTATCCAGTGCGGCACGTGCACCGCCTCCTGCCCCACCGCCTATGCCATGGACTATATACCCCCCACCAGCTCGGCGGCAGGGGATTTATCGCCGACCCCGGAGTGGGTGACATCGTTTCGTTTCACTGGGGCTGGGCTTGCGAGATACTCAGCCTGCAGCAGGTACAATATCTGGGAAAATACACCAGGTATCACCTCGACCTAGCCAACCGCATCACACCCCCTGTCTGAAGCTCTACCGAAAGAGCGCAGGGTATTCGCTTGGTAACTGCCAGCGGAGGGGAAGGCATCGCCGGCCTTCCACAGGCCGGCGATGAGAGCAACACCAAACCGGAGAGAAGACCGCAGATAACCTTCTTCCCCATGCGCTTCCTCTCAGAAAAACAGACCAATGATTGTCAGGAATGCCGGACTACCACTTCCCCCGGGAAAAGAGTTTCGGGAATAATGCCTTCCGCGCTTCCTCAATGAGGAATATGATACCGCCGGTCAGGATAATCAGTCCCCAGTCTCCCGGGCCAATCGGCACGGTGCGGAATGCGATTTGCAAAAACGGCAAATAGACTGCCGCTGCCTGCAATACCGCCGCCGCCAGTATTGAAATGAGCAGCCAGCGATTTTTGAAAAAGCCCAACTTGAAAACGGTTTGCTCATCTGTCCGGCAGTTAATGGTGAGAAACCATTCGAAAACCACTATGGCGCAGAAGGTGATGGTGCGCGCCTCATCCAGGCTCACCCTCGGCTCCAGCCAGGCGAATATCAGGAATGCGCCGAACCCCATAAGAGCCGCCAGATACAGGTTGCGGAGAACAAAGCCTGAAAATATCAGCCCGGTCTTCGGACTGCGGGGCGGCTGTTTTAGCTCGTCACCCAGTTTCGGCTCAAGACCCAGCGGCGCCGCCACCATCGTGCCGGTAACCAGGTTGACCCAGATGATTTGCACCGCGAGCAGCGGGGCTTTCCCCACCACCAGCAGCGCGACGATGAGCGCCAGCAGTTCGCCGATGCTGGTGCTGATGGAAAAAAGCAGCACATTGCGTAGCCGGTTAAAAATCGCCCGTCCCTCCTCCACCGCCGCTACCACCGACGCGAAGTTATCATCCGCCAGCACCATATCGGCGGCTTCCTTGGCAACATCGGTGCCGGTAATACCCATGGCGATGCCGATATCGGCGGTCTTCAGCGCCGGAGCATCATTGACACCGTCGCCGGTCATGGCGACCACCTGACCGTGGCTCTTTAGGGCCTCGACAATCCTCAGCTTCTGTAACGGCTCGATTCGGGCGAAGATGGTTATGTCATCTATCTGCCCCGATAGTTCCCCGTCGCTCATTTCCTGAAGTTCCGCCCCGGTGACGGTCTTGCCAGGCGCAAGCTCAAGCTGGCGGCCAATGGCCTCGGCGGTAATTTTATGGTCGCCGGTAATCATCACTACCCTGATACCGGCGTCCCTGCATAATTTCACCGCCGCTTTAGCTTCCTCGCGGGGCGGGTCAATCATGCCCGCTATGCCCACGAAAACCAGGTTCCCCCTGATATCCTCGTCCCTCAGCTCCGTCAGTTCACCAGGCAGGTCAGCGTAAGCGAAGGCGATAATTCGCATCGCGTCCCGGGCCATCGCTACCCCGGCCACCATTATGTCCCGCACCCCGGCTTCGTCCAGCGGGACGACGCTATCCTGCCTCATAACATATTTGCTCAGCGACAGCAGCCTTTCCGGGGCGCCCTTGACGTAGACTACCCGGCCACCATCCCCGGGGTGGAGCGTCGCCATATACTGCTTTTCGCTCTGGAAAGGGATTTCGTCGAGACGGGGGAATTTATCTTCCAGTTTCTCTTTGTCCATGCCGGCTTTGGCCACCGCGACCACCAGAGCACCCTCGGTCGGGTCACCCATGATGTCGCAGCAACTTTCTTCCCGGGTAAGCAGGGCATCGTTGCAGAGTACGCCAATCCTCAGCAACAGCGCCAGCGACGGTTGCGCGGAGGGACTTATTTTTTGCCCGCCGTGCCAGAATTCACCTTGGGGCTGGTAGCCCTCCCCGGTAACATCAAGCGACCTGTCGTCAACATAAATACGCCGCACCGTCATCTCGTTCAAGGTCAGCGTGCCTGTCTTGTCGGAACAGATGACGGTCGCCGACCCCAGCGTCTCCACCGCCACCAAACGGCGGATTATGGCGTTGCGTCGCGCCATAGCGCGCATGCCAATCGCCAGAACCAGGGTCACCATCGCCGGCAGCCCTTCGGGGATGGCCGAAACCGCCGCCGCCACCGCAAGCAGGAATATCTCCAGCCAAGGCAATTTATCAACGTAACCGACGACCAGGATTAAGCTGGAAGCCGCCAGAAAAATGGCAACCAGATACCGGCTCAGCTTGCTGATGCTATTCTGGAGGGGCGTTTTCTCCTCTCTCACCTACCCGATGACGGTGGCGATTTTACCGATTTCGGTGGACATCCCAGTGCCGAACACCACCGCCGTCGCCCGACCATAGGTGACGACCGTGCCCATGAACACCAGGTTCTTTCTCTCGGCAACCGGCACCGGCTCGCCCAGAGTCTCGGAGTGCTTTTCCACGGGCATTGATTCGCCGGTGAGCGTGGCCTCATTCACCTTCAGGTTGGATACCTCGATAAGCCGGGCGTCAGCCGGCACTTTATCCCCGGCCTCAAGCAGCAGGATATCCCCGGGCACTATCTCTCTTGTCAGTACCTCCCTCATCCTGGTATCGCGCCTCACCGTTGCCTTCGGTGCCGCCATCCGCAGCAGCGCCTCCATTGCCTTCTGGGCGCGGGTCTCCTGGACATAACCGATTACCGCGCCGACCAGGACCGCAACCGTTATCACGCCGGCGTCCAGGAGATGGCCGACGGCAACGGAGATAATGGCCGCCACCAAAAGGACGTAAATCAACGGGCTGAGGAACTGCTTGAGAAAAACCAGTACCGGCGAAACTCTGCCTTTGGCCTTTAACTCGTTGTGGCCGTACCGGGCCAGACGTTCCCTGACCTCATCATCAGTCAGGCCGGAGCGTCTGGAACCAAACACCTGCAGGGCCGCTTCAGGACTGATGCCGTGCCAGTTTTCCATCTAATCACTCCATTTTGATTCCGATGAGTGGTAAACGGGCGGCGGAGACTAAAAGGGAATACCAGCAAACATGATGGCGAAAAAGGCATGCACTATTACGGAAACCCAGAGAACGTACCACACGTAGCAGTGGTACTTGAAGATTTTCCGGTAGAAGCGGTTTTCCATTAAGCCCTTACCGAATCTTGAGGCAGGCAGGCAGCGGCAGGTAGCGAAAATGGCGGCCAGCGACAGCAGATTCAGAATCCCCAGGATGAAAATCAGCCTGGCAGCCAACACCGACTGAAATATACTCATAACCCCATTCTAGCATAACGGCCTGAAGTTTTGGGGTTTATACACCGCCGGTGACGTAATCTATCTGAGACGCGGAATCAGGTGCACCGAGGATGCCTTGAAAGAGACCAGCACCTCTCTGCCCACCTCCAACCCAAGTTCTTCCCAGGAACGCCGCGTGATAACCGAAGCCAGGGCAAAGCCACAATCTATGGTGACTTTCACCTGCGAACTGAAGGAAAACGATCTCGTTATCTTTCCTCTGAGCTGGTTGCGGGCGCTGGTGGATATCGCCTCCGACAAGGGCAAACTGAGGGTGACATCGTCATAGTGCAGGTAAACGGTGATTTTGCTGCCCGGCTCAAGGCTGGAGATAGCCTGAAGCTCCCGCCCCTCGATGTTAATCGAGACAAGGCCGCCCGCCTGTGAGCTGACCGTACCGTGTAGGATGTTACCGGCCTCGACGAACCTGGCGACATCCTCATTCGCCGGAGAACCAAAAACTTCTTCCGGCGTACCGAGCTGGCTGATTGTTCCGTCCATGAGCACCGCCACCCGGTCGGCCAGCACCAGCGCCTCATTGCGGTCATGGGTCACCATGACGGTGGTAACTTTCGTCTCCCTGAGGACACTCTCGAAATCTTCGAGCAGCGCCTGGCGGGTGGGGCTGTCCAGGGCATTGAAAGGCTCATCGAGAAAGAGGACTTCAGGCTGCAGAACAAAAGCCCTTGTCAGGCTGACCCGTTTCGCTTCGCCGCCAGAAAGCGTCCGCGCCTGCCGCTTTGACAGGGAAGCGATGCCAAAACGCTCAAGCCACTTACGCGTCCTGGCTTCAGCCTCATCTCGCCTGACCCCGCGCAGCCGCAGACCGAGGGTTACGTTATCCCACACCGTGCGGTTAAGCAGGAGAGGCTCCTGAAAGACCACCGCCAGTTTACGGCGCAACTGGAACACCCGTTTGTCATCCAGAACAGGAGTGCCTCCGTAAGATATTGCGCCTGCCGCCGGTCTCAGCAGCAGCGCCAGGCAGAGGAGCAGGGTTGTCTTACCCGAGCCGTTGGGGCCGATGACTATCAGCACTTCGCCGGGGTTCACCCGAAGCGAGGGCATCTCCAGCACTTTGTGCCCACCCAGCACCGCCGACAACCCGGCAACTTCAAGCGCATAAGGGGGGTTATTCACCAACGGCGGCCTCACCTCGGTTTGCTCCTTTGCTGGAGCACCGTAAGCGCCAGGTTCACCAGGTACACCAGCGCCATAAGTATGATACCCAGGGCAACCGCCAGACCGAAATCACCCTTGCCTACCTCCATCACGATAGCGGTGGTAAGCACGCGGGTCTGGCCGGTAATGTTGCCGCCGACCATCATCGCCGCGCCAACTTCCGAAATGATGGAGCCGAATCCGGCCATGACCGCCGCCAGGAGAGGCAAACGAGTATCCCTGACCAGCAGCCAGAGCAACTGCCAGCGTGAGGCACCCAGGGCCGCCAGTTGAAGCCGGAGCTTGGGGTCAATCTGCTGAATTGAAGCCATGGTGAAGCCGGTAATGATAGGCAGGGATATAACGCACTGGGCGATGACAATGGCGTAAGGAGTGTACATCAAGCGCAATATCCCCAGCGGACCATTACGCCACAGGAACAGGCTGACAATCAGGCCGACGACGACCGGCGGTGAACCCATGCCGGTGTTGATAAGACTGACCAGAAAGCGGCGTCCCCAGAAGCGCATTAAGCCGATGACCGTACCCAGCGTAACCCCGATAACCAGGCTGATGGCGGTTGCCGAAAGGGAGACCGCCAGGGAAAGCAGTGTGATTTTGATAACTTCCGGGTCGCCGCTGACAAGCAGCTGAAAAGCCCGGACAATGCCTTCGGCGATGAGGTCCACTGATTTGACTCCTCCGGGGAAAACGGGCTCCCCCCATTACCCGGAGTAAAGAAGGAGGGGACCCCCGAACCAAACGCTAGACGCTGCCCAGGTCAGCCTCGGTCTTATCGGCGTCGGGGAAGAAAAGGGGCTGCCCGAATTCGCTGACCCCGAATGTCCTTATTACTTCCTGGGCTTGCGTGGAAATCATAAAATCAGCAAACGCCAGGGCGCCCGCGTTGTTTATTTTGTCAGATTTTTGCGGGTTCACCACGATGACGTGGTAAATGTTGAGCAGCGCCGGGTCACCTTCCACCAGGATATCCAGGCTCAGGTTTTTCCGGGTTGCCAGATACGTCGCCCGGTCGGTGATGGTGTAAGCGCTTTTCTCCGAGGCGATGTTCAGC
>QZJL01000066.1 GCA_003599745.1 Dehalococcoidia bacterium | reverse complement strand
TACAGCGGTCTTTCGACCGGGGACAGCGCCAACCTGCTGACGCCCTACATCGGTGACGCCAACACCACCATCCCCGAATACAAGGCTTTCCTGGTAAATATAAGAAAAACCTAAAAATCTGACGGAGGAAACTGATGCCAAAAGCCAGATTGATTGACGTTTCGAAATGTATCGCCTGCCGCGCCTGCCAGGTCGCCTGCAAGCAGTGGAACGAGCTGGAGGCGGTGACCACCCGCCAAAGGGGGACTTACGAAAATCCGCCGCGATTGTCAGCCCACACCTGGATAAAGGTTGAGTTCAGAGAGCGCCCCAACGAATGGCTTTTTCGGGCGCATACCTGCATGCACTGCACAAACGCCGGCTGTGAGCAGGTGTGCCCCACCGGCGCCATTTCCCACCAAGGCGAAGTGGTGGTCATTGACCAGAACTGGTGCGTAGGCTGCGGCTATTGCGTCCAGGCCTGTCCGTTCCACGTACCTGATAAAGATGAAATCGCCGGGACGGCTCGCAAGTGTACTTTCTGCATTGACCGGATAACCAATGGCCTTACCCCGGCCTGTGCCAAGACCTGCCCCACCGGTGCCATCCAGTTTGGCGAACGGGCTGACATGATTGCGGCGGCGCATGACCGCGTGCAAACCCTGGTTGCCCGCGATGGTTACCGCGGCGCCCGGGTGTACGGCGAACATGAAATGGGAGGCCTGCACACCATTTACGTACTAACTGACGCACCTGAGGTGTTCGGTCTGCCCGAGGAACCGAGACTGGCTACCGCGACGGTCGGCACCCAGTGGCTGAGCGGTGCCATCACCGCCGGGGTGATTGCCATCCTGCCTTTCTGGCTGCTTTTCCAGCGCCGAAACCGGATTGCAGCCGAGCGGGAATCCAATCAGAGGGAGGTATAAGATGACTACCTGGAGTGCCCCGATTTATGTCTATCTGTGGCTGGCCGGCATGGCGGGCGGCAGCTACTTCGCCGCTTTTCTGGCAGAGCGCTTTGCCGGTTACAACCAGCGACGGTTAACCCAGTTAGCCATCCAGATGGGCGTGCTTCCGGCTGTCCTGGGAGTGCTGCTGTTGCTGGCTGACCTCGGTAATCCCCTCCGTTTCTGGCACCTGCTGGCCGAGTTCAACATCTTGTCGCCGATGTCAATGGGCACCTGGATTCTGCTAGCGTGGGTGGCCATCGCGGTCGTAATGAATGTCCTCTACCGGTATGAAGGCCAACACGGCGAACCGGGAGGCCGTCCAATTCACCGGCTTAATGGCGGGCTGGGGTGGCTGCAGTTCCTGTTTTCTATCCTGCTTATGAGCTACACCGGGGTGCTTCTGGCTACCAGCAACCGGGCGCTGTGGGCCGGTTCGGCGTTAATTCCGCCCCTCTTTGTTGCTTCGGCGGTATCCACCGGCATCGCCGTACTCATCGCCTATATCCTGGTGGTCGCTCCCGTGACCACTGGCAAGACAACGGAATATCGGCTGCCGGCCAGGCTGCTGACCGGCTCTACCGAATGGGCAATTCCCACCCGGCTGGTAGGCCGGCTCTGGGAAGCGGAGGCGATTGTCATCCTGGTCGAGCTGGTAGTGCTTATCGGTCTGGTCGCCTGGCTCGGCTCCTCGGCGATGGCCGGTGCCCGTGAGGCCCTTAATATGCTCACTTTCGGAGCGCTGGCAGCACCGTTCTGGGTGGGTGTGGTGCTCCTGGCCTCAATCGTGCCGCTGGCCTTTGACATGATGAGTCCGGGGAAGGAACTGGCGAGAAGAGAGGTGTTCCGTGTCGCGCTGGCTTCTTCGGTATGCGTGCTGCTGGGGGCTTTGTTCCTGAGAGCGGTGATAGTGATTGGCGGGCAGCTATAAGCAAGCCGGAATGCGCCAAGCTTCTTGAATGCTGAATTTCCGGGTACCGTACTTTGCGTGGGGTGCTGCGTCTCTCGCCTGAGCTGCTTCGCCTGATAGGCGTCTCGGTCTCCTGCCACGAAGGTTCTAGCTTGTCCTCTGCCTCAACGTTTTGCTGGCGGCTTCGCTACTCACTCTTGACGATGTATGTAGTAATACAGTAATATCCTCTATTACTATGAAATCCTCTGACCGGCAGGGTAAACGCGGCAGGATACTCGAGGCAGCGAAATCGCTTTTCAGCCGTACTCACGATGTCCGGCGCGTGAGCCTCGAAGCGATTGCCAAAGAGGCAGGCGTTTCACCGGCCACGATATACAATCACTTCGGGAACCGGGAAACGCTTGTCTGCGAAGTTATCAGGGGGCTGGTCGGCGGGAATATCGCACGCAACCGTGCCCTTATCCGCTCGGATTTACCTTTTCCGAAAAAGCTCATGTCCATCCTGGGCGGCAAGCTGGACATGATGGAGAGGATGAACAATGAAATCATCGAAAAGCTGATAAGCCAGGATGAAAACATCGTAAAATTCATTGACGAAATCGTGGAACGGGAAATCAAGCAACTCTGGAAAGAAATGGTGGCCGACGGCAAAAAACAAGGTTACATCGCCCCCGCTCTGGGTGAAGACGTGCTCCTCGGCTACCTGAATGTCCTTCAGGCGGGTTTCAGAGCCATGCCCGAGTTTTTGCATGGTCTGGCAGATAAACGCGATTATATTGAGCAGATTGTGCATTTGATGTGCTACGGCTTTCTGAAAAAGGAAATAGACTTTTCCCGAAAGGAGGAAAAACAGTCATATGACTGATAAATCAATTATCGTTGAAAACCTGACCTATAACTACGGCACGCTGGTCGCGGTGGATCATATCAGTTTTGAAATGGGCACCGGAGAGATACTGGGCTTCCTCGGCCCAAATGGCGCCGGCAAGACAACCACCGTGAAAATGCTCACCGGCCAGCTCCTGCCCCAGGATGGCCGCGCTATCCTCCTCGGGAAAGATATCGCAAGGGAGACGCAGGCGGCACGAAAGCACATCGGTGTATGCTTCGAGCAGACCAACCTGTACGAGCAGATGACCGCCCTGGACAACCTCCAGCTTTTTGCCGAGCTTTTTGGCGTCAAAGAATTCGATGGCTATGCCCTTCTGAAAAGAGTAGGCCTCGAGGGGCGAGAGAGAGATAAAGTATCGAACTATTCCAAGGGCATGAAGCAGCGCCTGATGGTGGCCCGCTCGCTGGTCAATAGACCGGAAATTATCTTCATGGATGAACCTACCGCCGGTCTCGACCCGGTTTCATCCGAGGCTATAGGCAACATCATTCTGGAAGAGCGTGACCGGGGTGCGACTATTTTCCTGACGACGCACGATATGTGGGAGGCTGATAAACTCTGCCACCGCGTGGCCTTTGTGGAGCAGGGGAAAATCGCAGCCATAGATACTCCCCGTAATCTCAAGCAGCTTTACGGCAAACGCTCCCTGATAGCTGAGGTTATGTCAGGTGCAGGGCTGGAAAAACGCGAAATTAGCATGGACACGCCGGATACCGCGCGGTCGGTGGAGAAACTCTTCGAAAAGGAGAAAGTCGTAACCATCCATAGTGAAGAGGCTACCCTCGAAGATATTTTTATCAAGGTAACTGGCCGGAGGCTAACGGAATGAACCTTCGCGTTATCAGGGCGCTTCTGAAAAAAGACGCCGCTCTGTTTACGAGCAATCGCTTCTATCTGCTGATTACCGTCATCGGAATCATTTTCTATATCGGCGTTTATTTCATCCTGCCGGCACAGCTGGACGAGGAGTTCAGCCTGGGGATGTACGCCCCGGTAGTTCCTCCCGCATTTACCGAACTTACCGAGCGTGAAGGGGTGAATATCGAGTATTTCAACACCGAGGAATTGCTGAGGCAAGCGGTTCTTGACGGCGACTACCAGACCGGCATCGCACTACCCCTGGATATTGTGGACACGTGGGCGTCCGGGGGAAAACCGGAGATAACGGTCTATTACGTCTCCACCGCACCGCCGGAAGTAAGCTCAGCCATAGTATTGCTGGTTCAAGAGCTGGCCTATAATCAGACCGGTCAGGCGCTCAATTTCGACACGACGGAGGAAATACTCGGGCAGGACCTGCTGGGGAACCAGATAGCCTTGAGGGACCGTATGCGGCCGCTCCTGGCCATCTTCATACTTTTGGTAGAGATACTGACCCTGGCAAGCCTTATCGCCATTGAGATAGAACAGGGTACCGCCCGGGCACTGCTGGTTACCCCTATGCGTACCTCCGAACTTTTCATGGCGAAGGGGTTGCTGGGGGTAGGACTGGCTTTCGGGCAGGCCGTACTGTTCATGGGGTTGGTCGGTGGCTTTAGCCACCAGCCACTCATTGTCTTTCTTGCGCTGCTGATAGGCAGCGTCATGGTCGTGGGCATTGGTTTCTTGGTGGCTTCCCTGGCCAGGGACGTGATGGCGGTAACGGGGTGGGGCATGCTGATATTAATCATTTTAGCTGTTCCGGGGTTCGGAGTGGTTATCCCCGGGTTGATATCGGACTGGGCCAGGGTGATTCCCTCCTACTACCTGACTGATACCGTCAACCGGGTTATTAACTACGGGGTTGGGTGGGGAGATGTAGGCCCTAACCTTGGGATACTGACTGGTATTTCCGCTCTGGTTATCTGGGCGGGGATGGTGACACTCAGGAGGCGGTACAGATGAGTCTGAAACGCGTCTGGGCGCTGATAAAAACAGAGGTCTTTCACGGGCCCAAGGATGTTGTTTTCGTCATGGCTGTGGTCATGCCGGTCTTGCTCGCGCTCTTCGTCAACCTGGCTTTCGGGGAGATCTTTACCGACCGCGCCAAACTGGGGATTTACGATGAGGGAAATTCACCAATCGTTTCGCGGCTCCAATCAGTTGAAAGTATTGATATCGAAATCTATTACGTCGAGGCTGATTTGAGGGCGGCCACAGCCAGCGGCGCCCTGGACATGGGCGTTGTTCTACCGGCTGACTTCGATAACGGGCTGGCCACCGGCACGGTCAGGCTCAAGGCTTATGTCTGGGGAGAAAGCCTTGCCCGGAACCGTTCTGTGATACCCATCGCCATCGCCGATGCCGTAAGAGGGATGACCGGCTCTGAGTTGCCGGTGAATATCGAGACTGTCGCTTTGGGTGACGAATCCAGCCTGCCTTGGAGCGACAGGTTCCTTCCCCTGATAGTTATTATGGCGGTTTTCCTGGGTGGGATGATGCTGCCCGCATCATCCTTGATTCATGAGAAGCAGCGACGTACACTGGAAGCATTGAACGTCACACCCGCCACAATCGGAGACATATTTATCGCTAAAGGAATCATCGGGGCTGTGCTGGCCATCGTTATGGGGGTGCTGACTCTGGCGATTAGCACCAGTTTCGGTTCTTCGCCGCTCGCTCTGGTGCTGGTACTGGCACTCGGTGCCATCATGGCAGTAGAAATCGGCCTGATATTGGGAGCGTATATCGGGGATATAAATACTCTCTTTGCTTTCTGGAAGTTCGGCGGACTGCTGCTCTTCGGGCCAGCTATAGTCTTCATGTTCCCGCAGATACCGTCCTGGGTGGGCTACATTTTCCCGACCTTTTACGTAATCAGGCCGGTGACCGATATGACAGTCATGGGGCTCGGTTTCGGGCAGGTCGCTCTTTATGTTTGGATTCTCGTCGCCATCGTCGCGGTTATGGGGCTTGCGGTTACCAGCGTCGTAAGGCGTTTGAGCACTCAGGCGCTGAGACTGAATAGTTAGAGCCTCCCCTATCATTTTACCGATAACCGTACCCTGTCGCAGTGACTTAATGCGAATGCCTTCCATAGGGTGATGTTCGAATCACCCTTGGTGTCAGATGCAGGACTGCGGGAAAAATCCTGTTTGTTGTGCCCTGAAAATCCCGTATAATGGGGATAGCGGTTTATCTAAGGAGGTCGTGCGAATGGCAGAGGCATCAAGCAGGGAGCAAAAAAAGGCGAGACTTAAAGACATCATTCTAAAACTGCATGAAGGCCTGTCGGTTTCCGAAGCTAAAGCGCGGTTTGAACGCGAGGTGGGAAACATCAGCTCGTCTGAGATTGCGGAACTCGAACAGTCTCTCATCAGCGAAGGCCTTTCCCCAGAGGAGATAAAGAAGTTCTGCAATGTCCATGCGCTTATCTTCCAGTCCGCCTTGGAGAAAGCGGCCGTCGAAGAAACATCGCCAGCCCACCCGGTTCACCTGTTTAAATCGGAAAACCGCGAGATTGAAAAACTGCTGGATGGCTTGGAAAAGACGTTCGAAAAGAGGGAGGAAGCTGCCTTCCCCGACTTTAAAAAGCAGCTTAAAGACCGGCTACTTGAACTCCGGGGGATAGAAACCCACTACGAACGGAAAGAGCAGCTTCTTTTCCCTTTCCTTGAGAAGAAGGGCTTCATGGGGCCTTCCAAAGTGATGTGGGGCAAGGATAATGAAATAAGAGACCTGCTGAAAGTCGCCCTGGCCAAACTCGACGCCCTTCAGGGTTTTGAGGAATTTTCGGGTTATATCGAAAAAACTCTTAATCCTCTGGTTGATGAAGTGCGGGGCATGATATTCAAAGAAGAGAACATCCTATTCCCGACTTCGCTCGAAAAGCTGGATACCGCCGACTGGGTAAGCATCCTGCAGGAAAGTGACGGTATCGGTTATGTCTTTATCGAAAAACCGGCCGAGACGTCACAACTCATCAGGCATCTTGAGGAATCAATCTTCGAGGAAGCGGCGGTTCGAGACGAGGCCATCAATCTTCCCACAGGTACTATCAAGCTGGCGGAGTTGCTGCCTTTGTTGGATACCATCCCGGTTGACATCACGTTCGTTGATGCCGAGGATACGGTGCGCTATTTCTCGAACGGCGGCAAACGGATTTTCCTGCGTACCAGAGCGATCCTCGGGCGGAAGGTACAGAACTGCCACCCGCCGCAAAGCGTTGACGTGGTGGAAAAGATTCTGGCGGCTTTTAAAGAAGGGAAACGGGACTCTTATGAGTTCTGGATAAATTTTCATGACCGGTTGATTTACATCCGCTACTTCGCAGTGCGGGACCGCCAGAGACACTACCTGGGTACGCTTGAAGTTACCCAGGATGTTACCCCTATCAAGCAGCTAGAAGGTGAGCGGAGGTTGCTGGATGAAAGAGATTGATTTGACCAGGAGCGTCTATGAACTCACCGGGGTCTATCCTGAACTTATCGGTATCCTTAAGGAACTGGGATTTGCCGGCGTGGCTAACCCGGTTGTCAGGAACACGATTGGCAGAACGATGACGATACCGCAGGGGTGCCAGAAGCAGGGGAAAAACCTCGACGAGGTGATTGTGGTGCTTGAGGGGGAAGGTTTCAGGGTAAAAACACCGTAATTCCCTTAAAACCCGAACAAATAACCTATTGACAAGACTCTCATGGTAGAATACTATTCGTATGCTAATGGTCACTAATAATGCTGCCACGGAGGACGCTACGAAACAAAATACCGGGACAGGGCAGCTCAGCGACGCCGAATATTTTCACATCTGGACGCTGATGCGGAACATCGCCCACATGACGGGCAGAATCCGGGATGAAGAGCTGAGCCAGTATGGCGTTACCCTGATGCAGTCTCAGGTGCTTTACATGGTTAATGCCCTGGGTGAAAGTGCCACCCCCCGAAATCTCGCCAGGTGGCTCTTCCGCGAGCCGCCCACCATTTCCGATGGCCTGGCGAGGATGGAAAAGCAAGGGCTCATCAAAAAGGTGCCGTTGAACCATCGCGGCCAGATACTCATCATCCTGACCGAAGCCGGTGAGCAGGCCTATGAAGACTCCACCCTTCGCGCCTCCATACAGAATATCATGTCGAGGGTCTCGCCGGAGAAGTGCCGCAGGCTGAAGTCGCTGCTTTTAGACGTGCGGGAAGCCGTTATAGAGTATATGCAACTTGCTCCCGAAGACATCCCGGAGGCATTACCCCGGGCGAAAAGGGCAAGAACGGGCGCGACCGGGAATAAAATGAACGATGATTTTGGGGAACTTTAGACGCCAGAAAAGTTTTCTCAGGCTAATATCTTATTAAGGGAGGTGGCTACTTGAAAGAAACCAAACCGGCGACGACACGCATCCTGCTCCTTCTGGGTAACCCTTTATACGAAAAGCCCATCGTCCAGGTGACCGGTGACCTCGCCGGGCAGTTCGGCCAGGCAATCAGCGTAAAGTATCACCTCATCCTGGACGATGGCTCGGCCGCTCGGCTGGACGTGGGCAAGGTCGAAAAAGACATTCGCGAGGCCAACATCATCCTGCTCGACAAGATGTCAACCACCGCCGCCCGAGAGAGCGATAGTGAGACGGTCATCTCCCTCTTGGAGAAGTACAAAAACGGCAAGACCACCCTGGGTCTCAGCGTGCCCGGCCCCATCATGGCAAGAATCACGAACATGGGTAGCTTCTCCTCGGATTCCTTCGTCCGCAAGCCGCAGGAACAAAGCGGCCTCAAGCGCATCGGCTCTATATTTTCCTCGGACTCAGTGTCTTTCAGTTCCGAGGGTCTCCGGGTGAAACGGAGCTGGCTATCGCCGGCGGCGCGTCTGCTTCAGTTCGGCAAATCCAAACACATCCAGAACTATATTAGGATTTACCGCTACTGGGAGTTCGGCGACCAGGAAAACATGCTTAACCTCATCCTCTTCCTGGCGAAGGAATACGGCGGCCTCGACATCAAGAAAAAAATAGAAGACCCCAGGGCGCTACCGAACTACGCCATCTATCATCCCAGAGCGCCCAGGCTGTTTACCGACACCGACAAGTACCTGGACTGGTACTTCAAAAGTACTGGCGCTACCAGGGAACGTCCCACCATCGGCTTGCTCTTCTATTTAAAACACTACGTCACCGGCAACCTGAGCTATCTCGACCTGATGATTGAAAGGTTGGAAGAGCAGCAGGTCAACGTGATGCCGGTAATGAGCGAGGGCATCACCAACATGGAAGCCATCAAGAAGTTTTTCATCAAGGGTAACGGCACCACGATTGATACCTTAATCAGCTTCCCCCTCTTCCGCCTCGAGGGCGGCCCCTCCGGTGGCGACTACCAGCGCGCCCTCAAGGAACTCCAGCAGCTTAATGTGCCCATGCTCAAGCCCATCACCACCGTCAGTACCGCTATCAAAGACTGGGAGGAGAATATCAGCGGTATTTCTCCCATTCATGCGGCGCTGGCCGTCCAGCTTCCGGAAATGGACGGCGCCATCGAACCAATCATGGTCGCCGGGTTCAAAGCCAGCGACGGCAAAGATGCCGGCGGCATCGCGCCCATTGAAGAGCGCATCGGCAAAGTCGCCCGCCGGGCAGCCGCATGGGGCAAGCTCCGGAAGAAAGCCAACGCCGAAAAAAGGGTGGCCTTCATCCTCTATAACTACCCGCCCGGCAAAGGAACTATCGGCTCGGCGGCCTACCTCGATGTCTTCTCCAGCCTCATCAATATCCTCAACCGGATGAAGGAAGCGGGTTATGAGGTCGGCGTTTATCCCAGGAATGCCAGGGACTTCCTGAGAATCATCACCCAGCGCAACCTGGTCAACGTGGACAAAGCCACCTGGACCAACATCGAGCGTGCCAAGCGGAACGCTTTTACGGTGGATTCAGCCCAGTATGACGACTGGTTTGGCGAGCTGCCGGAGCCAATTAAAGAAGAGATGAAGCGGGAATGGGGAGACCCGCCCGGCGAGGTGATGCTGGCCGGTAACGAGCTCCTGATTCCCGGCATTCAGTTTGGCAACATTTTTGTCGGCTTCCAGCCGGCCCGCGGCTGGGGCGAGGACGTCAGCAAGATGTACCACGACCGCAACCTGCCACCGCATCACCAGTACCTGGCCTTCTACCGCTGGGTGGAGCGGGTTTACAAGGCTGACGCGATGGTGCACTTCGGCACCCACGGCACCCTGGAATTCACCCCGGGCAAGCAGGTGGGGCTCTCCGAGAACTGTTTCCCCGACGCCATCCTGCCGGAGGTGCCGAATATTTACCTCTACCTGGTCACCGGTTCCTCCGAGGGGACAATTGCCAAACGTAGAGTCTACGCCACCATCATCAACTACAATACCCC
>QZJL01000043.1 GCA_003599745.1 Dehalococcoidia bacterium | reverse complement strand
ATTAGGAGGCAGGTGCTGGCAGGCATCACCTAGGGAGGAGGGCATGCGAGTGTTCAAGGGGAGCCTGATGCGGAAGATCGCGCTGCTCTGCATGCTAGCGCTGGCCGGGCTGGGACTGGCTGGCCGGCTGGATGTTGCCAAGGGCGGCCCGTGGGTGATCTTGCTGCTCTTCCCGCTGCTCCATGTAGCTATGATGGTGGCGTCGCGCGGGGCCTGTTGCCCCCCACGCGCACAGCATTGGCATGCTGAGCCAAGGGAGAAGGAGGCTGAATCATGATTGCGAGTGCCAAGAAGGCCGTCCCGGCAGCCCGGGGCGGATGGTCTACGCGCTGGGTGCGCAGGCTGGCGGAGATTAGCGAGCGCGGGTTGGACGGGCAGCCGCCGTCTTGTTGCGAAGGCGAGACGAGTGTGCCAGCGGAGCCGACAGGCTCCGGCCCAACATTCCCGACCTGGGGCTCGGGACACAGAGTCCGCCGGCTGGCTCCAAAACACGATCATAGGTCGCCCCGCTCGAGGGACCATAGATCGCCTGACTAGAGGCGGTGTCATCGCCGGGCCGCATTTAACCCGTTGGAGTCGGTTGGGAATTGACCCGCCCCGACGACACTAAGGCTTCTGTTGGTTCGCGGCCGTCACCTCCTGGTTGAGGATGAGGTTGCCCATCAGCCCAGCCCGCTTCTTCTCCCGCAGGCGGTAGCTTTCACCACGGATGCTGAGCACGTGGCTGTGGTGAAGCAGGCGGTCGAGGATTGCGGTGGCGATGACCGGATCGCCGAGGACCTCGCCCCAGTCCGCGAACCCCTTGTTGGACGTCAGGATGATCGAGCCGCGCTCATACCTCGCGGCGACGAGGGAGAAGAAGGCTGTGGCAGCCACCCGGTCGTATGGCCAGACCCCGAACTCGTCGATGATGAGGATCCGGGGAGCGATGTACACCCTCATCCGGCGGTCCAAGCGGTGCTCCGACTGGGCCCGGCGCAAATCCTCCAAGAGATCGCTGGCCCTGACGAAGTAGACGCCCAGGCCGCTCTCGATGCCCCTGAGCCCCAACGCCACCGCCAGGTGCGTCTTGCCCACGCCGGGAGGGCCAAGCAGGACCAGGTTGGCTGCGTCGTGCGCAAAGGCCATCGTGGCGAGCTCCCTGATCTGTCGCTGGTCGACGGACGGCTGGAAGCTGAACTCGAACTGGTCCAGCGTCTTGTGGAAGGGCAGATGGGCCAGTCGGGTGCGTGCCTTGAGGTATCTCTCACGTCTGGCCGCCGCCTCGATGCCCAACAGGTCAGCCAAGAACTCCGCGTAGGGTAGTTCCCTGTGTGCGGCGGCCTCCAGCCTGCTTTCCAGCATGAGCGCCGCCTGGCTGAGCCCGAGCTGCTCGAGATGGCCTCTGGCCTGCTCGAGGGCAATCATGACTGCTCCCCCGCAACGAGTGCGTCGTAGGCCGCCAAGGACCGGTGCTCGACCTCTACGCCTGGCAGCATGACCGCCACGGTGTCCTTGCGCGGCCGCGGGTCGCCCATGGCGATGCCCTTCCACTGGTCGGGGTGCTGACGACGCTCCCCGCGCCTGGTGGCCTGAGGATGCACCGCAAGGCGCTCTCGGGCGTGCCAGATCTCCACGATGCCGTCATGGCAGTTGAGGTTCACTTTGCTCCCCATGTGGCCAGCCGGCACCCCGTAGTAACCGTTGTCCCAGCGCACGAAGCCGTCGCTGCCCACGGTGAGTTCGTTGTACAACAGGTCCTGGACCTTACTCCAGCCGGGGGACGGCCGCAGGTGTGCGCGTTCGCTCTCCAGCCTGTCTGTGGGGCGCTCGTGAGTCGTACCGTGCACCCTGACATTTGCCACGCCCCTCACCCAGGCCCTGGCCTGCAGGTTGAGGTCCTGTAGGTCAGTGAACCTGGCCGACGGCCAGAAGTTGCCCTTGACGTACTTGATGCCGTTCTCGACCTTACCCTTGGTCCTGGCCCGGTATGGCCTGCAGAGAACTCCGTCGAATCCCAGCCGGCGGCTGAAGTCCACGAACCTTGGGTTCCAAATCGCCTCGCCGCCCTCTTCCCGGCCCGGTGTGACCAGCTTGGTGTTGTCATACAGGCAGCGCTGCGGGATACCGAGTTCCTCAAAGGCATTGAGGTGGCACTTCAGGAAGCTGACCATGTCGGCCTTAGGGGTAAACTCCACATAGCTGGCTCTGGACCAGCCGAGGACCATGACGAACGCGTACAGCCTGCGTTCCATGCCGTCAGGGGTCTTGTACTTGACCGTGCCCCAGTCGACCTGGGCCTGTTCCCCGGGCTCGGTCTCGAACCGCATCGTCGCGGCCGGCAACTTGTATAGACGCAGGGGTTTTACATAGTCCTTAAGAATGGTGTAGCCGCCAGTGTAACCGAGCTGGCGCAGCTCACGAAGCAGTACGGTGCAGTTGAAGACGTTCTCGGCCAGCCGCTTCTGGACGTAGTCCAGGTAAGGCTCGAGCCTGGAGCCGCGGCGAGGCCGCGGTTTGGGCTTCGGAAGCTCCGGCGCCCGGACGTACTTCCGGACGGTGTTGCGGGAGACCCGTAGGGTCCTAGAGATCTCACGTATGGGTCGGCCCTGAGCATGTAACGAGTAGATGGATTTCACTTTCCCGCCTCCCAGCACTGTTGTAGGGGCACCTCCGAATCCTGGTAAGAGTCGGAAAGTGCTTCGCTGGGGGCGGGTCAATTCATTTCCGGCGATCCTGGGTCAATGGTGTTCCGGCGACAACACCGGGCCGTCGCGCGCCTTGCTGGGCGCGTCTTGCGCGCCGCGACTTTTGCGAAAAACTCACCTTAGGGCCGGAGTTGCGCCCATATCTGTGCCTTCCAACCGTCAGCCATCAGGGTCATGCCCACCTGGGTCTGCGAGGCTGGCCCGAATCCAGGCCATTGGGGCCCGAGGTTGGCCCGAAAACCCTGCCAACCTAGACGTCGGTTGGCCAGAATCCAGGCCAACCTCCGAAAAACGAACGGGTCGCGCTTGTGGGCACCGGGCTTTACGGCAAAACCTGCCTAGCCAAAGCCTCAACTTCTGGTATATTGCTGCTATGGCTTCTCTCTTCTGGGCTGTCTGGCTGCTTGGAGCCGTCGATCCCGTAGCTACATTGCGACCCATATAGAGTTTCCCATTATACTCTAGTAGTAATGGAATTCCCTTTTGACCGGGTGAAAGCTTTTCCAAACCAGCTGGTGCATCGGGGAGCCACAACGTTGTTCCGGCAATGCTTGAAGGAGTTGAATCAACATCGCCGCTGAAAGTGGTGAAGTTGGATGAATAGCGTATCCCACCGTTATTTGACATGTAAAGGTTTCCATTGAATTTTCGTATTGAATCGATGCCTACAACCTCGGCAGAGTTGCCGGCGTTTTTCCCAATATTTGTGATGCTTCGCATTGCCATGTCAACGGTTGCTGGAACGGAAACAACATCACCTGTCCGTGTCAGTGTGCTAACTGCCACGACTGGAGCCTGGGTGTTATGGTCTGAAGATGCGGCAAAATATACATAATTGTCGATTCCGTAAACAGTCTGTATGCTCTTTGTATTGTTGCCGCCTGTACCGTTGAAATCCACCGGAGTCCAGTCGAGTACATTATCCAGATCCTGTGTGAAATATCCTTTTGTGACCCCATCCTTTAATGGGCCGACGAGAAGGATTTCATACGGATTACCTGTGATAGTCACTGTAGCCGAGTTGAATCCGACAAGGCCCCGTTCGCCGTTAAAACCCTGGTTCGTCAGAGTCGGATCGGTGGCATTACATGTGGTGCCAAGACCGTAACCTAGCCCGGTAGCCGTTGCGCAGGTTTGACTTGTTGCTGCAAAAGTAACCAGAACTGAGTTATACCCGTTTGCATCGAATCTGAAGGCGCTGACGTTAGTTGTATTGGGACCGAGATATATCTTGTTTCCGAATACAAACGCAAAATTGAAACTTGTAGTATCCGAGAACGGGTCGGTAAAATACGCTCCATCGGAAATATTCGCGATAGTCGTTCCAAGTCCGAGGAAAGTCGCCCGGTCCTTTGGCATCTTTTGCAGATCTTCGTTGTCTGCCAAGTTCCGAATGCTCTTATTATCGGCGACGTTATTGAACTGGTCCCCGTCGATCCTGTTCGCCGCGATGACCGAATAGGCGATACCTTCCTGGTCGAGCTGATGGGTCAGGGTGACGGTATTGGCGTTTTGACCGCTGCCTACCACGGCCTGGGTGATTTCTCCGAGGGATGGTGATATTTTGTACAGTTTTGCGCAATCACTTGCCGATGAACATTCAGCGCTCGTGGTGAGGAGCGATTTGCTGAATGTTACCTTGACGGTTTTAAGGGTCAGGGCCTCGGCTGAGACCATTTTCAACTGTTCATTCCCCTGGAACGTCACATATTTTGGATCGGTTATCGCGTTGGAAGAAAGATCGGTAACTGCATCGGCAACAGTCACCTTGTATGGAATACCATACAACGTCGCAGTAAAAGTAATCTTGAAGGTCTGTTCGTCGATTTTCGATATGCCGCTTTTTACCGGATCATCATAAGTGCCGTTAGCCGGATTTTCTATTATTGTATAGTTGGCCAAATTGTCAGCAGCTGATGCACCGCCTCCTTCCTTCATCGCTTCAGAAAAACGGACAATAATTGACGTGGAGGTATCGTTTATGGCGCTGACGACATATGGAGCAACGGTGTCCTTCCCCTGGAATTCAAGGTAATTGGGGCAACCAAGTGTGTTTCCTGCAAGGTCTTTTATGTTTGCCTTATCCCCTATTACCGTATACTTCACGGCATTTGTTCCCGCATCGAGGTTGAGTATGAAGGTTGTTAATGACTGTACGTCAACGGAACTTATATTGAAGTCGGTTGTTTGTGTTGATCCACTGAAGTTATTGTCGGTAGCGCAGCTCCCGCCGACTGTGGTCACTATTTTGTAGAAATTTGGATTCGAGGCTCCCGCTACGGACATATCTTCGTTATATACTATTTTCACTTTATTGCCAGGGAGAAGTTCCACCTGTGACATCGTCGGATTAATTGAATCGGGAGCATTTATCGTCATAGTGGCCGTTCCAGTAACGCGGTCTCTGGTGGCGCTGATGGTTGCCGTACCCGTACCTATGGCGGTGGCAAATCCCTGGCTGCCGGATGCGTTGCTTATTTCGGCAAATGATGAACTGGAAGTGCTCCACAGTACCTGGTTCGTGAGATCCTGTACGGTGCCGTCTGAATATTTGCCGTTTGCATAATACTGTTGCGTCTGGCCGATATCCTTTGAAACTGACGCAGGGACAATGGTTATAGACTGTAAAGTGATAAGCCTCACCTCAAGACTAGTATTTCCGCTGATGTTTAGACCGGATGGATCATAGGTTGCTGTAATTGTCGTTGTCCCGGAAGCGACGCTCGATGCGAGTCCTTCAGTTCCTGAAGCATTGCTGATGGTCGCGATTCCTGCGTCGCTGGATGACCAGACCACCTGGTTGGTTATATCCTGTGTGGAACTGTCGGAAAAAGATCCCAAAGCTGTGAATTGCTGGGTGGTACCATAAGCAATGGGATTGTTTGGGGTGACGTCAATAGACAATAATGTAGCGGAGGTGACTTCTAAAGTAGTACTTGCGGATTTAGTACTATAAAGTGCTTGAATCGTTGTTGTCCCAATGTTGGCACCGGTAGCGAGGCCATTTGAGCTAATTGTCGCGGCACCGGTACTGGAAGACCATGTGGCAAGTTCTGTGATGTCAATTATCGTGTTGTTTGAATAATATGCTTTCGCTGAATATTGCAGTTTGGTTCCCTTCGCGATAGATTGCTCAAGAGGACTAACAGAAATTGCCGTTAAAGCAGCGCTTGTTATGGTTACCGATGCTGTTGTTGCTGTTCCTGTTGCAACATGCGTGGCAGAGATGGTGGTGCTTCCAGTCGCCGAAGCATTTGCCGTTGCCAAGCCACCATTTAATGTAATATTTACAAGTCCCGTGTCGTTTGATCCCCAGTTAACTTGAGTCGTCATGTTCTGGGTCGTGCTGTCTGTGAAAACACCGGTTGCGATAAACTGATATTGGGTTCCGTTCGGCATCGTTCTTGTCAGGGGTGTAATTTGCAGACTAACAAGAGTGGCGCTTGTTATTGTCACGGCCGCTGTGGCGGTTTTGCCTTTGTAGCTGGCAGTAATTGTTACTGTCCCTGTTTGTTTTGAAAGTATTTCTCCTGTACTCGTTATTTCGGCAAGGCTTGTGTCGCTTGCGGACCATGTGCTTTCACTGGTTATTTCTGTTCTGGTTCCATCCGTAAATATTACCGTCGCCGTCAACTGTTGATTCGTTCCCTTCGCAATGGAACAACTGCCAGGTGAAACCTCTATCCTGGCAATGCCTCCCCCCAGCAAATTCTTAAAAACCTCCCCCCCGCACCCAAGCGCCGCCGAGAGGACCAGTGATGTGATTACCGTGAAGATCTTATTGATAGTGGTCGTGGTTTTCATAACCGGTCTTCCGTCCTGCTGAAGAAATGGAACGCCGCGCCGAAATTGACGTTGATGAAATTGCCGCTGGTCTGCTCGAAGACCATCATGTACCCCGCGTCGAGAAAAAGCTCCAGTGAGGGGAGGCTCTTGTGGCGGTACCCCACGCCGGCCCCCGCGAAAACCGTCAGGTCCATGGAGGAGGTGTCCTTCTTCTCGGTGTTGTCGGATTTATCCTTTAACGATGCCATGGTGATCCCCAGGTCCAGGGTGAAGTAGGGACGCAGGCCCGAAGACGTGGCATAGCCGATCTCGTTGTTAAGCAGGATGGGAAGGAGGGTCACATCGGCCGGGAAGTTCTCCATCTTGGAACCGAAACTCGCGTAGCTCACGGCGAGGCCCGTCCTGAGGCTCCAGGGGGACGTCATGGCAAAGACGGGCATCCGCATGTCGAAGACGAGGCCGAAGCCGATAGCCGGGTCGAGCACCGTGCCGATATCCCCCGTAGGCATCATGTAGGCGGCACCCAGGCCTATTTTCGGCTGGAACTTCTCGGAGAACGACGCGGGCCGGGCGGCCTCGGCCGTTTTCGCCTCTTCCGCCTTCTTCGATTTCTCCTCGAGTTTCTTCCAGCCCTCCTCCTTGAGGTTGCGGAGCTGGCCGAAGTCTATCACGTTGTCGAAGACCTTCTCGCTCACCATGTTGGCTATCTCGGCGCGGCGCAGGTTCACTTCCTTGTTTGTGGCGGCGTCGATAATTCTGACAACCTCGGGAGACTCGAAGGCGATCCTTCCCTGGAGGATGGTGCCGTTCTTGAGGCGGATAATTTCACCGGAGGAAACGCTAACAAAGAGAAGGACGGGGACTGCCATTGCGAGGAGATATCTCGGTTTCATACGTACCTTCCATGGTGTGATGTTACCGGCGGATCGGCGTTCCGGGGCATGCGAGTCGTCGCGGCTCTCACTGCCTCCAGGGCCCCGGCGGGAATACCCGATCCACCCGTATATTTCATTTCATATGTCATTACAATCGGCATAAAATTTACCGCACATTACGTGTAATCGATCATGACAGAATTTGTGTAAAAATTTATCTCCGAAAGAAAGCGGAATCGAAAATATAAGCTATTTTAGGTGACATAATGCCATAAAATCATCATTTTTTTATGAATGGTGAACAAGACATTATCATGAAATTATCTGTTCAAATATATAAGGAATATGGTAACCTTATGGGCATCTCTATAAATCGCTTTTTTCAAATGATCAAAGATGAAAAAGCGATTTTTTAGAGATGATTTGTGCCCGCATGGGATCATCCAATTTAATTATTGGAGGTTCCTTTCTGTTAATCAACAGGGAGGGGGAGCCTTGCCGCTCCCCCGCCCTTGCACGGTATCCGTTAATTCTTTTGCCTGAATACCCGGATGCTCGTATCACCCGTGGTTTTTTTGGCCGTAAGATACAGGTAATTGTCCGTCCCGTCGCTTATGGTGGTGGACGATATAATCTGCATGTAGTTGCTGCCTATCCCATTGACTCCGAGCTGTACCCAGCCCGCGCCGCCGCCCTGGCCCACGATATTCGTGCCGTTGGTTGGAGCCGGGTCGGTGCCGGCGATCCTGAAAATCCTCACGCCCTGGGACGTGTCGGTATCGTCGAAACCGATGTACAGGATATTCCCGTACGCCTCCAGGAGGCTTATCGATTTCGCGGTCACAACGGTGTCCGTTTTCAGCTCGTTTTCCGTGCCGTAGATGATCCTGTTCCATTCCGCCGGTTCGCAAATGCCGTTTCCGCCCGGATCGCACTGCCAGAGTTCTCCCCTGAGCGGCGTGGCATTGCCCTGATGCGGCTCGCCCGCGGCCGTCGATACGTTACGGGCCATGTAGAGCTTCCCATGGAATTCCAGGAGCCTTGGAACGCCCTTCAGGCCGGGACGTATCTGTCCGAGACCGCCGTTGGCAACCGTGGGCAGAGCCAGGGTGGTACCGGTATAGCCGGCGCGTCCCCGTATGGTCGAGGAGTTGGAGCTGAAAGCGAAGTAATCGCTCGAGTACCGGACGTCCCCGTTGTTCCCCACATAGAGGTGCCCATTGAAGTTGATCGCCGAATCGATGCCGTACACGTCCGTGAGCGCCTGGTTCCTGCTTGAGCCGAGCTTCGACGCAGTGCCCATATATGGCACGTTGCGGAAGGTCATATCGTCGGAATCCGACTGTGAAATTACGTCACCGACCTTCTGCACCGTGATTATCGACACGACCGGCGCCTGGGGATCCTGGTCGGAAGACGCGCCGAGGTACACGTAGGCGTTGCCGGAATTGTCGTTTGTCCCGTAAACGAACTGTATCGCCCTCGTGTTGCCTCCGCCTGTGCCGCTGAACGTCAGGAACCTCCAGTCGAGCTCGGTGTCCCGGTCGTCCGTAAAGTAGACCGGGTAGGTGGCGAACCCCGAGGGATTGTAGGGGCCGGGCACGAGTATCTCGTCGTCCTCAGTGCCTCCCAGATCGAGCGATACGGAGTTGAATCCGACGACTCCCGTTTCGCCGTAGTAACCCCGGTAGTCGCCGTCGGCGGGTTCTATGGCTCCGTCTCCGTCGGCATCCCACCCGAAGCCTGTGCTGCTGCCCAGGGGTGTCAGGGAATTGTAGGTCCCGCTGAATCTGTTCGCCACCAGCACCGCGTTGGTACCGTTAGGATCGAACCTGAAAAAGTACTGGTTCGTTTCGTTAGGGCCGAGGTAGACCCTGTCGGCATATACGAAGGCGAATGCGAAGCTTGTCGCGTCGCCGAAAGGATCCGAGAAATACTCGCCCTCCTCGATGGTGTCGATTTCGTTGCCCTGTCCCTGGAAAGGGGCCCTGTCCCTGGGAGCCGCCTGGACATCCTCAATGGGGGCGTTGGCCGATTGTATCGACCCCCATCCGGAGTTGCTGAAGCCGTCGCCGTCCAGGTCGTTGGCCGCGATGACCGTGTACTGCCCGCCTGTCTGCTCATTCGCGTGGGTGATCGTGACGACGTTGGAGTTTACGGTCGCACCGGTGATGTCGCCAAGGTCGGGATCGAATTTGTAGCGGTATGAACATTCCGTATCGCCGGTACAGCCTGCGGAGCCAGCCTGGTTGATGCCGGGGTTCACCGCCTTGTTGAAGGTGACCCTCACGGTATGTTTGTCCACGCCCTCGGCGGAAACCACCTTGAGCTGTTCGTTACCGGCGAAGGTCAGTATCCTCGGGGTCCCCATCGGGTTCGGGGTCGGAACGGCCCTGTCGGTGACGTTTGCATTTACCTCAATCCTGTAGCTTATGGAGCACACCGTTTCGGTGAGGGTGAGGTTGAATATCCGGTAGTCGCTCCCCGTCACTTCCGTCGCCTCCGACACCTGGGGATTATAGTCGCAGGCATCGCCGGCGTTAACTTTCGCAAGGGTGTAGTTGGCGCTGTAATTGGCCGCCGTGGAAGACTTGTCCGTGTTCATCGGTTCCGAGAAGGTGACCTGGAGGGTAGTTCCCGAGGTCGATGATACACTCACCAGATA
>QZJL01000071.1 GCA_003599745.1 Dehalococcoidia bacterium | reverse complement strand
ATTTCATAGATAAGCTAGATAACAGCCAATATTTTTATAAAGACAGCGCTTCATAAGACTATTTACCTAAGATCAAAGCCTTACCTGCCTCATAAGCCTTTTTCATTTCGTCGGGATATCTCAAGATGATCGCCTTATGATCATCATCGAATCCATGCAACATGCCCGAAAAGCCACAAGCCGATAACGCCTCAACCGTTTCGATGCGATGACCATTTAGTAAGACTATCATTCGATCGATAATGTGGTCGTAGACGTCAACTTTATCGGTAATAACCCCCCAAGTACAGATCACCATAGCTGTTTTGTCGCCTCGCCTGATCAGTTTGGTTGGCGTTTTCAGATCTTTATTTATATCGAAACGACGCATACAGTCTAGCCGGTCGAAAAATGTGGCTAGCTGAGCCGGCTCTCGGCCGGTATATATGGGTAACCCAATGACGATAATATCGGCGTCGAAGATTTTCTGGTAGATGAAGTCAGTCATATCATCTTTAAGAACGCAGATTTTCTTAAAATTGGGCTCCTTGCATTTGCGGCAGCCAATACAGTACTTGATGTTAAGGTAATGCAACATGTATTTTTCGGTTTGGGCGCCGGCGGCCTGAGCTCCCCGTAAGGCTTCGTCGATTAATACGTCGGTGTTACCACCTTTCCTTGGGCTTGAATTAAAGGCAAGAACCTTCATTTCGCCGGGTGGCCTCTTCGGTTTAGTAGCTGTGGAATCCCACCGTTTAACACGCCTCGGGGCGGCGTAATAATTATCTTTTTTAGCCTTATAACCGTGCCTTTCTCTGTAGTAAGCCGTGTTTTCATGCCATTTGGGAGAAGGATGAGATACAAATATGGCGGCCTTGATAACATCTTCTCTGTTAAGGGTTTTCACCCCTCTTGCTTGTTTGGTTAAGTTAAGGAGATACGACATTTTTTCCTGCCATCTAGGGCGCATAATTGGTGCAACTCTTTTCAGGACTTCATCTAAAGCTTCAAGCTCTTCTTGCGCGGGAATTGAGATTGTCATGATCATCCCTCACTTTTTGCTTATTGCACAAGACCCAACATTAAGATATCACCGTGCAATAGCTTGCATTAGCTAGCTTCCAAAACGCCTTATTTTAAAATGTAAGGGCGCGTCACAACTATTTGCGTACCATCGATTTTAGTGACGGTAAGTTGCAGGGTGGCTTCACCCGCCTGAGCGGCTCCGTGGATTTCCCAGGGGCCTAGTACGGCATTACCATCTGCGTTGGCGACTACATCTGCCGGTCTGCGGGAACTATCGGTCCCGGTTACCGGGTTAAAGAAATGTAGAGAACACAGTGCTCCTGGCGGCACCTTTAACGTGATTGTCACCGTTGTGCTATCTCGACCAACGCCTTCCGGCGGGTCTACCGATACCCAGATAACCGGGAAATCCGGATTATCATAGGGGTCTCCTACGTTTTGAGCCGGCGTCTCGTTTGGTGTTGGCGTCTCAGTCGGCGCTGGTGCCTGAGTTGGCGCTAGCGTCTCGGTTGGCCCTGGCGTTTCGTTTGGCGTTGGTAGCGCAGTAGGAGTAGTTATTGTGCTGGGTGGCAGCTTCCCATGTACTTGCTGGTAAATATCTCGGTCAATCCAGATATCTTCAAAACGGCAAATATTCGAGTAAGACAACTCGTTCCACCTTAAGTTTTTAACGTAGGGATAATAAGGCATGTAGTTCGCTGTAAAACATCCCGTAGGTAAGGCTGGTAGATCAGTCAGGAGTATACGCTCAATATCCCAAATAGACTCCCGCCTTTCTTCCGGGTCAATGATCTTGTCCAGCTCTTCCAGCATTGCATCTATTGTTGGATTAGAGTAATTGGAGTAGTTGCCAGCGCCACCGGTTTTGAAATAAATCGCAAGCTGAGACGGGTCTGTGCCCACTCTTAAATTTTGTGTGTAAAGGTCATAGTTGCCGTTTGTAAGGCGCGTCGCTACCTCGGTATTAGCTAAACCATTTACTTCTGAATCAATTTTCAAGTATTTACGTAGCGTCTCGGCAAATACCAGGTTTACGCCAATTTGGGTTTGAGTTCCCCCACGGGAGAGCATGTTAAGCTTGAAACCATCCGAGTAGCCGGCTTCAGCCATCAGCCGCTGGGCTTCGGTAACCCTCTCATCCCATGGTTTATCCCATCCCATCAAATGGATTATGTCCTCTTTTGGCAGACCAAAGGACGGTTGCAGGAAGCCAATATCAGGTATACCGAACTTGGCATCACCGCTGAACCCAATTATTAGCTCCTCTTCATTTATTAGTAAACTCATCGCTTTACGCACTCGTAGATCATTCAATGGTTCGTGATTCAAGTTGAGGAACATCGCGCAACCAACATCCTTATCCCTCTTTTGCCACAGTAATTCCGGCGCGCCCTGACTTAGCTCGTCGTAACTACTCGTGGATGCAGAACCAGTCACAGGGCCTTTCATATCCAATCGTCGGCTGATAATATTAGGATTGACTGCCGCACTATCTAGGCTGTAGCATTCTAGTCCATCTAGGTAAGGTAGCTGGTTGCCATACTTGTCTTTTTTCCAATAGTTTGGGTTCCTTTTATATATAAGGGCCACTCTTGGAATAAGTTTTTCAAGAATAAAAGGACCGGTACCAATCATAAACTCAGACGATTGATCATTTGTACCAGCCAGATGCTTAGGCTGTATTACCGATTCACCTTCGGCTAAGTTCATTATGAAGCTGGCTGACGGATACTTAAGATGGATTTTCACGGTGTAATCGTCAATCTTCTCCGAACTCTGATAGGCGGGAAACAGGTCGGAAATAGCGCTGCGCGTGAAATCGGTCATCTTGTCCAGGCTGTAGACCACGTCGTCGGCGGTAAATGGCATACCGTCATGCCATTTTATTCCTTGGTGAAGGTGGAAAGTGAGTTCTGTATGATCCTGATTCCACTCCCAGCGGTCGGCCAAGTCACCGATTACGGTATCAAGGACAGTGTCCTTATAATTGATGTCAAACATAACCAGTTGGTTAAATACCGGCAAAGCGGCTTGAGGTCCATATCCTACTCTCTGGTGGGCGTCAAAGCTTCTTGGGATAGAGTAACCATATTTGATTATACCGCCATAGCTGGGCATAGATTCCTCGACCGGATTAGGGTGCAGAACAACATTCCCCTTAATAACTTCTTGGGGCGAGGCCTGCTCTTGGTAGGTTGTTGGTTCTGACGCAGTTTGGCTGCAGGCGAGCAAAACCAAAAGAGTTAAAATCATATTTATCAGGATTGTCCACTTTTTCATCGACTTCACCTCCTATGACAAATGGTTTGCAAAGGTTTAATATCGACTTTCTCTTACATTTCTCTTTTAAAATGTAATATAGTAGCTTTCCATTTGATAATCCAACGACTGTATAAAATTTTTAAATCTATCCTGATGTGGTTGTATTTTACGCGGATTTTTAGACTGCGACCACGGGCAAATCATCGAATAGTTTCAATTCTGGGAGATTCGACTTTTTATAATCATTCCAGAATTTTACCCATTCCTCACTTTCCCGGGCGACCCAGATTTTCTGCCTGTCTGCCTCCCACATACATTGCTGATATGCCATGGCGTATTGGTCAACCAAGCTCTCGTTCTCTGCCTGACGCATATCGTGGGCTTTTGTCCAGATGCCAATATCCCTGAGGTAGCTTATCGTTCCCTCGTGGCAGGGAAGATAAGTATGCCTCAATCCCTCTATAAGGGTTTGGCGATTTCGGAACTTGTTTTGGGGATGTTTATCTTTAAACCTCGGGTAGTTCTCGTCTAGCCATTTGGCCAAGTTGTAGACTAACTCTGCATTCGTATCCTTGCGGGTAAGTTCGAAATTGATGCCAACGGTACCCCAGTGACCTATCGCCGAGTCGACCCCGCTGTGTATAAGGCCGAAGGTAATCAGCGGATCCCGATCACGGAATCTTTTGGCCCCTTCCGGATCAGCTTCGGCATTCAAATCTACCCACTTTATGCTTTGCTTTTTCCTCTCTGCTGCCAAAATATTAGGGGAATTCGGAAAACCGAAGCTTAAATCAGACCGCCCCTCGACCACGGACTGGTAGCTTTCCCCTGGTTTATTAATGTCAACCCAGATGATTTCATCGTGCCTCACCTTTGCCCATGCCAGAAGACCGTCTATCATGCGTATTTTTGGCGAGTATGTCATACGGCAAAACCGGGTGCCCGGTTTTATATCTCGGGGAGTCTTAATGCCAGAGTCACCCTTAGTGAAAAATCCAGCATTACCTTTTGAACGCACCCAAGCTATCCTAATCGGGAAGGGACCACCGTCTCTCACGCAATGATGTTGATTGGCCATCAGCATTTGGCTGGTTTTGCTACCATCATCGCCGGTTAGGTCAAAAAGCTTGATATGACCCAGCCATCGGAATCGATCGACATCATCATCTTCGCCGGCCACATGCACCTTGATACCGGTATCTACAGCAAGCAAGTCGCCCCAGCTCCGATAGATGTCTTCCCCAGCGCCTCTCGAACTCACCAAGTGTAGTTTCGCAGGCCATTTGTAACTCTTATTAGGGTTCATAGTTCTCCCTGCAAATTAAGGAACTTCTTGAACTTGGGCAGGCCGAGTTCCCTTTTGTAGTTTTCCCAGAACTCCAGCCACTCCGGGTTTTTGCTGCTGACCCAGATGCGCCGGTCATCGGCCATCTCGATAGCCCGCTGGTTGGCCTCGCAGTAACGCGTGACCAGGTCAATGTTGCGGCGGTTGCGCCGCGCTATCGCCGCCGTCCAGAGTCCCAAATCCTTGAGGTATTCAACCAGACCGTCGTGCAGGGGGAAAAAGGTATGAGGTATCTCCTCCATCAGCGACTGGCGGGTCATATACTTGTTCCAGGGGTGGTTATCCTCGAACAGCCCCCGGTTTTCGTCCAGCCACCTTGCCAGGTGATAAACGAACTCGGGAAAGGACCTGGAGGTCCCTGAGGCCCTGGATCACCATTATCGCCTTTTTCTCCGCGAGGTCCGACTATTCCCTGTGGTCCAGGTGGCCCTGCAACGTTACCCGCGTCGATAGTTTGCCCGTTAGATAATGTTAATATGAGATGCCCATTATTGTCGACTGATGCGCCGGTCACTCCTACTGCCCCAGAACACGCTGATAATAATAGAACGAGCAAAATCAGACTGATACTGACCGATGTTTTACCCCAGACTTTCATTTGAGAGCCCCCTTAAAAAGGCGAAACGTATTCGTACTTTCACATCAATCGCTTGTGACCTTATCAACTTTGATATATGCGCTGGTATATCGGAGACAAGCCTTCACGCCTCAATAATGCGGTAAATTCTTTCGGTCCGTTCGCTCTTGTCAGGAAAAAATCTACGCTGGCTTCCAAGGCTTTGAATAATGTCTCACGGTCCGCCATTTTATACAACTCAAATCCTCGTTGATGTAACCGTCCCAGCTTGCCGCCGACTAATATTCGATATCCCTGGCGGAACGACTCCAATGTCCCAGTTGGACAAGCCTTAACGCAGGCACCGCAGTGGTCGCAAAGGTCGTTATTAATTTTTGGGGCGCCGCCACGAATGACAATAGCACCCTGGCTACAAGCATCGACACAATCAAAACATCCGCTACAGACGGCATCGGTTACCATGGGCATAGATACCAAAACCACGCCGAAGGTCTTAGTCTCAGGAAACGAACAGCCGGCTTGACAGCCCGACAGAGCTACGTTAATGCGGTTGTGGAGCACCCGCGAACGCTCTCCTGGCAACTTTTCATAGATTCTTTCAGTCACCCGAAGCTCTTTAAACTTGGAAGAGATTTCATCCTTTAGCTTGCTTAGCATCGAAAGTGATAGCAATGTATTCTTACAGGTATAACAAGTTTCAACCTGAAACAACTCCGAATCTTTATCCAGTATTCGCCGTGCTGACTGTTCCATACGCTGAAAGAAATTAACATCTCCCGCCACCCTTTTCTCTAACTCTTTCCTCTGATCTGTTTCCGAAACCTGAATGAAATATTTACCCTTTACCTTCTCAATGTCCTGTATTGTTACTTGTTTGTGCCCATTTTTACTGGCCAGATATTCAGCTGCCATCTTGGCATCCAAAAAGAAATTTTCGTGTTGTAATGGCATCTTTACGAATATCTCCTTGGCGGCTTCTTCCCACTCCATCTTATGCCTCCTCATCGCAAGGTTGCCTAAGTGCTTAACAGCCGAGCGCAGCGCGTGTCCTTATCAAGAACTCTGCTCGAATTGCTCCATCAGAGCACGGATATTGTTAACAAAGTAGTCTTTTATACCACTATTCTCATAAAAGCTATCAATCACCTCTACTGGTAAGCCAATCCGGCTTTTCCAAGACTTGGGACCATCGCCCATAATATCTTTATAATGTGCTTTGGCGATCAGCATGAGCGAAATAAAGCGCATCTTTTTACAACACGATCTTTTTACGTCCGCGATGACACCTTCAATCCCTGGTGGGCCGTTCAACGTGGCCACGAAAACATTTCGATAGTTCTTCCTGACTATATTGTCGATTTCGATAAAGCAATCATTGTAGCGAAAATCCTCTTTAACATTGTGAGCTGTCAAGACTGTCGCTGTCTCGACCCCATCGCCAAAATTAGAGGAGAGCCTCTTAACCACCAAGGCAATATTTTCCCTATGCGAAAGAAAGGGCAATCCATATTTTACATTTATACCGTGAGTATCTGCCTCCGTAGCGGAACAAAACAGGCTGCCCTCGGTCACCATAACCATTTGCATAACTACCTTAGTAACTCCCTCTTTAGCCAGCTCTGCCAGCAGCCCGGCGGCGGATATCAAGGGTACTTTCCGGTCGAACACGGTGGTTACCCCGCGTTCATAGAAGGTGTCAATTGTAAATTTAGATTGAAATCCCCATCGGATGTCGTATCCGGGAAAGTGATCGCAAATTAAGCTGTCAATCGTTTCCAGCGTTCCTAGACCATCGGGATGAACAGTCCCAATAGTGACCAAGGCAATAACCGGCTTAACCTTTTTTTCGTTCATCTCTACCCCGTTTTCTCTGGTTATTACAATACAAATTCCTACTTTACCCGGAGAGACTCATCTATCCAGACGTCTTCTAATCGGTTAATGTTCGAATAGGGTATGCCATTCCATCTGAGGTTCTTTACATGGGGATAGTAGGGCATGAAGTTCAGGTTAAAGGCCCCCGTGGGCAACATTGGCAGGTCGGTAAGGAGAAGACGCTCAATCGCCCAGATCGCCTCTCGTCTTCCCGTCGGTTCGAGAATGTAATCAAGTTCAGCCATCATTTTATCCATCTCAGGGTTGGAGTAGCGCGAGTAGTTGGAAAATCCATCGGTCCTTATATACTGTTTTATCTTATTCGGGTCAGCTCCTACATTTAATGATTGTGCCAACAGATCATAATTATCTTCATCTATACGCTTAAACAACTCGGTGCCGCCCAAACCAACGTTTAATATAGCTTCAATCTCTAAATGTTTCCTCAGCGCCTCGGCAAATACCAGACACGCAGCTCCATGGCCTACACTTGTCCCTCCCGTAGACATCATGTTAAGCGTGAAACCCTCGGGGTAGCCAGCCTCGTCCATCAGCCTCTGAGCTTCGGCTACCCTTTCTTCATAGGGTTTGTCCCAGCCCATCAGCTTGACGATTTCTTCTTTAGGTAAGCCAAACGCAGGCGGCAATAGCCCAATATCAGTTATGCCAAACATGGGGTCGCCACTGTAACCCGTAAGCAGGTCTTTTTCCACTAGAACTAGACCCATAGCTCGCCGCACACGAATATCATCCAGTGGTTTGTGATTCAGATTAAGAAAAAAAGCGCAAGCTTCATTTGAGTTCCTGGTTTGCCACAGTAGTTCTGGCGCACCATTTTTTAAATAGTCGTAGCTCTGCGTAGAGGTAACACCGGAGGTCGGGTTTTTAAGGTCTAACCGGCGAGCAATCAGCATATCATGAGAGTTGGCGTTACCAGTCTGGTAAAATTCAATACCATCCAGATAAGGTAGTCGGTTTCCATAATGGTCGTACTTAAAATAGTCGGGGTTTCTTTTCCACTTTAGAAGTACCTGCGGCAAGTATTCCGTAAGAATAAAGGGTCCGGTGCCAACCATGAAAGCAGCTGATTGATAGTCGGTTCCTGCCAGGTGTTTAGGCTGTATCTGGGATTCTCCCTGGGCCAGTGAAATCATAAATCCGGCGGATGCATATTTAAGGTTGACATTTAATATAAAATCGTTAACCTTTTCGGCGCTCTCATATGCCGAAAACCAGTCAGCGATGGCGCTGCGGTTAACGTCGCTCATTTTGTCCAAGCTATAGATTACATCATCGGCAGTGAAAGGCATACCGTCGTGCCACTTCACCCCTTGTCGCAAATATAAGGTTATTCCCGTGCCATCTTGGTTTGTCTCCCATCTCTCGGCGAGGTCGCCGATGATGGTCTCAGGAACAATCTCTTTGTAGTTGATATCAAACACCACCAACTGGTTAAAGGTGGGTAAGGTGGTCGTTGGCCCATATCCCACAAGTTGGTGGGCATCAAAAAGCCTTGCGTGATGCATGCCAAACTTGAGAATACCGCCGTATATAGGCATTGAAGTCTCAACTGGGTTAGGCGTAAGGCGGAACTCTGCTGCCGTAGATGGTTCTTCAGGTGAGGTCGAGAGGGTTGGCTCAGGTGACGCCGGGCGACAGGACACCAGCGCCGCGATAGTTATCACGACCGCTAATATTGCCGCGTACCCTTTCATTTAACACCCCCCTAACGGCATCAAGACTATACCAATGCCGTTATTGGATTCCCTGCTAACGCTGCTTCACAACATTCGCATTCCTCTATCAGCTACTTTAAGACCTCATTAAAATCATAATGAGTCGCTTTCCTACATGAGTCCTCAAACCACCTTAATGAGTGGTATCGAAATCTCTCTTTTATAGTTTCCCCATGTCTCAAGCCACTCGGGATTATCGTGCCGAACCGCAACTTCCTTTTCGTCAGCCATGTCCTGGCATTCTTGGAACGCCTGACAGTAACGGTCAACAAGCACAGCGTTCGCCTCACTGCTCTCCTCAAACGCGTTAGTCCAAAGGCCAACTCCTTGAAGGAATAGTTTTAACCCGTCATGCACGGGAAGAAAAGTATGCTTTAGTTCTACTAGCAACGTGTCCAGATTAGCCGATTTTAACCATTCGTGTCGTCCTTTTATGCGGTCGTAGTTTTGGTGCAACCAACCAACCGAGCGATAAACCAGGAATTTGTTAGTATCCTTATGAGCCAGTAACAGGATTGGAGAGTCGGCACCACTCCTCGAACATATCCAAACAGCCCGCGCTGGAAAGGGCCCCGAGTCTCGGTCAGAATATATGCGGTTCGCCATAATCATTTGGCTGGTCTCTGTACGCGTCCCGGTAGCATAATGGAAACGTCCTGCCTTCATCATCTTAAAACGGTTAACGGTATCGGTTTCTGGAGCAACGACTAACTTAGTTCCAACCTCTTGGGCCAGTAGGTCACCCCAGGCATGGGCAATCTCAACACCTATACCCTTCTGAGTGATGACGCGTACTTTTTCAGGCCATTTCCAGCGCCCCTGCTTACTCGGCGGGTCGAGATCGGGGTAATCATCCGCTGGTTTTAGTTCAGCCATCTGGCGCCCGAGTTTACGACAGTTAACCAGATCATCCTCGGTTGGATCTTCGAAGGCAATCACTGTAGGGAAAATACGCCGAAAGTTGAGGTCTTTCATAAGATTGTTAATCGTTAAGGTACAGCTATCACCACCCACCCCAGCGCTCACCACCCAGGCATAAGGCTTAATACCAAACTCTGTCTTCATCTTTAGCCAGTCATAATCGTACCGGTCCCAGTAATCACGGAACATGCCTGCTTCTTTTTGGAAATAGTTACCGGTACCGAGAATAACGGCTTCGCAGTTTACCAAATCTTCCCGCACTGCATCAGGAGTCTTTTTGACAATAGCTTCGGCACCTGCTTGGCGCGCTTCTTCCGCGGCGGCAAGTATCATCTTTTCAGTATGGCCACTATGCGAATAGTATAAAAATAAAATCCGCTTCATGAATTTTGAAATCTCCTTACCATATCCCTCCGTCGTATGTCCTTATAAGGTGCTTAGTCTTCGTCCAAGCTGGAGAACAACCTGATGGGTGGGAGATTGTATTTCTTATAACTTTCCCACATATCCACCCAGTCCTTATTCTCCGGGCGCACCTCGATGAACTGCTCATCTGCCTCTTCCATCACCTTCTGGTAAGCG
>QZJL01000002.1 GCA_003599745.1 Dehalococcoidia bacterium | reverse complement strand
TTCTAACGTGAGCTCGATTGGAAAACCATAGGTATCATAAAGACGAAAGACTTCCTCACCCGATATTTCCTTTACGCCGCTAGCTTCACCTGAAATTACAATGTTCTCTATTCGCTCCAGCCCGGTTTCGAGGGTATCTTTGAACCTGGCTTCCTCGGTCTCGATGACCTTGAGGACAAACTCGTGGCGCTGTTTAAGCTCGGGATAGACATTCCCCAGCAGCTTCGTTGTCATTTTCGCCGTCTCTGTGAGAAAAGGCGCATTATGGCTGAGGGTACGGCTGAAAAGCAGGCTGCGGCGCAAAAGCCGCCGCAGGACGTAGCCCGCGCCGTCGTTGGCGGGCAGCACCCCGTCGGCGACCAGGAAGGTAATGCCCCGCCCGTGCTCCGCCACCACCCGGATGGCGTTATCGACCTTCTCATCGGCGCCGTAGCGCTTGCCGGCCAGTTCCGAGATAAGCGTAATCAGGGGCGAAAAAAGGTCGTTCTGATAGACCGAGCGCTTCCCCTGGATGATAGCGGCGGCGCGCTCCAGCCCCATGCCGGTATCAATGTTGGGTTTGGGGAGTAAAGCGCGCTTGCCGGTTTCGTCCTGGTTATACTGGGTGAAAACCAGGTTCCAGAACTCGACGAAGCGCCCGCAAGAGCAGCCCGGCCCGCAGGTCGTCTGCCCGCAACCCGCTTCCTCGCCAAAATCGAAGTAAATCTCGCTGCAAGGCCCGCAGGGTCCCGAGTTGCCCGCCGGCCCCCAGAAGTTGTCCTTCTCACCGAGCCTGATGATTTTCGCCTCGGGGACGCCCAGCTTGCGCCAGTAGCCCGCGGCGTCTTCGTCATCGAGGAAGACGCTCACCCACAGGCGCTCTTTCGGCAGCTTCATGTCGCGGGTGACGAACTCCCAGGCCCAGGCGATGGCCTCATCCTTGAAATAGTCGCCCACGCTGAAGTTGCCCAGCATTTCAAAAAAAGTTAGGTGGCTGGGGTCGCCCACCGACTCGATGTCGGTGGTGCGGAAGCACTTCTGGCACGAGGCGAGGCGGCGGTTGGGCGGCGTGGCGATGCCCAGGAAATAGGGTTTTATCTGAACCATGCCCGCGGTGGTGAGCAGGAGCGTGGGGTCGCCCCAGGGAATGAGCGAGGAGCTGGGCAGAACGGTATGCCGCTTACCCTCGAAAAATTTTAAGAATGCCTGTCGAAGCTCGTCACTGGTCAAATCGGCATCTCCGAAAGATAAAGTTACCCTAAGATTTTAGGTTATGGAGTAACGGGAAGTCAATCACGGGACGGGACTTACCTAAAACAGATCTTTCAGATAACGCTTAAGCTCCGCCGCCATCTCCGGGTTTTTCATTGCTAACGCCACGCTCGCCTTGAGCATGCCCAGCGGTGTGCCGGTGTCGTAGCGGATGCCGCTAAACTCCAAAGCGTAGATTGGCTGGCGGCCCAGCAGCCGATGGAGGGCGTCGGTGAGTTGTATCTCGCTAATCTTACCGGGCTTTGTCCTGGCGAGTTCCTCGAAGATTTCCGGGGTCAGGATGTAGCGCCCCACCACTCCCAGGCTGGAAGGCGCTTTCTCCGGCGACGGCTTTTCCACCAGACCTTTAACCCGATAAGTCCGTGAAGAGACTGCCTCGGCGCTGATTACCCCGTACTTTACCGAGTCGGCAGGTACTATTTTCTCGACCGCCACCACGCTGGCGCCGTACTTGCGGTGAACGGCCAGCATCTGCTTTAAGGCGGGAGTGTCGTTATCAATGATGTCATCCGGCAGGATGACGGCGAAAGGCTCATCTCCGACCATCTCCCGGGCGGTGAGCACGGCATGGCCGAGGCCCCGCGGCGCCGTTTGCCGCACATAATGAAAGTCGGCCATTTTGGAAATCGCCCGCATCTCTTCGAGCAGTTTCCTTTCACCCCTTTTCTCAAGCAATCGTTCCAGGGTGAGGTTGGGGTCAAAATAGTCCTCAATGGCGTGCCGGCCCGGTGCCGTAACGAAGATAATTTCGCCAATGCCGGAGGCCACCGCCTCCGCCACCGCGTAGTGGACAAGCGGCATAGCAACCAGAGGGAGCATCTCCTTAGGGACTGCCCGCGTCACCGGCAGAAACCGCGTTCCCTGGCCGGCGGCGGTGATGACCGCCTTCACGTGTCACCTCCTCTGTCACTGCTTACCAGTATATACGAGGCCTGCCTTGGAGACAACGACAACAAGAGGCTCTTGATTAAATGACATAGATTTGTTACACTTCCAGTTGCCATTTTATGAGTTTTACATATCCCTTTTGATTAAATAGTGCAGGTCTATCTGACATCTTGTGTCAGGAGATGAAAGATGAAATTCATGGCAATTGGTCTGGGACAAGCTGGGGGACGTATTGCCGACGAACTCGTGCGGCTTGATGAGAGAGCCGGGAAAACCCGCCGCTTAAAAATCCTGACGGGAGCCTTCGCCGTGGATACCGATGCCTCTTCGCTAAGAGGACTTTCGTCCATCAAGGTAGACCAGCGAATGGTTCTTGGAGAAGCGAAAACGCTAGGTCGCGGAGTGGGCAAAGACAGTTTGCTGGGCGCTCAGATAGCCGAAGAAGAGGGTTTTAAGATTGTGGACTCAGTGAGACAAACCAAACGTTTTGCCGAGACAGATTTCTTTCTGCTGGCCGGGGGCGTAGGGGGAGGGACCGCTTCGGGGATATTGCCGGTCGTTGCCAGGCTTTTGAAAGAGCGGTACCCCGACAAGACTGTCTACGTAATAGCCGTGCTGCCATTCGAGCACGAAGAATCGATTGAACCGATTTTCGCGAAAAATGCGGCTTCGGGGCTAAAATCAATTCAACCGGCGGCTGACGCCGTTTTTCTGATTGACAATGAAAGATTTGTTCGCAAAGGGATTTCCTGGCAAGATAACATCAATGAAATCAACCAGAAGATAGTTGAGCCATTCTTTAATCTTCTTTGCTCGGGAGAGGAAAAGAAAGCCAAGCACGTCGGAGTCAGCACGTTAGAGGTAAGCGATATTATAAAGACGCTGTCGGGTTGGACGGCAATCGGCTATGGCAAAACAGACCTGGCTTTAATCACTTTGCCCTGGGATAAATCAAAAGACGAAACTCAGAAAGGCGCCAAAGCCCTGGAAGAGGCTATCAGCGAACTTTCAATCGCCTGTAATCCGAGCGACGCCAGCGGCGCCCTGTATCTCGTTTCAGCCCCGCCTGACGAGATAGGCATAAGCCTGATTAAATATCTGGGTGAATATCTGCGCAATATCGCGCCCAATGCCACGATTAGATACGGGGATTATCCGTACGGCAAGGGATATATCGACATCACCGTAGTCCTGTCCGGATTAAAAACGGTGGAAAAAGTTAACTCGTATTTTGCCAGGAGCCCATCCTAGAGTTTCCCGTAACCAACATGGAAATCCTGATTATCGAGCTCTGGGGGTATTCGGCATAAGACGGATATGCAGAGGAGCACGAAATGTTCGAAAAAATTCTGGTTCCGATGGACGGTTCCCGGCTCAGCAGTAGTGCTCTTCCCTACGCCATCGAAGTCGCTCGCCGCTTTGATGCCGAGATCGTGCTATTTCGAGCGGTAGGCAAAACCCCGATAATCTATCCAGTTGCACCGACACCGGGAACTTTTACGACCAGTCCGATCACCACTCAGATGATTATGGAATCAGCGGAAAAACAGGATAAAAGAAACCTGGCCCGCGCGAACCGGTACCTGAGCCGCATTCTCAACAAAGCGAAAGCACAGGGCGTCCGCGGATCTTACCACTCTCTACTGGGGCAGCCAGCCAAGAGCATTATTGACTTTTACCGGCAAGAGGCAATAGACCTCGTCATCATGACCACCCGAGGCAAGAGCGGGTTAAAGCGAGCTTTGCTAGGAAGCATCGCCGATGAGGTTATCAGAGAGCCTGGTATTCCCGTGCTGGTTATTCGACCCGGTAGACGAACAAAGAAATAGGTGCTCTGGCAAACGATCCCGGCGCTTCGTACCGCGTTACTTCAGCTTGAGTCTCTCAAAAAAAGATTTTTGCGGACACCGCAGTGCTATATCATTGTGCGTCCCTGGCCTCGCCGACCACGAAGAGCGAGCCGGTGACGCAGACCAGGTTATTCTTTTCCACAGTAGCTAGCTTCAGCGCCTCGGGAACATCGGCAGCTATTTCTACTTTAATGCCATGCCCGGCGAACTTCGCCTTAAGCTTCTCGGGAGACATTGCCCGGGGATGGCGCGAGCCGGTAACGATGACCCTGTCGAAGTGCCCCCCAAGCTCGGAGATGATGCCATCGACATCCTTGTCGAGCGAGGCACCCATTACCAGCACCGACTTCTTATAACGGTATAGACCATTACCGCCCGGTTTCTCAGACTGGCGGCAAAAATATTGTTCGAGGCTTTCTCTGAGCCGCCGCGCCGACTCCCGGTTGTGGGCACCGTCGGCAACCACCAGCGGCTGGCGACTTAAAATCTCAAAACGCCCCGGCCAGCGCACCCGCTTCAGGCCGTCCGCGATGTTCTCCGGAGAAATCCGGTAACCTTTTTGTTTCAGCAATTCAAGGGCAGCGACCGCGTTGGCGGCATTCTCAAGCTGGTGCTGCCCCAGCAGGGGGATCTCAAGCTTGTACTCGCCCAGCAGCCCTTTAACCTGAAACCGCTGGCCGCCGAGATAACAACCCAGGCTGCGCCAGGTCACGTCAGTGCCGACTTTCACGATGCGGGACTGATTTTTCCGGGCAACGGTCTCAAAAACAGCCGTCACTTCCGGAGACTGGGGCGAGACCGCCACCGGTACACCCGGCTTGATTATTCCTGCCTTCTCACCGGCAATAGCTTCGAGAGTGTTGCCCAGCACCTCGGTATGGTCGAGGCTGATGGCGGTGATGACCGAGACCTCTGGAATGATGACGTTGGTGGCATCCAGACGCCCGCCCAGCCCCACCTCCAAAACCTGGAAATCCGCCTGGCGGCGGGCGAAGTAGGCGAAGGCCAGCGCGGTAAGTACCTCGAAGGTGGTTAGTTTACCGTAAGCGGCGCGGGCATCCAATTGACCAAAGACCGGCTTAAGCTCCCGCGCCAACCTGATAAGGGCAGTGCGTGAAATCATACGGCCGTCAATCTGTATGCGTTCCCGCAGGTCGGAAAGGTGGGGTGAGGTATAGAGACCGGTGCGATAGCCGGCGGTGGAAAGCACCGAGCTAATCATGGCAGAGGTACTGCCCTTACCCTTGGTCCCGGCGATATGTACCGACTTTGCCACCTGCTGTGGATTGCCGAGAGCCGCCAGCAACTCGTACATCCGCCGCAGGTCGAAGTGAGTGGCGTCGCGCGCGGTGGGCAGCGTCTCGAAATTGACGAAGCCGTAAATATAGTCGAGAGTTTTTTGATAAAGGTCAGATGGCATTGGCATACCTTTTGAGTATAACACTGCCGTGCATACCTCAACAATCGAACTTGACGCAAGTCTGCGGTAAAGGTATCATCAACTAGCTATGACCTTCTTCGAAAAACTCGATTATATCGCCAGGAAAAACCACAGCCTGCTCTGCGTCGGCCTCGACAGCGACCCGGAAATGCTGCCCGCCGGGGTAAACGTCTTCGATTTCAACCGCGCAATCATCGAAGCTACCCGCGACCTGGTCTGCGCCTACAAAGTCAACCTGGCCTTCTACGAGGCGCTGGACAGCCAGGGTATGGAAGTCCTCAAGCAAACCGTCAAATTCATAATAGGGGCGGTGCCGGTGATTGCCGACGCCAAACGGGGCGATATCGGCAACACCTCCAAAGCCTACGCCCGCGCCATCTTCGACCGGCTGGGTTTCGACGCCGTAACCGTAAGCCCTTACATGGGCTTCGATTCGTTGCAGCCCTTCATCGAGTATCAGAACAAGGGCATTTTCGTCCTCTGCCGCACCTCGAATGCCGGGGCAAAAGACTTCCAGTCTCTTATCTGCCAGTACGAAAGCGAAAACCTCCCCCTCTTTGAAGTCGTCGCGAAAAAAGCCAACGAGTGGAACACCAGGGGCAACATCGGCCTGGTGGTGGGCGCGACCTATCCCGAGGAGCTAAGACTGTTGCGGCAGGCGCACCCCGACATCACCTTCCTCATCCCGGGCATTGGTGCCCAGGGCGGCGACCTTGAAACCACCATCCGCTATGGGGTTAACAAAAAGAGTGCCGGGGTAATCATCAACTCCTCGCGGCAAATCATCTTCGCTTCAAGAAGCAGTGACTTCGCCGGAGCCGCCCGCAAGGCGGCGCTCGCCTTGAGAGACGCCATCAACCAGGTGCGCGAAAACCTCCCCGAATAAATCTCCGATTTGGTCGATATATGGTCTTAGAACTCAAACTGGGTGACGTTGTCCGTCTGAAAAAGCCGCATCCCTGCGGCGGTTACCAGTGGCAGGTTACCAGGCTGGGCGCCGACATCGGCTTGAAGTGCCTGACCTGCCAGCACCGCGTCCTTTTACCGCGCAGCATCCTGGAGCGCCGCATCAAGGAATTTATCAGCCGGGGCAAGGTATGAGCCGGAGCATCATGCACGTTGACCTCGACGCCTTCTTCGTCACCGCCGAGCTGCGCGACCGTCCCGAGCTTCGGGGCAAGCCGGTGGTGGTCGGCGGCCAGCCCGACCGGCGGGGCGTGGTCGCCGCCGCCTCCTACGAGGCGCGGAAATTCGGGCTGCACTCCGGCATGGCGCTCGCCACCGCCTACCGCCTCTGCCCGCAGGCAACCTTCATCGAGGGCGATTTCCGAAAGTACCGCGAAGCCTCGCGGAAGTTCATGGCTATCCTCGCCGACTTCTCGCCTGCCATCGAGCCGATGGGCATTGACGAGGCCTATCTGGATGTCACCGGCTTCGAGTCGCAGTACGGCACGCTCAAAGAGATGGCCGCCCGCATCAAGGCCAGGGTGAGAGAAGAAACCGGCCTGGTCGCCTCGGTGGGCATCGCCTCGAATCAGCTGGTCGCCAAGGTCGCCTCCGACCATTCCAAGCCGGACGGCCTGCTGGAAATCGCCCCCGGCCAAGAAGCCGCTTTCCTTGCGCCACTCAAAGTTGATGACCTGCCCGGCGTCGGCAAAAAGACCGGCGAGGTGCTGCGCCGCCTGGGAGTCAAGACCATCGGGCAGATGGCGCAGGTGCCCATCGAGACCTTAAAACGCTACTTCGGCAGCTACGGCGAGAGCCTCCAGCGCCACGCCCGCGGCATGGGCAGCGACCGCCTTTCCCCACCAACTGAAGCCAAGTCCATCAGCCGCGAGACCACCTTTCCCGAGGATACCCGCGACCTCACCCTCATCAAAGCTAGCCTCTCCTATCTGGCGCAGCGGGTTGGCCGCAACCTGCGTGAAGAAGGGAAACAGGCCCGGACGGTAACCATAAAGCTCCGGTACAGCGACTTCACCACCGTCACCCGGCAGAAGACCCTGGATGCCACTTCCAGCGACCAGATTATTACGGAGGCTGGGCTAGAGTTGCTCGAAAGAATGATGCTTTATGTCAAACAACCTATCCGCCTCGTCGGCATCGGGGTCTCGAACCTGGTCGAGCCGGCGACCCAGCTCGATATGCTCAACACGAAAGTGATGGCGCGCGAACGCCTCTCCCGCCAGATTGACCGCATCCGCCGGAAATACGGCTTCGGGGCGATTATGCCGGGGCGTACCCTGCCGCTAAGGGACTTCTTTCCCGGGCATGACGGAGGCTTCACCCTGCACACCCCCGGATTGTCACGGTAAAACAGGCAAACTACGCGTATAGGTTCATCCCGATGAGTGACTGCGTCTTCTAACTTGCCATCGCCTAGCACATCTTCAAGCTACTCCGGCTTTCCTATCTGACCAGGCTTTCCCATCTTTACCCTTTCCTCTACGTTTCTGCTATAATCGGTTGCGAACGCCAATGAAGACCCACGATTCCGATAGAGACATCTGTCATTCATCCTAATGACCGGAGCGTCCTATGATGGATTGGCTTAATCTCGCTGCAACTGCCTTATTGCTTTACTTTGCAATACAAGCGGTCATATGGCTCATCAAGTGGCGCACCACGTACCATCTCATCCTGTTTTTGGCTGTCTCAGCCTTCCTTCTCGTGGCATTATCAAACCTTGTTTATCCTGGAAGACTCAATTCACTTCTAAGAGCAGTAACTTATCTCTTTTCAGACAGTCCAGCAGCAGTCAGGACAGTTGGAATAGCGTTCTATGTTATACTTTGGGTTCTACTCTCAGCAATCCTTTTCTACCCAAACGTCAAAAGATTCCTTAAAGACCCTTGGTCTATCAAAAACCAAAACAAGAGGGAGAGTTTTTATCGCTTTACATTAAGGCTTTTCCCGCGCAAAGCTGAAATACTTTCGGGATATGCCCTATTCCTGTGGAGGGTGCGCCGAGACTACAACAAAGCAAAAGAATACTGTGGGAAAGCGCTTGAAATCGACTCCAACAATAGCACGGTCCTTGGTACGTATGCCATTATTCTGGAAGAAAAAGGGGACGACTACGATAGTGCCGACAGTTATTACAGGCAGGCTGTGCAGCAAAGCCCGAAGAATGCCGCAAATCTAACCAACTATGCCCGATTCCTCATGTACACTCGCAAAGACTATCCCAAAGCACAGGAGTATTACCAAGCAGCCCTGAAGCTGGATCCGAAGAACCCAAATGCCTTGGTTGGCCAGGCTAAGATAATGGGCATCAGTAAAGACTACGACCAAGCAGAGGACTATTACAACAAGGCAATCAAGGCAGACCCAAAAGATGTCTATTCTTTGAGCTATTACGCTTACCTGTTGCACACTGTGCGAAAAGACTACGCTCGGGCAGAACAGGTGTACAAGAGGGCTATTGCTCTTAAACCCCCATCAAGGACAATGGCCGGTCTTATGACAGCCTACGGTAGCCTGCTTGCAGATATGGGTAGAAACAAAGATGAATCAGCAGAGTATTACTTGAAAGCTATCGAAGCAGACCCTAATTATGCCTACAGCCTTTACAGCTATGCCCGCTATCTATGGCTTACACGCGAAGATTACGACAAAGCAGAGGAGTATTTCCGAAGAGCCGTTGACTCAGAATCCCAAAATGACGATGTCTTATATGACTATGCTTACTTCATATCTGACGAACGCAAAGATTATGACCACGCCCAGCAATTATTTGAGAAGTCCGTTAGCGCAGACCCTTCCAATGCATATCATTTAGCTGGCTACGCCTTCTTCTTGATGGATACCAAGAAGGACTACGATAAGGCCGAAACGTTCTTGAGACGAGCCATAGACTTGGAGCCAGATGACCCAAGAAACCTAGGATCATATGCCCTGTTATTGGCGACTGTTAAAGGGGATTATGACCAAGCTGACCAACTATACAAGAAGGCCATCAACCTAGACCCTAACGACGCATACAATTTGGCTAACTACGCCCAGTTTCTAATCCTCAGAGGAAGCCTTGACGAAGCACTGGTGACCATCACCCAAGCATTCAAGCACAATCAAAGGAAAGATAACCAATCATTGGAGTTGCGACTTTGGTTTTACCGTTACGCTCTTTTTCCCCAAGAATTCCCCGACAGCGAGACTGCCATCGAGAACTTATTCAAACAAGATGTGACATCCCTTGAGCTATACCTAAAGGGCGTTTTAGAAGCAGCAAAGAAGAAAGGACACCCTGACTTCGAGAAATTGTCTCAGTATGCAAACAGGCTGATAGCTTAATCACTCGTCCCGTTTTGACCGGCCCCTTTTTTAACCCACCATTGGATATTTACGCAGTAATGTACGCGAAGAATGGCAAACATCCTAACTTCGTTTTGCACCTAAAAACTAGGGTGTCATAGAGGGGCGAAGCCACTCTCACCCCCTTAAATCCCCCTCTCCCGCCTGCGGGGCGGACGAGGGGATGAGGTCACCAAAAGGTCACCGCAAAAAGTACCCATTTTTATTCCGCTTTCCCTCTCAAAAAGCCCCGCTTTAGCCTTGACAAATGGAGATACTGTGGTAAAATCAATTGATTATGAAATTTTTCGGCAGTTCCGGTATCAGAGCGACCTTCGACCGCGAGCTGCTTGACCTCGCCCTCAAGGTGGGGCTGGCGGTGGGTTCCCGTTACGGCAGCGTGGTGGTGGGACGCGACAGCCGGACATCCAGCGTCGCTCTCGGCAATGCCCTGAAAGCCGGCATCATGGCTGCCGGAGCGGACTGCGCCGATGCGGGACTGGTGCCGACGCCGACGCTTGCCCTGGCCGCCCGGGGCTTTGGCGCCGGAGCGATGGTCACCGCCTCGCACAACCCGCCCCGGTACAACGGCGTCAAGCTCATTAACCCAGATGGCTCATCCTTCGATATCGAACAGCAGCGCGAGATAGAAAAACTGATACTCGCAGACGGCGTTAATACCGTCCCATGGCAGAAGATAAAAGGCGAAACCGATTACCCCGGGGCGGTTGAGCAGCACATCGCCGCGATACGGCGGGAAATACCCGGTAACCTGAACCTGAAGGTGGCGGTTGA
>QZJL01000041.1 GCA_003599745.1 Dehalococcoidia bacterium | reverse complement strand
GGAAGGACTCCGCCCATGAACGCCTGCGCTGCCGCCTGCGCCCTGGTGCTGGTCCTCGTCGCGGGCGCCGGCGCCGCGTCAGCCCAGCACGGCCTCGCCTGGGAGACGCCCGAACAGGGCGACGTCGCCGAGCTCCTGCAGCTGAAGATCTTCCACAGCAACCTGATCAACACCGGCGCGGTGACCGGCAACTACCGGGTCACCATGACCGTCGCGGCGCCGCCGGCCTGGGTCACCTCCATGTGCGAGGGCACGTTCTGCTACGCGCCCTTCGTCCGCGAGTTCGACTTCCCCCAGCCGAACGGCTGGTACTACTTCGAGAAGGACCCCAAGACCGGCCTGGAGCATGTCGCGGCGTTTTACGAGACAGACGAGTGGGTGTTCAATCACTACGACGACTCCAGCGGCACTATCGGCGATGTCTACCGCTACAACGCCCGCGACTTGTTCATCCTCTATGCCTCGCGCTGCCCAGATAAAGAGTGGGTCGCGAACCTGGTCCTGCGGCTGTATCAGCACGACGGCTATGGTGTTCGTGACCGAATCTTAGAATGCTCCGGGCAGTACCTGCCCGAGGCGGTGATGCGGGGCATGGTTGACCGGCTGTGGGCCATGGCGAAGGAGAAGGCTGAGAAGTACAGCGACCTCCGCGCGACTTCTGGCATAGAAGCCCTGGCCAAGGAACTCAAGGACCCCAAGCTGTTCGAGAAGGCGCGCCGCGCTGGTTGGCCCAAACTGAATTCGGCGGCCTGTGTGGATATTGCCCAGGCCTACTTTGAGGCGGATGACGCCAGGACTGCCCTTTCCTGGCTAGAGCGCATCCCCGCAGAGGATGTCTTCAAAGCCCGTGAACGCGACAAGCTCCTGGCAGAGGTCTATGAAAAGCTCGGCGACCAGGACAAGCGGCAGGAGGTCGCCTGGCGGATCTTCCGCAGTGGCCGGAGTAAGGAAGCCCTTGTCTCTCTCCTGGAGGTTATCGGCGAAGCCGAACGGGACAAGGTCATTGAGGGCGAAGCGGCGAGCATCCTGAGCTCTGAGCGGCTGTCCTACTCAGACGGATGGTTCCTGATGCAGGTCGGCCGGGTTGATGAGGCCGAGAAATATCTGCTCGACCGAGCGGCCAGGCTGGATGGCGATCACTACCAAAGCCTGCTGCCTCTGGCCCAGGGCATGGAAAAGCACGGCAGGGCTCTGGTGGCGAGCGTTATCTACCGGGCTCTAATCGACTCCACCATGCGCCGGGCCCAGGCCAAGTATTACCACCACGCTGTGCGCTATCTAAAAATCCTGGAAAGGCTGGCACCCGGCATTGCCGACTGGCGGGGCTTCGAGCCGCACAGTGAGTATATGGTCGAGTTTCGTGAGGCCCATAAGCGCAAGACCAGCTTGTGGGCGCGGTATAGCGAGTAGATAGCGACCTCGCCTCCACGTTGGGTATTATGCTCAGTCACCTCCAAGGCCAAATCGAACGCATCACCTTCACCAACGAAGAGACCGGCTTTACCATCGCCAAGGTTAAGGTGTACGGCCGGCGCGACCTCGTCACGGTGGTGGGCAACCTCATGGCCCCCACGCCGGGCGAAATCCTCAAGATGAAGGGCGAGTGGAAGAACCACCCCCAGTACGGGGAGCAGTTCGAAGTCGTCCAGTACCAGACCTCTGTTCCGGCCACGGTACATGGCATTGAGAAGTACCTAGGCTCTGGGCTCATCAAGGGCATCGGTCCCAAGATGGCCAAGAGGATCGTCAGTGTCTTCGGCAAAGATACCCTTGAGGTCATAGAAGCTGAGTCGGACAGGCTCATTGAGGTAGAAGGAATTGGTCCCAAGCGGGTGGGGATGATCAAGGCCGCCTGGGCTCAGCAAAAGGAAATTCGGGAAGTCATGGTCTTCCTGCAGGACCATGGGGTCAGCTCAGCCTACGCGACCAAGATATTCAAGCAATACGGCAGCGACTCCATCGCTGTGGTCAAGGAGAACCCATATAGGCTGGCCATGGACATTTTTGGCATCGGCTTTGTGACGGCCGACCGAATTGCTGAAAAGCTAGGCTTTGCTAAGGACTCCGACGTAAGGGCGCAGGCAGGGATAATCTACGTGCTGCACGGACTGGCCGATGAAGGACACGTCTATTACCCCTACGAGCCGTTGGTGGTCAAATGCCGGGAAGTGCTGGAGGTAGAAAGGGAGATTATCGTCAAAGGCTTTGGCGCCATCGCGGCTGAGAAGCGCATCGTGATAGAGGATCTGAACGAGAGCCTGGCGGAGTTGATCGAGAACAACAAGGCCGTTTATCTGGCCAAGTACCACCTGTCAGAGACCAACGTAGCAGCCAGGTTGAAATCCCTACTCCAGACCTCCAAGTCAATTCGGGAGATCAAGGCCGACAAGGCCATTGACTGGGTCCAGCAGCAGCTGACCATCCAACTCGCACCGTTGCAGGTAGAGGCCGTCCGTCGGGCCGTCACTGACAAGGTCCTAGTCATCACCGGCGGTCCTGGCACAGGTAAGACCACCATCATCAACGCGGTTTTGAAAATATTCTCCAAGCTGCCGGTTAAAATCATGCTGGCCGCGCCCACGGGCCGGGCGGCCAAGAGGATGACTGAGACCACCGGTCTTGAATCGAAGACCATCCACCGCCTCTTGGAGTTCAGCCCTAAGGACGGCGGCTTCAAGAAAAACGAAGCCGAGCCGTTGGACTGCGACCTGCTCATCCTAGATGAAGCCTCCATGATTGATATCATCCTGATGCACCACCTGCTAAAGGCGGTTCCATCTCAGGCCACGTTCATCGTTGTTGGAGACGTAGACCAACTGCCCTCGGTCGGGGCAGGCAGCGTGCTCAAGGACATGATCTCCTCGGGAGCTGTCCCTGTAGTGAAGCTGACCGAGATATTCCGTCAGGCTCAGGAGAGCGACATCATCGTCAATGCGCACCGGATAAACCAAGGAGTGATGCCGGTCATACGGCCCAGCAAGGACCGCGTGTCGGATTTCTATTTCATTGAGCAGACTGAGCCAGAAGAAGCCGTAAAGACCGTAGTGGCCCTGGTCAAGGAGCGACTCACTAAGAGATTCGGATTCGACCCAGTAGATGACATCCAGGTTCTGACGCCTATGCACCGGGGGGCGGTCGGTGCCAGCAACCTCAACGCCGAGCTTCAGAAGGCACTCAACCCACGCTCGGACGGCTTGGCCAGAGGATCACGGACCTTTATAGTCGGCGACAAGGTCATGCAGATTGTGAACGACTACGACCGGGAGGTCTTCAACGGCGATATCGGGCTGGTCACTAAGATCGACCATGAGAGCCAAGAGGTGGGCGTAACCTTTGACGGCAGGATGGTCACCTACGACTTCGCAGACATGGACGAGCTGATGTTGGCCTATGCTGTTTCGGTCCACAAGGCCCAGGGCTCCGAGTTCCCAGCCGTGGTCATGCCGATCCTTACCCAGCACTACATGCTCCTACAGCGGAACCTGCTCTACACTGGGGTGACAAGGGGTAAACAATTGGTTGTTCTGGTCGGCAGCATTCGGGCTCTGGCGATCGCGGTCAAGAACGACAAGACCCTGAAGCGGTACACCCGCCTAGCTAATCGCCTGAGCGATGGCAAAGAAGAGGTAAAGCAGGATTAGCAGGTACAGTGGGTCCAATCTGCGTTTTTACTGGTAACTCGAGCTAGCCAAGTAAGAAATCTGAACCACACTATAAATATGCTACTATGGCTTCAATTGAATCCTTATGTTTCATGGCCAAGGGGGGCGTATGCGCTACTCAGAAAATGACACCACCAAAATATATCAAGCTGCAGATGATTTCAGAGAGAGATGTCTTTTACAGGATGGCTCACTAATTTTCGATGGTGCCAATGTCTGGCGGTCAGATATTCTCGATCGTATACACAAGGCCTTTGTGGGTAACCCAGATGAAGGTGACCGCTCCTTTATCGAAAAGTTTAAGGATCAAATAGGCACAGCAGGAGATGAGGTTATTAGACTAGCTGCTGAGTTGCTATGCGTGTACTTCCTGTTTCCTTCGAATGTCGGTGGCACCAGAAAACGCCAGCTGGTCAATGAGATTCTTAGTTGGGCTGGAGATAACCTACCAGAGAACCATCTTGTTTCTAGTGCGTTCTCTACCGGTATCGGAAGCGGTGGCCAAGGCTATAACACTCGTCGTTATGCAGAAGTTGCGTTCTTAATTGAATTCGCCAGGAGGTGGAAATCAATTTCGCCCGACAAACAGCAAGCAGCCGCTTTCGATCCTTGGCAGTTCCAGGCAGTTATAGACGATATTGAGGATGCAGATTCTAAGCAACTTAGACACATGCTACTTCACCTGTTGTTTCCAGATCGTTTCGAACGAATTGCCAGCAGAAACCATAAGCGTATGGTAATCTCCGCATTCTCGCAGCTTGTTGTTGGCGAAATCCTAAACGAAGAGCGACAAATCCTAACCATCCGCAGTGAGCTTGAAAAACTGCTGCCAAACCAGGAACTAGACTTTTACTATCCTCCGCTTGTTGAAGCTTGGTACGAAGAAGGCGAAGGGGTATCGGTAGAGGGTGCCCAAATTGAGGATGCGCCTCTAGAGATTATTCAACATAAGAAGCAGATTGTCTTGTATGGGCCGCCTGGTACCGGGAAGACATATCGCGCAAAGAGGCTCGCTGAACGGATAATCCGATCCGCCGCCTTAGAGATAATGGGGCCATCGGAGTATTTCAGATCTCAATCTAAGATAGACGAGGCGATCAAGGACAACGTTCATCGATTGCAGCTACATCCAGCTTATAGCTACGAGGACTTTATTCGTGCCCTTCACATCTCAAATAATGGTGGAACAGAATACCGAACCGGCTACTTGCCAAGGCTGATCGAAGACATCGAACGACTGCCTTGCGATTCGCGATTACCACACGTCCTTATCCTCGACGAAATGAACCGCACCGATTTAAGCCGGATGCTAGGCGAATGCTTCTCGTTGCTGGAAGATCGTAACCAGACTATTGAACTTCCGGCCCGAAATGGAGATGGCGCAGCACTAAATCTTCGCATACCAGACGACTTATTCGTGATTGGAACAATGAACCTGATAGATCAATCAATTGAGCAAATCGACTTTGCCCTTCGACGTCGGTTTCTTTGGCTCCAATGTAGGTTTAGTTCTGAAGCGTTGGTCAGCATCGCTAAATCCAAGTGGAATGAACTGCAATTAGGTGTGGATTGGGATCGTGTTGAAAATGATTTTCGAAAATTAGCTATGGCTACCGCTAACTTGAACAAGGAAATTCATAATAGCCAGCTACTAGGTTCACAGTACGAGATTGGACATACCTATTTGCTGGATGTAGTTTATTTTCTACGTAAGTTCCTTGGGCTGCGGCCAACCCGTAAGCACAACTACCTGTGGAATACAAAGGGTGAAGCTCTCGAGCCGGTCTCGCGAGTTTGGAACCTATCGCTGCGCCCATTACTGGAACAATATCTTGCTGGTTTAGAAGATGATGCGCGCAACATCGAGCTCGAAAGGCTATCAAGTATATTTCTCAAACCCACGATGATCGATTGAAAATGATTGCGCGGGACTGCTCGCCCTTAGATCCACAGCCTAATCCTGTTGAAGCCGATTGGCTTCGCCAGCTTACAGCCAATATTCACGCCTGTGACTTAGTTATTCCCGTTTCATCGTTTAGTGATGACGATGAGCCCGTTGTTTACTGTAATTGGGATGGAACTTGGTGGGCAGGACGTTACGTCGGTAACATTTCGTTTCAGGGGAAAAGACTTACCATTCTTCCACGGTTTGGCTTATCCACCCTTCGGAATTGGTTTTGTGAAGCTACTTCAGTTGTGCTGACAGAGGCACCGGGTCGGTTACGTGAGGATGAATCGTTTATTGCCTTACTGCTTGCCTCTGTGTGGTCATACGGATTTGTTTCAGCGGCACGGCACGGACTACCTTCACTTCGTTGCAATGTCCCTAACAAAGGCATGACGATCAGGGGTAAGCTTGACGTTCCGGGTTCAATTCGGCTTATCGCATCTGGCGAAAAGGAAATGGTATCGTTACGCACTGAGAAATCCCTGAACCACGCCACATCGAGATCTATTGTTGCAGCATACAGCGTTTTGCGCCGTTGGCTACCGGATGAAAAATGGATTCCTCAGCGGGTAAAAGAATTGCTCCCACACCTACTAGCTGTAACAGGGCCGCGACCATGCGTTCCCACCAAAAATGAACTTGATCGGATTCGCTATACGCCTATCACCATTGGCTTCGCGCCCCTTGCTGAGTTGTCGCGGAAAATTGCAAGACGTCGAGGCTTGTCATCTGAAGTTGAAGCCAATAGTGAAAGCAAGGGCGTTCTGCTTGATGTAGCAGAACTTTGGGAGCTTTACGTTTTAAGCGTGCTTCGAAAAGCAGCAACACCGCTGACAGTAAAACACGGTACCAGGGAACAAGGTTCTACTAAAAAGCTCCTTTGGAGCGAAGTTAATGGCCAAGGATTTGGCACACTTATTCCCGACGCAATATTATACTCGAAACGTCACATTAGGGGGGTTGTCGACGCCAAGTACAAGTCCATTCACCCTACTGCCTACTCAGCACTTGGACCGCAGCGAGAAGACCTTTATCAGATGGCCGCTTACCTAGAGCGATTCTCACCAGGCAAAGGACTTCCAGCTTGGGGGCTGCTCGCCTACCCGGAGCACCCAGACCTAACAACCATTGCTCCTTCCGAGCAGGGTAGCCCATGGCAACTCAGCACGGATAAGAAAATCGTTTTTACCTCGCTGCCGCATGACGCTGCTTCGGCTACAGCTAAATTGAGGGATTGGATCGTAAAAATGAATTTAAGTTTAGCTGAGGCGCCTCCGGCTTTTTGACCGGTTGGCACACAGTTAGCACAAGGCTGAGTTTAGGGAGGTCCATAAGCGCAAGACCAGCTTGTGGGCGCGGTCCAGCGAGTAGCAGGTTCCCTCCGTAAGCATAAGTGCTACACACGATGTCGGATGGAAGATGCCAGGGTGGGATAGAGTGCGGTGATAGCCGAGAAGTTTAATCCAACTGATATGCTGTGCTGAATAGAGAGAAAATATAACTTAAGTTACTTAACTAGACATTACTAAAATTTGAAATTACTTGTTAAGCTGCAAACCAGTAATGCGATAGTTATTACTTAAGAGTGCATCAAGGCTGACCAGGCGGCTTATCGGCCGATTTATTGCGTTCCCTGGATCCAGCCTGGGAAACGAGAATAAATAGGCACGATCCATTTTATTTTAAAAGAATATACCGACTCTTGCCGAGTGAGTGTAAAAAGGGGTTTTTTTTGCTTCTGTCTTGACCGCTGACCGTGTTATCACACCAATCAGATGGCAGTACAGACCCTCTTTTTATTTCAAATAGTTCTGCATAACGTATAATTTCTTGCTTATCAAATGCTCTGCCATTTTCTCCTAATCTCATGCAGATAGCTTTTAACTTGTCCCTTACTGATTTACAGCCATTAAAATCTATATCCATCATTTCCTTTTTTGACCTTTTTGGGTCCGAGAGCTTAATGAGATTATTTAATGGTTGTTCGTTTACTTTGTAAGTATCACTGTGTATATCTGGCCCCGATAAAGGATGTATAGCCTTGCCAGTTATATGAAGGGATTTACTCGGGGCAATTCGTTTGGGGGTGTTTAAGTTATTCCTATTGATCCATTTTTCTTCTGTCCAGCATAGAATATCGTAGCAACGCACTATAGTTAAAGGAATCGTAAGATTCGATAAGCTGCCTGTCAGCACTTTAAAGCTATCCAGATTATTTATTATATCTTTTCGGGCTATATCCACGCACATTATACCAAGTTTAGCATCCTTAGTTGCACTCTTGTTTTGAAGTAGAAAATCCACTACAAATGAGTCAAAAATAGGGAATAACTTTGGCCTCTTAAGATGCAAAATTTTAAATGCCTTCCCAAGACCAATTCCCTTTAAAGATAAAAATGCATTGAGCAGATCATATATTTTGAGAGTTATTCCAATCCAGTCATCCTTATCTAGAGAATGCAACTCAGCATTTGGGATTGCGTGTAATTTATCAGCTATTACCTTATGTTGAATAATTCTACTGCTTTCTTCTTTATCATATCTATCGATCGTTGCGAACAAATTATTTGCGGCATTAATATCTGATTTTGTTATATTGTCGGAAATATTGTGTTGGTCGTCATACCCTTCATAAATTTCTATTTCACAATATTCTCTAATACGCAACTCCGGATCTTTAAAAACAACTCCATTTAGTAATTTAATTTCCAATTTCCGCACCCCAAAAGGTTAATCTAAATCATTGCCATAAATTGGTACTCGGCAACCACTTCCTTATGAAAGATAAATCACCAAAAATTAACTGACAAATCTATTTTCACTGAGCAGGAGTCCGTAAACGATAAATGCTCTGTATGTCGAATCATAAATCAAAATTGCCTGCATTTATTAAGCTATCAAAACTCAGCAATACTGCCCAATCTGTAATTTTACCACATTACAAACTGGTATCGGTACAGATGCCCACCAGCCACTGAGCCCCCATTCATTGACTTAAAAGGTTCATCCGTATCTTGATCCAAAGCCGCCACACCTCGATCACCGGTTGGGTGCTTAGATCCTAAGCTGATAGTATACTTACTGTTGACTAAGCACCTGCTGTTATTAGGTTAGCATTACAATTAGAAAGACCGTTGATCGGCCAACCACTAGGCGGCTCCGGCCTTGCTCCTAGACAGGAACTAAACCAGGTAGATGACCAACTCCACTATCCGCGCCATCCAATACCGAGCGCCCCGCCCACCGGGCTTCCATCTGGCGGGACCAACACTGCTCCAGAGTAGGCGGTAGGCAGATCAATTGCTCGGCTGCCGGACCTCAAGCTTGGGGTTCTCTTCAAGGCGGTCTTCAGGGACAAATGCTATCCTCATCCCCCAGCCAGCGTGTGTCGTCAGCATTCTGCCAAACTCTTCCAGGGTCAGGACCTGGTCATCGATGTAGAACTCGGGCAGGCCATTATCATCCTCGGAGATGAACACTCTTAGAACCGACCCACGGGGCGTCCACTGCTCCCCCTTATCGAAGTACTTAATCTGGGGCTGGCCGGGCGGTATCTCTACCACGGTGTTATCCCAGTTTCGGGCTGACTCCTCCATTGCGAACACAATGCTGTTGTAAACGTCGAGGATTTCCTGATCGTTCATCCAGGCCACCTCGGGGCCGATTTTCAGGTTCATATTCCCCGCTGTAGGATCAGCGAACTCGATATCGGCATAGTCCCCGTTCCGGGAAATTTTGACTTCGTCAAGTGATGCTCGTCTTGGCCTTTTCATTCGCATGCCCAAAGGTCCTCCAGGTTAGCCCACAAATCGCCATGGAAGAGGGAATGGCTTTCTCGCCCCCGCCCGTCCCATCTGCGCCGGTCCGGGCCAACAACTGAGCTCTGGTGATAATAGCAGGGCATGGCTGACCTGAGCGAGAACAAGCTGAGGTGAGTTTCAGCCGTGTCCTGGAGGCCATGGCCAGGCTGCGGCTGGGCGGCATGCGCTCGGCTTATGCCGAACTGCTGCCCTTGGGTCTGAAAAACCGCTGGGGGCCGGAAAGAATTATCCTGGAACTCCTGAAAGGCGAGGAGGCAGATAGAAACCTGAGATCCATCCGCTACCGACTGTCCCAAGCCAGATTCCCCATGGGAAAGGACCTGGACAGCTTCGAGTTTGAAGGCTGTCCCGTCAACGAGGAGATGATCAGGCATCTCTACCTGGGAGATTTCATCAGGCAGCGGCGCAACCTCATCATGGTGGGCGGCACCGGCACGGGCAAGACCCACCTGGCCATCGCCATGCAGGCGGTAAAGAACGGCTACAGGGCGCGCTTCTACAACCTGGTGGACCTGGCCAACGACTTGGAACGCGAACTGATGCAAGGCAAGGGCGGAAGGCTGGCCGCCAGCCTGGCTCGCATGGACTTGGTCATCATGGACGAGCTGGGGTACCTGCCCTTTTCTAAAAACGGAGGCCAGCTGATCTTCCACCTGGCCTCCAAACTCTACGAGCAGACCTCGGTCATCATCACCACCAACCTGGCCTTCGCCGAGTGGACCCAGGTCTTCCAGAGCGCCAAGATGACCACCGCTCTCCTGGACCGCCTCACCCATCACTGCGACATCATCGAAACCGGAAACGAAAGCTGGAGGCTCAAAACCAGATCCTGAAAGCAGAGCTTCAGGATCAACCGCCCTGGCCTATGCCGGGACCAACACACACGCCTGGGGGTGGGTCAATTTACAACGCCGATTGACAATATAACAAATAAATATAACTAGCATTTTAGGTAGGAGACAAGCATGGCTACTACTTCATCAACGAAGCTGGTTTTGGTCATGACCTGCTCGTCTGGGTGAGCCGCGAACCGATGGGTCAAGCTCTCTACGGTTTGAACAACTAAAAAGCCGGCCTGGCCCAGGTCTACACGTCGAACCTCCGGGTACAAGCCGAGAAATCCAGCCATGGTCTTGGCTGCATCGCGTTCGGCCTCAAGAAGCGCTTGGTGGACGCGCCTCGGTAATGGTGTCTCCTCCAGTAGGATGTGCTGCAGATGTGGCTGCCCAGAGTGCATTTCCAACATGCCCATCACATAGTTCTGAAGGGCCGAGCACAGCCCAAGCTGTTCAGCGACCATGTGTTCCACCCACTCGTGG
>QZJL01000073.1 GCA_003599745.1 Dehalococcoidia bacterium | reverse complement strand
TTTGATAAAGCTCCTCAGAAAGGCCTTGCTCTTTGGTAAATCGGTCTCTTCCAAGATAGCCTTCAGGTCACGGGCATGTTCCTTAATTACCCGCGCATCGACGTAAGTCGGACCTTGCACCAGCATTTCAGCTTCCACCTGAAGGCGCATCTTGCTCAAGTCGGCTTCTCGAGATCGCTGTGACCTTCCCCCGTCATTAGTAGCACCACAGACTAGAGTCCAGTCGCTGCTTCAGCATACTCCTTCGGGGTACTCCCTTCAACGAGCTGTGTGGCCTGACCTCGTTATAGTCCTTCCGCCAGTCTTCGATGATTTCACGTGCATGCTTCAGGTTCATAAACCAGTTCGTATTCAAGCACTCATCCCTGAGCTTTCAATTAAAGCTCTCGGCAAAGGCGTTCTCTATCGGCTTCCCGTGTCGAATGAAGCTGAGCTTCACACCCTTGCGGTAAGCCCATTCATCGAGTGCCCTGCCCATGAAGCCCGTTGGGACTGAATTTGCCATAGACAGCACAGGATTCTCCACTTCCACCTACTCCCGATGGTTTGACCACAAATGGGGAAAGGAAAGAAGCGAGGCTAATTGGGTGAAGGCTCACGCTATAGTAGGCACTAAGACCCATATCGTTACAACCGTTGAGGCAACGCCTAACGAGTCCGCTGATTCTCTGCAACTTCCTACCTTACTCGCGCAGACAGCGCAACACTTCAACGATAAGGAACTTTCCACCGACAAAGCCTATTCCAGCAAACGAAACCTTGAGGCGATAGAGGCTGTGGCCGGAACCGGCTATATCCTCTACAAGTCCAACACCGTTCCACCCTTCGGAGCGGTAAACGGAGAGATTGTGCCAATGGACAACTCCGCAGGTCACGGATGTACCATTACTTCGCTTTCAACCGTGAGTCATTCTTAGAACACTACCACAAGCGCTCCAACGTGGAAACTGCTTTCTCCATGATTAAAGCCAAGTTTGTGGGGCTTCGGTCTGGGCTAAGACCCCTGTTGCTCAAGTGAATGAAGTCCTGTGTAAAATCCTTTGCCACAATATCTGTGTCCTGATTCAGTCCTGGTACGAGTTAGGCATCGTAGCAGTGTTTGATGCTGGCTGTTCCAAAAGTCGGTCAAGATTAGGACTTAAGGAACAAAGCCACATACAGTTCAACTATTTTAACCTTCCAGAAGAGCCTGGGACAGGCACCGGTAGGTGGCGCCTTCCCGGGAGAGGAAGCTCCTCATCAGGCTGAGATGGTTGACTTTCATTTCGGACGGGTTTTTCAGGGAGTTTACCGAAATCAGCGTTGCCAGCCGCTCACCCTCAAGAGACGAAATTCTCTCGCGCAGCCGCGCCAGCGTCAGATGCGGCGTGAATTCGCGCTCTTCTGGCTTAAAACCAAGCGGCGCAAGCTCCGCATCGAGGCGGGTTTTAAGCTCAAGCAGCTTATCAAGGTCGCCTTCAAGTCCCACCCAGAGAACCCGGGCACGACTGGCGCTGGGGAAAGCGCCGGGATGTCCCATCCTCAGGACAAAAGGGGTAACGGCGGTGGCAGCCTTTGACATCGCGCCAGTAATGGCGGGAATACGGTCGGCAGCGACACTGCCCAGAAAGCTCAGCGTCAGGTGTGTGCCTTCGGGATTTACCCATTTCGCTGGCGGCGGGTCGCCTGCTCGGAGTCGTGCCTGAAGGTCTTTGAGTTCCTTGCGGAATGACTCGGGTAGTTCGACGGCGATAAAAGCGCGTATCTGTTCCATATCAGAGTGGTGTCAGGCCAAGCAGGCGATTCGCGTTGCCGCCAAGAATCTGTTTTTCGGTTTCGGGCGGCAGTTTTAGGGTCTTTATTTCGTTTATCAGGCGGGTCGGATTCAAAAGCGGATAGTCGCTGCCGAACAAGATATGGTCACTGCCGGTAATCTCGCTCACCACCCGGTAAATCAGGGGGTTATACAGGAACGAGGAGGCCGCCGAGTCGAAATATACGTTACCAAAGGCCTTTTTCACCTCGGGCATCAGCCCGTAGAAGGGGAGGCCGCCGCCCCAGTGCGCGCAGATTATGTTTAATTCAGGGTAACGCGCGATGAAGGGATAGAGTTTATCCGGCGTCACTGCCCCCTTGCCGGGGTAAATATGGCCGACCGGCTCGGAGCAATGTAGTAACAGGCTGAGTTTGTAGTGGGTCATCGTTTCGACCAGCGGTGTCATGGTCTTGTCATCGGACAGGTCGAAGTCCTGAATATCGGGGCGCATTTCCCCGATTCCCCGGATACCACCGCGTGCCAGCCGTTCGATTTCCCCAGCGGTGGCCTCAATTGACCCGGGCTGTACCGCGCCGAAGCCCACCAGGCGGCCAGGATAGCGTGTAATCGCCTCGATGATGTAGTCGTTAGTTTCGGCGCAGAGTTCGGGATTCGTCCAGCCGATGTTTAAAACGACCGAAACATCTATGCCGTTTTTGTCCATACTGGTGATGAGTTCTTCGGCACTCGCGATTTGGGCCCTTTTGTCGGCATAAAGGGCGGCAAAACAGGCATCGGCTTCGGCGTACTTGTGACGCTGCTCTCTGATATTGGGTGGTAAGACGTGGGTGTGGAAGTCAATTATCATCGCACGGATTATAGCGGATTATTTATCGTTGTATCAACTATTTGTTTTACATGTTCAGTTTCCCGTGATATAATGCGTTTAATTATAGAAATCATAAATTTAGTGGAGGAAGTAATCGTTCTTGGACAAAGAAAAGAAGCTGGGAATCATCCAAAAGTACGCTAGAAACGAAGGTGACACCGGTTCGGTTGAGGTTCAGGTGGCTATGCTTACTGACCGTATCAACCAGCTGACCGGTCATCTGGTGCAGCACAAGCACGATTATCATACCCGGCGCGGCCTGCTCAGGCTGGTAGGCCAGCGGAAGAGGCTGCTCTCTTACCTTAGTCGGGAGAACGTCGGGCGCTACAACCAGCTTATTGCCGGCCTCGGGCTGCGCAAGTAGCCTGCGTAAATCCCCGAAACAAACTCTATGACTATACCAAATTTGGAGGAATTTTGTTAGAAAATCAGTCTTTTGAATGCAATATTGGCGGACGGAAATTAATCATCGAGAGTGGCAAGCTCGCCGGTCAGGCCAGCGCCTCGGTGACCATCCGCTACGGTGAAACGGTAGTGCTGGTAACTCTGGGCATCGCCGATAAACCACGTGAAGGCGCCGACTTTCTGCCGCTGACCATTGATTATGAGGAGCGCCTGTATGCCGCCGGTAAAATCCCGGGTGGTTTCATACGGCGTGAGGGGCGTCCCAGTGAGAACGCTATCCTTGCCTGTCGTCTTACTGACCGCCCGATGCGCTCGCTTTTGCCCAAGAGCTGGCGGCGGGACATTCAGATAATTACCACCGTGCTCTCCGCTGACCAGGAAAACGACCCTGACATCCTCTCCATCATCGGGGCTTCGGCAGTGCTTACGATGTCGGAGATACCATTTAGCGGGCCGGTGGGCGCGGTGCGTATCGGCTACATTAACGACGAGTTCGTGGTAAATCCCACTCTGCCTCAGATGGAAACCAGCCAGCTTGAGCTGGTGGTCGCCAGTTCTAAAGATGCCGTAGTAATGGTGGAGGCCGGGGCGAAAGAGATTTCCGAGGAGCTGATGCTCAAGGCGCTTGAAATCGCCCACGAGACGAACCAGGACATCGTCAAAATGCAGGAAGCCATCCGTGAGGCGCTCGGGCGGCCTAAAGTCAGCCTCCCCGAGGAAGTTGTACATAACGAGTTAGCCGACGCGGTGGCTAATGCCGTTTCGGATAAGCTGGCGGCGCTAATTAAACTGCCCAACCGGCAGGCCCGTGCCGATGCTCTGGACACCATGAAAAAGGAGCTTGTCGGGAGCCTTGGTGGGACATACGATGAAGCTGAAATCCTGGCGATGCTGGATAAAAAGTTCAAGGTGGCCCTGCGCAACAGCATCTTGAATAACGGTGAACGTCTGGGCGGTCGCAAGCTGACCGAAATCCGCCCCTTGAGCGCCGAAGTATCGCTCCTGCCACGCACCCACGGCTCGGGTCTCTTTACCCGGGGACAGACACAGGTGCTCACCATCACCACGCTGGGTTCTATCCGCAAGGAGCAGCAGCTTGATGGCCTTGGAATTGAAGAGACCAAGCGCTTTATGCACCACTACAACTTTCCGCCGTTTTCTTCGGGCGAGGTGAAACGACTCGGTTCACCCAGCCGCCGTGAAATCGGGCATGGTGCCCTGGTGGAGAGGGCGCTTGTTCCCATTCTACCCGAGGATGAGGCTTTCCCCTACACCATCCGGCTTGTTTCCGAGGTGCTAAGCTCTAACGGCAGCACCTCGATGGCAAGCGTCTGCGCTTCCAGCCTTTCCCTGATGGATGCCGGCATTCCCATCAAGCGCCCGGTAGCCGGTATCGCAATGGGACTTATCACCGGCGAAGATGGCCGCTACGCCGTGCTCACCGACATCGAGGGCGCCGAAGATGCCTACGGCGACATGGACTTCAAAGTTGCCGGGACGGCCTACGGCATCACCGCCCTGCAACTCGACATAAAAATTAAAGGTCTGGTTTTCGAGATTATCGAGAAGACGCTGTCCCAGGCTCAGGAAGCCCGGCAGCAAATCCTGGAGGTAATACGCCAGACTATCAGTGCCAGCCGTTCCGAGCTAAGCCCCTACGCCCCCCGGATGTATCGCATCCAGATAGACCCGGAGAAAATCGGGGCGGTCATCGGACCGGGAGGTCGCACCATCCGCTCAATTACCGACCAGACCAAAACTACGGTTGACGTCGAAAACGACGGCACGGTACTCATCGGCTCACCAAACGCGGAGAAGGCCAACAAAGCCATCGAACTCATCAAGGCACTCACCAAGGAAATCGAGGTCGGGGACGTTTACACCGGCAAGGTGACGCGGGTGATGAACTTCGGGGCGATGGTAGAAATTTTGCCAGGCAAGGAAGGCCTGATTCGCATCGGGGAGCTTGATAACCAGCGGGTAGGCCGCGTGGAAGACGCCGTTAACATCGGTGACGAAGTTAACGTTAAAGTAATCGAGATTGATAATATGGGCAGGGTGAACCTGTCGCGGCGGGCGATGCTTCCCGGCTATACCGGCGAGGCCGCTGAAAGACCGGCTGAGTTTAGGGCGCGCCCCTCCTTCCGTGACCGGGGCGCGCCACCGAGGAGCGGCAGTTTCCGCCGGAGTCCGCCGGGCTACGACCGGCCGCCTCGGCGTATTTAGCCTCCCGGGTAGTAAAAAATGGCACCGATTAAAGTCGTGGTCAATGGCGCTCTCGGCAAAATGGGACGCGAAGTCGTGGCCGCTGTCTTGCGTGAGCCGGACCTCAAACTCGTGGGTACGGTTGACGCGGCGAACACGCTAGCCGACAGGACGAAATTGGAGCTACCGAATGGCTCGAACGTACCGCTATCGTCCGATCTTGCCGGAATGCTTGAAACGGTCAGACCTGATGTCGTGGTTGACTTCACCATCCACGAAGTAGCTGTCCAGTCAGCGCGCACCTGCCTGAAAAAAGGTGCCAGCGTTGTCATCGGCACTACCGGCTTTACTAAAGATGAAGTAAGCGAAATTGACCGGCTGGCCAGAGCTAATAAAGTGGCTGCCGTCATCGCCCCCAACTTCGCGCTCGGGGCGGTTTTGATGATGCATCTTGCGAAAATCGCGGCCCGCTACTTCGACTACGCCGAAATTATCGAGCTGCATCATGAGCAGAAGATTGACGCCCCGTCGGGTACGGCGCTGATGACTGCCCGCCTGATGTCGGAAGCTAGGCGTAAGCCCTTCGAGCGCACCGGCGGCGAGGCGGCGCAGGTCAGCCGCGGTGACCAGATTGGTGGCATCAGCCTGCACAGTATCAGGCTACCGGGGCTGGTAGCTCACCAGGAAGTGCTGCTCGGCGCGGTGGGGCAGACACTCAGCATCCGTCACGACTCAACGAGCCGCGAAAGCTTTATGCCCGGTGTGGTGCTGGCTATCCGCGAGGTCACCAAGCGCACCGGTCTGGTTTACGGTCTTGATACTCTCCTGGGGCTGTAGGAGGTAACTTGCCGGGTTATAATGTCGCAATCCTCGGGGCTACCGGAATGGTGGGGCAGGAGTTTGTCAATGTGCTGGAGCAGCGCCGCTTCCCGATGGTACGGGTCAGCTTGCTCGCCTCCGACCGTTCCGCCGGGCGGGCGATGAAGGTGAACGGGCAGGAGCTTGAGGTCAAAGAGGCTGACGATGACTCGTTTGCGGGCATTGACATCGCGCTATTCTCCGCCGGGTCAGATGTCAGCCGTCACTTCTCGCCAATCGCCGCCCGGAGTGGCGCGGTGGTCATTGACAACAGCGCCGCCTTCCGCATGGATAAAGACGTGCCGCTGGTGGTACCCGAGGTGAACCCGGAGGACATAAAGTGGCATCACGGCATCATCGCCAATCCCAACTGCGCCACCATCCAGATGGTGGTAGTGCTGTATCCTTTACATAAAGTTAATCGCATCAAGCGCATCATCGCCACCACCTTCCAGTCGGTGTCGGGGACAGGCACCGCAGCGGTTGATGAAACCATCGCCCAGACGAAGCAAATCCTGGCGGGGCAGGAAGCCACCCACAGCGTCTATCCCCACCGGATTGCTTTTAACCTGCTGCCCGAAATAGATGTCTTCCTTGATGATGGCTATACCAAGGAAGAGCATAAGATAATTGACGAGACCCGCAAGATTATGCACGACGATAGCATCGTCGCGTCGGCGACCTGCGTGCGGGTGCCGGTATTGAAAGGGCACAGTGAGGCGGTGACCGTCGAGTTTGAAAGACCGATGTCGCCCGAAGAAGCCCGCAGCGTTCTGGCGAAAGCGCCCGGGGTAATCGTGATGGACAACCCTAAAAAGAGTATTTACCCCCAGCCGGTGATTGCCGCCAATACCGATGAGACCTACGTTGGTCGCATCCGCAGTGATACCTCAAATCCTGGCGGGCTGGTGATGTGGATTGTCGCCGATAACCTGCGCAAGGGCGCGGCGCTGAACGCCGTCCAGATTGCGGAGATAGTCGCAAGCCAGAATCTGATTCCGAGCCGGGGAGCGAAAAAATGAAAGAACTGGGACGCCTGATAACTGCCATGGTAACCCCATTCGACGACGAGGGAAAACTTGATTACGCTCAGGCTAAGAGGCTGGCGCGCGCCCTGCTGGACTCAGGGAGCGATGGCCTGGTGGTGGTGGGCACGACCGGCGAGTCGCCGACCATTACCTGGGACGAGGAGTACCGTCTTTTCCAGGAAATCAAGCAGGCGGTGGACGACCGCAGCAGTGTGATTGCCGGCACCGGCTCGAACAGCACTGAAGAGGCGCTGGAAGCCACCAAAAAGGCGGCTAAAATCGGGGTAGATGCCTGTCTGCTGGTGGTGCCCTACTACAACAAACCCTCGCAGGAAGGTCTCTACCGGCACTTCAAGACCATCGCCGAAGGTTCCGGCGTGCCCTGCATACTCTATAACGTGCCTTCGCGCACCATCACCAACCTGGCTGCCGAGACGGTGGTGCGCCTGAGCAAGATTGAGAATATCATCGGCGTGAAAGAGGCCAGCGGAAACCTGGGGCAGATTGCCGACATCATCAACCGGGCGCGCAAAGGTTTTATCGTTTGGAGCGGTAACGACTCCGATACCTTCCCCATCATGGCGCTGGGCGGCTACGGCGTCATCAGCGTGGCCTCGCACCTGGTGGGCAAACAGATTAAGGCGATGATTGATGCGATGGTCAAGGGCGATGTCGCCAAGGCGGCGAAGATTCACATTGACCTCCTGCCGCTGGTGGACAGCCTCTTTATCGTCGCCAATCCCTGCCCGCTGAAATACGCGATGAACCAGATAGGCTTCAAGGTCGGCAAGCCGCGCCTGCCGCTGGTTGAGCCTGATGAAAAGACGGCGGCGATTATCAGAGACACCCTGAAGAAATATAAGATAGACCTGCCGCTTTAATTATATATCACCTGCTTGCGGTAGATGATTTGTTCCCTGCTTGAACCCACGGAAATCATTGTTACCGGGCAGCTAATCAGTTCCTCAATCCGGGCGATGTAACGGCGGGCGGCGAGGGGCAGCCTGCGGTATTGCCGTATGCTGCCGGTATCGGTCTCCCAGCCGGGTAACTCTTCATAGACCGGCTGGCAGTTCTCCAGTTGCGCGATGCTGGCTGGAAAGTCCTGCGTCACCCCACCGTTAAGGCGGTAGCCGACGCAAATATTGAGGGTTTTCAAGCTATCGAGAATGTCCAGCCGGGTGATGATGGCCCCGGTGAAGCCGTTTATCAGCCTCGAATGGCGTGAGGCCACGGCGTCGAACCAGCCGCAGCGCCGGGGACGGCCGGTGGTGGCACCATACTCCTGCCCGCGCTGGCGAATCAATTCTCCTGTCTCGTCGTTAAGCTCGGTGGGCAAGGGGCCGGCGCCGACACGGGTGCAGTAAGCCTTGAAGACGCCGTAGATTTCCTTGAGATAAGACGGGCTGATGCCCACCCCCAGACAGGCGGCAGAAGCCAGGGAAGAAGACGAAGTGGTGTAGGGGTAAGTGCCGAAATCAGGGTCGAGCAGTGTTCCCTGGGCACCCTCGAGCAGCACTTTATCCCGGCGCTCCAGCGCCTCCCTGATGATGCGGCTGGTCTCCCGGATATGAGGTCCGAGCCGCTCGCCGTACTTTATATACTGGTTGAAGACTGTCTCTAATGAAAGCGGTTTTTCGCCATAGACGCCGGTGATAATGGCGTTTTTTTCTGCCAGTACCGCTTCGAGCCGTTCGCGCAGATATTTTCTGTCCAGCAGGTCGGTAGCCCTGATGCCCAGCCGGGCGGCTTTATCGGCGAAGGCCGGGCCGATGCCCCGCCCGGTGGTGCCGATGGCCTTTGCCCCCCGACTGGTCTCTTCCAGACGGTCTAAAAGCTGGTGGTAGGGCATTATTAGGTTCGCCCGGTCGCTGACGATGAGTTTCCCGGTCGCCACGCCGTGACTTTCGACAAGCGCGATTTCTTCAATGAGGCGCTCGGGGTTGACCACCACGCCGTTCCCGATGATGCAGGTTGCCGGGCCGAAAATCCCGGCGGGCATCAGGTGCAGCTTGAACTCCCCCAGCGGGTTGATGACGGTGTGGCCGGCATTATCGCCGCCGGAGTAACGCACCACCATATTTACTTTCTGGGCAAGCAGGTCGACAATCCTGCCCTTGCCTTCGTCTCCCCAGTGGGCACCGATGACGGCGATGGCTGGCATCAGCTTTCCTCCCTGGACTTTTCAGAATTCACTTTGCGCCCCGAGGGGCGCACAACAAGGCCTATTATTTATATCACAGGTCAGGGAGTAAAATAAACTGGTTAATTCAGGCAGATGGTTCGCTTCTGGTCTTTCGCCAGATAAGCAATAACCTTTGCCCGGCAGTAAAGACACTCAGGACGGCGATGAGGGCCAGGGCAATAACCAGCTGGTTGAATAATAGTCCCAGCACCAGCACGATGACCCGCTCGGTGCGTGTGAAGATGCCGAGCTGGCAGTCGAAGCCGGCGGCTTCGGCCCTGGCCCGGAGGTAGCTTACCAGCGGCGAGAAAATCAAGACCAGCGCCAGAATTACGATTGCCCAGTTATGTGAGAGCGGCCAGAAAAGGCGGCTATTATCCCCGTGTGTCAAAAAAAGCACCAGGATACCTACCAGGAGGGTAGCTTCCGAGAGACGGTCTAACGTGGAGTCGAGGATGCCGCCGAAACGACTCACCTTGCCGGTGTGGCGCGCCAGCGCGCCATCGAGCATATCGAAACTAGCGGCTACCAGCACCATGATACCGCCGGCAAGGAGATAACCTCTGGCTATGAGAAAAGCCGCTACCAGCGCAAGCCCGAAGCCCGTCCAGCTCAGGGCGTCAGGCGAAATTCCGAGCGAGGCCAACGGCTTCACCAGCGGCGTTACCAAATGGTAACTTACGGCTTTTCTAATCTCAGAAAGCTTGGCCATCAGTCGGCACTTTCTTTTTAAGGCGGACAGCCGGTTTTATGGTGACCCGGTCGAAGCCTGCTTCAACACTTTCTGGTAGTATTCGCAAACCTGCCGCGCAACGTGCTGCCAGCTATATCTGGCGGCGGTAACCTGGCCTTTTTCGCCCATCTGGCGGCGCATCGCCGGGTCGGTTAGCAGGGTTAAAAGCGAGTCGCCCAGTTGTTTGATGTCCCTGGGCGGGACGAGCAGCCCTTCCTCGCCACCGGTAAGGACGCTGGCGTAACCTTCGATGTTGGAAGCGACGACGGGCTTCCCCATCGCCATCGCTTCGAGCAGGATAATGCCGAAACTTTCACGGCTGGTCGCCGGGGAGCAGAAGACATCGGCGGTCTGGTAATAGCGGGGCAGTTCTTCGTGGTTCACACGGCCTACGAAGACCACGTCCTTGATGTCTTCGTGAGATACCGTTTTTTCGTACTTGCTCCGCAGGCGGGTACCGGGGCCGACCACGATTAGACGGCATTCGGGCATCTCTTTCTTTACACGCCGGTAGGCTGCCAGCAGGTAATTCAGACCCTTGCGTTTTTCCAACCGGCCCACGAAAAGAATGTTGAGCTTGCCATCGCTGAAGCGTTCAACCGGCGCCACGTCGGGGGAAAAGTGTTCTAAGTCAACGCCGTTGGGGATGATGGTATAGTCGTCGGGGAAGTATTTGCTGGCAAACTGCTGTGCCGGCCGCGATACCGCGATGCGGCCATCAAGCCGGCTGAACCATCTTTTAAGGAAAAAAGTGGAGACAGGGCGGCCAAAATCGTAGCCGGGAGAACCGGCGTGGGCGTGAAAAGTGCCGATGTTCACCGTATTCAGGGGAATTTTTCCATTTTTCCTGTGCATGATGCTCCTGGTTGTGCTCCTGGTCATTTTCCCTCAAATGGCCACCTGGCTGCCCACGCTCTTTTTCTGATGGTTTCTTGAGGAGACGATGAGACGCACATATCGGACAGAATCTACCCACCTCGGAGGGAATGACCGTGAAAGAGTTTGATGTTGTTGTCCTGGGAGGCGGCCCCGGAGGGTATGTGGCTGCAGTCAGATCGAGCCAATTGGGACTCCGTACCGCAGTGGTCGAGAAAGAGAACCTCGGGGGTGTCTGCTTGAACTGGGGCTGCGTCCCCACCAAGTCGCTGCTCCAGAATGCGGAGGTCGTTCATCTCCTCTCGAGAGGGCGAACTTTCGGGTTCGAGTTGGATCATCTATCCACGAGCTTCGCCGAGGCCCACAAGCGGAGCAGAAGTGTGGTGACTCGCCAGGTCAGGCGCATTCAACTCCTGATGAAAAATCAC
>QZJL01000004.1 GCA_003599745.1 Dehalococcoidia bacterium | reverse complement strand
GCTGGCCGCGGTGCGGGCCGGCGCGAAAATCATCGGCGAGAACTACGTCCAGGAAGCCGAAAAGTCTTACGAGATAATTGGCCGCCAGGCCGAGTGGCACTTCATCGGCCACCTCCAGCAAAACAAGGTCAAGAAGGCGGTAGGGCTGTTTGACCTCATCCAGACGGTTGACTCGGTTAGCCTCGCCGGCGAGATTGACCGGCGTTGCGCCGAAATCGGCAAAGTTATGCCGGTGCTCATCGAGATAAACAGCGGCGGCGAACCCCAGAAAAGCGGCATTTTACCTAAAGACGCCCCCGCCCTGGCGCAGGCGATAAGCCAGATGAAAAACCTTCACCTCGCCGGGCTGATGACCATCGGGCCTTATTCTTCCAACCCTGAAAATATAAGACCCTACTTCTCCCGCATGCGAAAGCTCTTCGATTACCTGTCGGGTCTGCGACTGCCCGGCGTCGAGATGAAATATCTTTCCATGGGCATGACCGACTCCTACCGCGTCGCCATCGAGGAAGGCGCTAACATGGTGCGCCTCGGCACCGCCATCTTCGGCTCCCGGAGCTAAAGAACGGCTTTAATTCGTTTGACACTCACCCAAGCCGATAGCTATAATCCTAATGTGTGCCGAAGTGGCGGAATGGCAGACGCGCTACGTTCAGGGCGTAGTGTCCGAAAGGGCGTGAGAGTTCAAATCTCTCCTTCGGCACCATCAAGTAAGCGCTTGTAGCTCAGTTGGATAGAGCGCAGCCCTGCGGAGGCTGAGGCCGTGGGTTCGAGCCCCGCCAAGCGCGCCACCTCTCCGGGCGGTTAGCTCAGCCGGTTAGAGCACCTGCTTTACACGCAGGGGGTCAGAGGTTCAAGTCCTCTACCGCCCACCACTTTTTGAAGCTAAAAAAGCCCTTATGTTAATGATGGCATAAGGGCTTTTTCTTAAATGGCACAAATTTGGCACAAATCGATTTTGGGTTACCGTTCCTGACTTACCGGGGCTACCTTTGGTAATACAATATCGTCAAACTTATTAGCGGCAGCCTGCTGCAGTCCAGGAGCCACGTGACTGTACGTATCAAGAGTGATTTGAATAGAACCATGTCCCAATCTCTCCTGAACTATCTTGGGATGAACACCCTGCTTTAGCAGCAATGAAGCATGAGTATGGCGTGCATCGTGCAAACGTATTCCATGTAAGCCACAACGCCTTACTAGCTTTATCCACGCATGGGTTACACTACTCGGCAATAATGGCGAGCCGTCATAGTGACTGAATACCAAGTCATCATCTGATGGAGGAGCATACCCTAAAGACTGTCTCAAATCAGTATCTTTTACCCTATGCTCTCTCAGTGCGATGACAGTACTCGGTGAAAGAGCGATCAATCGCCTACTCTTAGCTGTTTTTGGTTCCCTGAAAATTATTCGGTTCTTTTTATCGTCCCCTCGGATATATTGCATACTCCGATTTACGTATATCTGGCATAGCTCCAAATCGATATCAGACCATCTAAGAGCTAATAACTCAGCTCGCCTCATGCCGGTAAATAGACCAGTGTAGAACAAGGTATAATAAGGACTGTCTTTAGCGTATTCAAGGAATAAGTGTAAATCTGTCTCAGACATGACGTGCATTTCGCGTCTTTGTATTTTAGGGCAATGGCAGTCGCGTGGATTTGACGAACGACCAGATGATTGGGAAGAGTGTGTAGGAGAAGAGAGCTCAAAACAGCAAACAGACTCCAAAGATACAAAACAGAATCGTTAATCTGTAGCTAAGAATCCATTACATTGCGCCCGGATCGGTTTGTGGCCCGCGACCGGGCGTTTTATTATTCGGCTGTTAAAGTTATACTTATATAAGAATTGCCCTTTTTTACTCAAGAGTTTCACGCCTAGGCTTCAAGCGTGAAATCTGGCGGACCTTTTTAGCTATATTGAACAATAACTCATGTGACATTTATTTCGAATGAGATGAGAAGAAGGTCTTCTCACTTTTGGGCCATGGTGGCATCCCGATCATAATATGTAGCTTATATAAATCTCCACTATGCTATAATTTGCATATGCGATTGCCTTCATTGAGAATGGGCTTAGCCTTGATTCTTGGTGCCATAGTACTCGGCCTCAGTGGTCTTGCCGTTGCAGCCCAATCAGGACTTTTCACTGGCACTCTGGAGACTGAAGCGAGGGAATACGCAATGGTTGTCTGGGGAGTGGCCGGTGCACTCATAGTCAGCAGCCTTACTATTATCATACTCAACATCATCAAGAGGAGGAAGACTATTAATTCTCTCCGAGATACAAAGACAAAATAGATTCCTGTATCCCTGATATTGAGCTAAATGACGAAGCTAAACGGTATCAACCACGAGTAAGCACGGCTGGACAAACATCCCAGGTTCGTTCAAAGGTAATCAAAGTAGTAAAAGGTGAAATCACATTTTGGCTAATGCCTATAAAGGCCAGTAAGCTCCGTTTCCAAGCGGAGCTTACTGGTTTAACAAGGCGATATTTGGTAGTATTGCCTACTGCATATCGAATGGTAGTACTCGTAGGGTTACCATGCTGGTAAGATCGTTTAACTGCAGTCGACTCTCGGACAAAGTATATAGGACGTTACCTATATATATACTGCGGGTGATGTCACTCTGCCCTCCGTAGAAATACTCGCCGCTCTTCTGGAAAGCCTCGTTCGTATCGTAGTGAGTGACTTTACCCCTAAGGTTAAACCCGTCTTCCAGTGTCATATTGTATACATAAGCACCCTGAAAAACATACTCTCCCTGTGAGTTATTGGGCTGACCGGGCTGTAACTGAGCCACGGTAACGGGGATGACAACAATGCCCTTTTCCTTATCGAAAAGAAACGCTTTATGGTTCTGAGCAGCCAGACTCTCGGTACCTCGATCGCCGATGACCTCTTTGTAAACCTCAATCGGATTGGCAACATCGCTCACATCATAGAGAGCCAGCTTAACACCCTGTATCGCCGTATAGTATATCGCATTCTCGGTGTGAATCAGGTCGGCGTCAATGCTGGCATCCACCTCCTTGCCGATGCCAATCAGGTGCGTCTCATCGTAAGGTTGCAGGTAGTCGCTATAGCCGGGTATTTTCAGCTTGCCCAGAATCTGGGGCGCCGATGGCTGGGACAGATCGATTACGAAGAGGGGGTCGATGTGCAGGAAGGTAACCAGGTAAGCCCGTTTACCCATGAAACGGACAGCATAGATGCTCTCCCCGGGAGCTACGTCTTCAAGGGATCCGGTCGCCTCAAGGGCGTTATCCAGAACGTAGACGTTATTGGTAGAGGTATCGCGGTTATCCACATAGCCGCTGATGGTGGTGGCTATGCGGAAGTAACCGTCGTACTCGTCCATAGCGAACTGGTTCAGGATATGGCCCTTTACCTTACCGGTGGCAGCATACGTCACCGTGCTGCCGGACAGTGTAAATTTAGTGATTACGGTGCTCTGTACCTCATCTGCTACCGGCTGGCCGATATTACTATACGCAGGCCAGGAGGTCTGTGCGATATAGAGGTTGGCTAGCGAGGCATAGACGTTTTCACCGCTGCCGACGACGACAGTCTTGCCCATTGTTCCAGCCTCGTCGGCCATCGACAAAGAGGCCACAGTAATAAAGTTGCCCGCCTGGCGCGGCAGGATATAGCCTATTTCGCTGTAGTTCGCGATAGGCTTCAAGTCACTGGACGGCTTAGCATTGCCGACAGTTTCCCGATACCCCGGGATGATGTCTATGGCAGAAGGGTCAGAAAGGGTAAAGCTCGGAAAGGAGTTTACTACAAAGTAGACGTCGGATCCGATCTTGCGTGAGGTCAGGTAATTACCTTCGATATCAACGCTTCTTAATAGTTTGGGATTTGAGCGGTCCTTGATATCGTATATCTTGATGGATACCAAGTTACCCTGGACTGGATAAGGCATGGTGCCGAAACCTCGCTCTGCAATACCAGGTTCGGCAATAGCCGAATCAACTGATTGTTCAGGGGCAAGCGGGTCATTGGAAGAATAGTAAGTTGAACCGAACATCATCAACCGGTCTCCATCGATGAAGAATTCCTGGGGGTTGAATTCCGGGATGGTGACATGAGCAATGATCCGGGCCGATTCTGCCGGATAAGCCTGGGCAATATAAAGACTGTTATGAGCCATGGCATAGACGTATTTGCCATCTGTTTTAATGATGTCGGCTTCATCTACACCTGCTACCTGGACATTGGTATCGGAGTAAGCGATGCTGGAAGTTTCACCGCCGGCTGCATCTTCCGCAGCAGGCGCTTGTGCCATGTCTTTATTTATCAGGCCTCCCTCGGCGTAATAGTTGCCCTGGTTAAGCGCTTCGGTGAAGGCGCTAACCAGCTCTTCTTCCGAGGTGAACTTAGGCAAGCCGCCCTCGATGCTAGGTTGAATTTGTTTTGGGCCACAGCCGGCAGAAGCCAGCATGATAGCCAGAACTATAATAGAAAGAACATAGAGCCCTTTCTTTTTCATAGCGTGGTTCCTCCCCTTTTGCATTACTCATTCTTTATAACGAACATGGTACGATTTGGATAGGGCATTGAATATATACTGGCGATGTTGTTCATCATCAGTGTTTTGAAACAAAAGGTTGCCGGCGGTGTCGCTCATAAATCCTCTCTAAGGTTTGGTTCAGGTGGAGTTAGGTTAGCCCTGCGACGACCTTTTTTATCGCGTAGCCGACCGAGGGTGCTCTCAATCAATCCGGCCAACTTAGCTGCCGCGCCATCAACGGCTTGGACTAATGTCACTGCCTGATGAGTGACCGCAATGGGCTGAAGGCCTTCGACGCGTACTTCGATCATACAACGCATGGCGTCACGGCCGACCTTCTTGTCACTGTTCTCGTCGCTCAGGTGAACGTTTACTTGCGTAACGTGATCACTAAATCGGCTCAGGGCGCTCTCCACTTTACCACTGATCAGATCAATCAAGGATTCGCTACCTTCGATGTTGTTATCGGTATTTATTTGGATATACATAGTGTTCTCTCTTTATTGAGTTTGCCTCATTCTATCCTCACTCTCGCACAGGGGGCTGACAAAAGGGTGCCTACTTCTTACCAGTCGTGTCCTTTTTATTCTTACTCACTGTCTCTCCCTTATTCTTGGTAGCTACTGTTATTTTTTTTGGTTTGATCTCAGGAGCTTTCGGAATGGTGATCCCGAGGACTCCTTTATCATAACTAGCTTCAATCTTACTGGCGTCTACTGTAGGTGGTATAGTTATCGATCGGGAAAAACTACCATAGGAAGCCTCTCTGTAGTAATAGCCTTTCTTTTCGACTTCGGACTCTGCACTCTTCTCACCTTCAATGGTTAGCGTACCGCCTGTGACCGTTACATTTACGTCCTCTTCCTTCACCCCAGGTAACTCTACCTTGACCAAGAAACTGTCTTCTTTTTCAATGACATCTATGGCAGGTGCCCATACCATCTCTTCCGAAGGAAAAGCTCTCCAGATTCCGGGCAAAAACGGCCGGCCAAAGACATCCTCAAAGCGCCGTCCCACTTCCTCCATTTCCCTCAATGGTTGCCAGGGCGTTAGACCCTTATCCAGTATCCGTCTTTCCATTGTCATATCTGTACCTCCTTTGATACATTATTTCACTAGATTCCGCTTAAGATTTCTTGATTTTTCTTTACAATAAAATTAAACCATGCCATCATAGTCAACCGACACCTTCGAATAGCTAACAGATCATAGTGACGGCACATCTCATTTCTCGGTCTACTTGCATCCGCCTTTTTGCCCCTCCACTCTTGGCTCCTTGACCTTTTCGTGTGCCCTTCTTACCTTTTATACCTACACTCGGCGGTCGATCATGTGGGTAAACCAGACATTTCATTGGAGGGTATTTGCCGCCATCTGGACAAAATATCCTCATCGGGTGTTGAAAATTATCTGAGGCTACCTTCTTCTTCTTACTGTCGGCACCAGCCAGATAATCAGGAAGATAATCCCAATAATGAGTATAATCCAGAGGAGTGGACCTGCTAGGAAGTGTAAAGAGAAACCTAGTATCTACAAGATAAAGAGGATAATACCAATGATCAAGAGTAAAGACAACATATTGACCTCCTTGTTTTATTTATATTTACCGCTGTATTATTCCCTCTGCTTATTTAGATATCTTCTCTATTTTAACTACCGATATTTCTTTCTCTTTCCCTATCCAGGTAATCTTTCCATCAGAGGAAAGTGAATATGCGTCATTTAAGCGAAGAGAGATCTCAGCATCAGTATTACTGACATTGAAACTAGAGCATAAATAGGTTTCATTTGATAATCCTATTTTATAAACAACACTGTCCGGATAATTGGAAGGAACAGTTTCCGTAGTAGCTGTAGGACTGTCAATGCCAATAAACGAACAGGATGCAAATACAAAAATACAAGAAATAGCAGCTAACAAACACAATATTTTTTTCATATCTCCCCTTCGTGTATATTATGGTTAAATCTTTACCTGTCGAAGTACGCTATTAGAGCCATTAGCGCCCCAGTATGAAAACTACGAGCCGCCAGTGCCTTCTGATTACCGCGTTAACTGTGCTCAAATCTAACCCCCACTGCCATCATCCGGGCGGTGAGACAAGATAGTCCCTGGCATCGGCGATGGGTAAATTAAGACCTTTGCGTTGTAACTGGTCTACCCGTTACTATGTACTGCACAAGCACCACGTCACTCAGTTAGAGCCAATGGTTTCCATCGCCAATATGGTCTTTTAGCTTTTTAGTGCCTTGACCGCCGCCTGTCCCTTTCGGCTTGACCCAGATGCTGCCTCCTTAACCGTGTCTATAACTCCGCTGGTCTCTTCTTTGACTGTGTCCACGACTTCATTCACGAATTCAGTCGCCGTGTCCTTAATTAGTTTTCTGGTTTTTTTGCCCGAATTAGGGGCATAGAGCAAAGCGATAACTCCACCAATGACTGCTCCGGCTACAAATGTTTTAAATTCCATTTCACTTCTCCTCAATTACTTTACTTTCCCTTTTTGAATACCTCATATGCCTTACGGGTTAGGCTTTGTAATGGTGTTGGCATTTAGTGTAACCGCGCCCGTCTGTGCCAAAACTCTGCCCTCCAGATTAGCGCCGGAATTAACCGTGATGGATGCGTAAGCCATTATGTTTCCCTTGAAGGTAGAGTTCGCTCCAAGAGTCGCTGAACTGCCGACTTTCCAATAGACGTTGGCAGCCTTGGCGTCACCGCTCAGGACAATCTGACTACCATCTGCCGTGTCCAGTGTGGACTCAGCCTGGAAAATCCAAACTGCGTTCGCGTCGCCCGTGAGAGTAAGTGTCCCGGTTAGAGAAAGCGTACCTCCGTGATAGACGCCGGCTGCCAGAGTTCGCCCGCCGAGAGTCACCTCATCAGGAGCAGTTGGTATTCGTCCGGCGGCATCATTATATGCGATGGTCACGTCAAGTTGAGCCTGGGCTGCGGCTGCATCGGCCACGTGTATCGTCCCGTTCACTGTTCCTGGCGGGAATCCAATCACCGAAGTACCGGGGCTCACACCAATGTCCCCTGTAATCGCGGTAGCACCGGAATTGGTGACCGTGGAGTAAGCCAAAACCGTGAAATTATCGGCCGACCCAAAGAGAGGTGCATCCTTAATTCGAAGAACGTTGTCAGTAGAGTTTTTCTCGTTGATAAAGGAGCCGCTGGTGCCTGTCCCGCTGTATGCCAGGAAAATCAGCACTATGAATGTAAGCAGGATGAGCCCTGTTTTACTTTTCATCATCGCTTGAACCTTATAATATTTTTCATTTCACTGTTTCAGAGTAAATGTCATCGTTATAGTGATTCCATCAGCCTGAAAGTTGTTTTCTGTCTCATTCCTTAAACGGACGGATATGATGAAGTCCTTGGTGGCTGAAGCGTCTATGCCGCTTAGCCCGGTTAAGTCGGAATTCTTCAGGTCATACACATCTTTATAGAGGTTACTGTTTACATCGCTGATGCTGCCGAGAAGGTCAGAGCCTCCGTAGTTGAGGGTCATAACTTCCATCATGGCAGCCACCTCATCAGCCGTTTTATCAACAGTATTAGGGCTTCCATCATTCGTCTCGTAATACAAAACGATATCCAGAGTGGCACCATCGGCAGTACCGGCGTTCTTCAGCATAATGGTGGAAGGTCCAACAGTAGCGCCCGGCGACATGCTGGTGGCATACAATGTTTGGCTTACACCATCCAAATCATTAGTTTTGAGGGCTAAAGTACCCGCTACAAATGAATTGCTGGAGGGCTCATTGTTGATAGAATAGGCGGAAGTTTCTACACCTATCAGACCAACAAACATAATAAAAGCCAGACTTAAGCCAAGTATCTTATTCATAACAACCGTTCCATACGGCTCCTTCGCTTTTAGCTCCTAATCATAATTTGTTTGGAATCCGAACTTGCCCCGCTCAAAAAGCCTCACGAAAGCCTTGACCGCTTCGGAGTCATAGAGAGCGCCGCCGTTCCGCTTAATTTCTTCCAGTATCTTATCCAGGTCAATCGCCGGACGGTGACGTCTGGGTAAGGATGTTCTTTTCACCGTGTATGCCATCGTTTCTACCACACCTGCTACGGCTAGAATTCTGGCTTTGAGGAGCATGTCAGTACCGCCCAGTTTCTTTGACAGGTTCATCTCTCGGGCGATGGCGCTGGCAAGTTCAGCCACACGCTTCTGATGCTTGGCGGCATAGAGGGTCCGCTGTTCGGCAGTTTGTGCAATAACGTTGACGGCACCTGCCGTCAAGACATTTAGTTTCCAATCCCATCTCAACCGTCTCCTCGTCATTATGATAACGATGTAATAAACCAGGGCAGCCGCACCGATTACTGCCAGAATGGCGGGTATCAGCCAGACGCTCATATCTTCTGGTGTTCCCGATGGTGCGGGTATTACTAGAGGTAAAGTCTCAGTGGTAAAAGGAGACTTATTGTCCGGAGCCGCCTGGGGTAGTACTGGTGCCGGTGGTAGAGAAGGTGCTGGTACTGGTGTCGAAGCTGGTGCTGGCACCCCAGGCGCATCCAATACCGTAACGTTCAGACTAAAAGTCGAGGTAATACCTTCGCGTGTGGTCATAACAACTGTGACAACGGCTGTGCCTGTCTTCACACCACCCAGGATGACTGTGATTTCCTTAGTCTCTCCTATATTCAAGAAGCCCAGGCTCCAGGTAATCTGGTTCCCGATAACAGTACCCGGCGGAACAGAACTCAGGAAGTTAAGAAACTCAGAGAGGTATCCCGTGACCACCACGTCATTAAGCGCAGTCTCCCCGGTATTGGTCGCGGTTATGGTATAGCTCCCGGTAGTGCCGACAACCATGTCGGATGGGTCGGTCATCATAATACCCACGCTAGTATTCGCCTGAGGGGCTTCTCCTCCCCCCGATGAAGGTGGCGGTGATGGAGGGGGTAATGGTAATGGAGGAACTTCCTCGAGCATATAATTTATGGTAAAAGACAGGTTGTCCCCCTGAACGTCGTCACCGGTCTCCAGTGGCAGCCGCCACTCCCATTGCAGGTTTAAGGTACTGAAGGCGTTGAGGGGGTTAAGATAAATGTGTTTGGTGTCGTTATCACTCTGGGGGAAGTCGCTAATTTTCGCCGGCAGGATGAAATCGGTAGATAGATTAGCACCGGAGACATTTAAAAGTATATAATCACCGAGTTCACCGGGTTCTGCCATATCGCCGGTTTCCGATTGTGGGTTAGCACCTTCACTATTAACGATGTCACTTATCCAGATGGTGACGACACCACTATTAAAACCGGTATTGCTCAGGGTAACGGATTTGGTTCCATTATCGCCGGGAGCAATAGGCCCTATCGCCCAGGGCGTTGCCCCGGTACCTCCAAGCACCAATTTAATACTCGGGGTTGCTGCTGCGGCTACCGGAACGGAGAGACTGGAAAATAGACCCAGCCCAAGAATTACCACTAGGACAAGGAACCATCTCGACTTCATGGGGTCCTCTCAAACGATTTCTCTCTACAGGAACTGCCTTCACTGAGGGTTTCGAGTGTTAAATTGAAGCAGCAGTTACCGTTACATCGGTGTTCAGGTGACTCTTACCCCGGGGCGGGAACTCACTCGTCCCCACCCCGTATAAGTAAGGTGATTATGTTACCTTTCACCTCGACAAGGATATTCTGATTCACTTTATGCATGACAATGATTACTGACCCGTGGTCTGAGCTAATTCGAAGATCAGGTCAAGGGTTGCGCTATCGCCCATAATTGTGTTGTCGACTGCTAAGGCAACGCTCCAGGTCATGCTGATATAGGTAGTAGCGCCAGCAGCCAGTGCCAGGTTCTGGTCGTAAGCAGAGGCAATACCGCTCAACTTACCGGAGTAGATAGTTACCTCGCCTGCATCCAATACTCCATTGTTAGCATTAGCTGGGGTACCGGCGCCATCATCTACGAATAGTACAACATCCATATTGGCAGCTAATTCACCGCCTCCAGTGAGGTCGGAAGTATCCGCATCATCAACTGCTTCTGCCTGATCAGTTGCGGCATTGTAGTTTTCGGCGTTGGTAACTGTGATGTTCTCCGTGTCGATATACCCGGCGAGATCTCCCGCGTTGACCAGGGTCCAGGTGCCCGCGCCGGTTTGACCGGGGTTAGCGTTGGTTACTGTGAATTCCGCTATGCCAACGCCATCATCAACCCCGTTTACTATGAGATTTAGCGTGCCAGCGGCGAAGGCATTGTTAGGGCTGGGTTCTGTATTTCTGTAGGCAGCCAGGGTGCCGGCGCCAATAATGCCAATCATGAGCAAGAGCGCAAGTGTTAAACCAATTATTCTTTTCATCTTATTCTCCTTTTATTAATGTTTTTCCGATTTAGCCATTTTCTGTTTAGTCTTCCCGTCGACCGCTTTCATTTCGGGATAGTTGTAACCCCGCAAGGCTTCTATTAAAATTGCCTTCAAGGGTCGTTTCTCTTTGCCGTATTATTAACAGATATGTCAGTCTTCATGACGTTAAAAACACGATGTTTACTTTTTAATGCCTCCTTGATAATATCCTTTACAAGAAAACCAGCCAGGACTATAGCTGGCAATATGATTGCCAGAAACCAACCTAGTCTGGTTCTCAGGAAACTGGTAAAGTAACCAATATAGGGAATCTTAAAGAGGTAGCTGCCTTTGACCTGAGAGAGTTGGACCGGGCGGGAGTCAGTGTCTTCACTTGCATCTCCTTTGGTTATCAGGGTATCGCCGTCAATGGATACTACCCGGTGAGTAATCACGTCTTGACCCGATTCATAAGTGACGATGCTGCCTGGTTTGATGCCACCAATGGCACCGGCTGGACCGGCAATCACCACATCACCCGTATTAATGGCTGGCTCCATACTTCCACTTCTGACTATGTAGAGGTTATAGTCGGGAGAGAA
>QZJL01000012.1 GCA_003599745.1 Dehalococcoidia bacterium | reverse complement strand
TTATCGAGCTCAACTGTCCGCTGAAGATATCTATCTCATTATCCGACATGGAGAGCCGTGAAAGGCTGGCAATGTGTTTAACATCTTCACTTGTTATTCTCATTTTTTATCTTCCTTTTGTCGCCTCTTGCCTATAGCCTTTCTAAATTTGCGTATTTTGCAGCAAGACGCTTAATTCCGATACCAGGGAAGTTTACAGTCAATTTTGTATCATTTCCTTCTTCACAGCAGTCCCTGACCACGCCAACTCCCCATGACGGATGTTTTACCCTGCATCCGACAACATATGCAGCAGCAGGCCTTTTAGGCGACAGTTTTACAGGCTCAGGCGCTGTTTCTGCTTTTTGCTGGACCTTTTCTATCCAGTGGCAGCAGTCCTTTGGAATATCCTGCAAGAATCTTGAAGGCTCCTGTTCCTGGACTTTTGAATAGAGTCTCCTTCTCTTTGCGGCTGTAAGACAAAGGATATCTTTTGCCCTTGTCATGCCAACATAGAATAGCCTTCTTTCTTCCTGCATTTCAGAGACGTCATCGATTGCCTTGAAATAGGGGAGGATGCCTTCTTCGATGCCTGTGACAAAGACCACAGGGAATTCGAGCCCTTTTGCGCTATGAAGCGTCATGAGAGATACAGACATCTTTTTAGAGGTGTCGTCAGTTGTTGATACGAGGGATACCCTGTCTGCAAAGTCCTTGACAGATATATTCTCTGCCGAGGATACCAGTTCCAGTATGTTCTGCAGCCTTTCCTCCTCGATGTCTTCTATATAGCCTGTTTTTTCCACAATATCTTTGAGCATATCGGCGGCGGTTTTGTGATGGGTCGATGATATGCCTTCCATGATTTTCACGAACTCGCTCAACTTGTCTTTAATGGACGATGCCACGCTATTGGACTTTAGCATCAGTTTTATGGCAACGAAGAGGCTGACAGAATTTTTCTTTGCCTCCTGCTCTATCTTCGATATGGTGGATGCCCCTATGCCTCGAGGAGGGCTGTTTATTATCCTTCTCAGGCTTACATTGTCATCGTTGTTAAGGGCTATTTTCATGTACGAGATAATATCCTTTATCTCACGCCTGTGATAGAAGCTCACGCCGCTTATCACATGGTAAGGGATATTTTCTTCTCTCAAGGCGTCTTCTATTGCCCTTGCCTGGAGGTTTATCCTGTAAAGGATTGCAAAGTGGCTGTATTCAAAGTTGCCCTTCAGGTAGAGGTCTTTTATGGTGCGTGCAACGTATCTTGCCTCTTCTTCCTCTGAGTTGAGCCTGCAGTAGAAGACCTTTTCTCCGCAGCCTTTTTCTGTCCAGAGTTTTTTCGGTTTTCTCTGGGGATTTCTGGATATTACCGCACCCGAGACATCGAGGATATTCTGTGTTGACCTGTAATTTTGTTCAAGCTTGATAATCGTTGCATCAGGGAAGTCTTTTTCAAAATTCAGGATGTTGCTTACATCGGCACCTCTGAACTTGTATATGCTCTGGTCGTCGTCACCAACTGCACAGATATTCTTATGCCCTGCCATTAACTGCAGGAGCCTGTACTGCGCATGGTTTGTATCCTGAAATTCATCCACGAGGATGTATGGAAACATGTCATTGTATTTGGCAAGTATCTTTGGATTCTCCTCGAATAATCTCACGGTGAGCATTATCAGGTCATCGAAATCGAGTGCATTGCATCTCTTCAGTTCATCCTGATATTTCAGGTATACCCTTCCGAGTTTCTCGTCGAAGCTGAAGCCGTCTCCCTGAGACAGGAATTCTTCTGGAGAAACTAATGATGATTTAAGTATGCTTATCCGTGAGGCAACGCCTTTGTAAAGTGCCTCGTATATTTTTAATTCTTTTAGTATGTGCCTTATTAGATTGCACTGGTCGTCATCGTCATATATGGAGAAGTCAGATTTATATCCCAGTGCCTTTATCTCTCTTCTGAGTATCTTATTGCACTGTGAATGGAATGTCCCTATCCATGACTGCTTCATATCATGCTCAACAAAGCGGGAGATCCTTTCTCTCATTTCATTTGCAGCCTTATTGGTAAAGGTGACCGTGAAGATGGATGATGGACGGTATTTCTTCTTCTTAGAGAGATAGGCAAACTTATGGGTTATTACCCTTGTCTTACCGCTGCCTGCCCCTGCAAGTACGAGAAGAGGTCCTTTTGAATACAGTATGGCCTCTTTTTGTTGGGGATTGAGTTCTTCTAATAAGACATCTTTTGCCATTTTGCTCTCCTTTATTATAGCATATTAATAGGTTCATTGTTCATGGTTGATTATCATAGTTATTAGTTTATAGCTTTAAAATCTATGAATAATAAACTATTAACTACTCTACCGTTACGCTTTTAGCCAGATTCCTCGGCTGATCCACATCACAACCCCTTAAAACAGCAACATGATACGCAAGGATCTGAAGGGGAATTGTGAGCAGCACCGTATTTAAATAATTGTTGCTTCCATTTATGGAAATGGAGTATCTGGAAAGTTTCTTTGCAGCCTCGCCATCTTTTGAAGTAACGGCTATTATAGTGCCCCCCCGGCTCTTTACCTCTTCCATGTTGGATAAAACCTTTTCATACAGCTTTCCTGAAGGGGCAAGGACAACAACAGGCACCTCTTCATCAATGAGTGCAATGGGGCCGTGCTTCATCTCGCCTGCCGGATAGCCTTCTGCGTGGATGTATGATATCTCCTTTAATTTTAATGCGCCCTCCAGCGCTATAGGATAATTTATTCCCCTGCCGAGATACAGGAAATCCTTTGCCTTGAAAAGCTCCTTTGCTATAGCATTTATTTCGCCATCGAGTTCCAGTGCATGTTCTACGCCTGCAGGAAGGTGGAGGAGTTCCTCTATAAGCATGGATGAGGATTCATCGGATAAAATTCCCCTGACCTTGCCAAGTGCTATTGCCAGAAGATACAAGGCTACAATCTGTGTAGTGAATGCCTTTGTGGATGCCACTCCTATTTCGGGTCCCGAATGTGTATAAAATACAAAGTCGGATTCGCGGGATGCAGTGCTGCCTATTACATTGCATATGGTCAGTACCTTTGCACCAAGCGCTTTGGCCTCTCTTATTGCTGCAAGGGTGTCTGCTGTCTCTCCTGATTGTGTTATTGCTATGAAAAGAGTGTTGCCGATTATTATTGGATCTCTGTATCTAAATTCCGAGGCTATATCAACCTCAACAGGTATCCTCGACATCTCTTCTATCATGTATTTGCCCACAATACCTGCATGGTACGATGTGCCGCATGCAACAATGAATACCTTGTCTATGGCTTTGATGTCTTCTGCACCGAGGCCGAATTCCTCAAGGGCTACCTCTCCATTTTCCGGCATAACCCTTCCCCTGATGGTATCTGCTATTGCCCGAGGCTGCTCGTATATCTCTTTCAGCATGAAGTGGCGGTAACCGCCCTTTTCAGCCATCGAAGGGCTCCATGATATGGTAACTACATTTTTATTTAAAAGGATTCCCTCGAAGTCAGTTATGATTACACCGTCCCTGTGCATTACTGCCATTTCATTATTTTCGAGGAATATGACCTCCTTAGAGTGGCTCAGAAAGGCAGGGACATCGGATGCAAGAAAGTATTCCCCTTCTCCAAGCCCTATTACAAGGGGACTTTCCTTTCTTACTGCCACTATCTTATCGGGCTCCTTTTCATTGATGACGGCAAATGCATAGGCGCCTTTAACTTCTTTCAGTGCTATTCGTACTGCTTCTTCGAGAGGGTTGTTTTTAGAATACTTGTTTATCAGATGGCACAAGACTTCTGTATCCGTCTCTGATGCGAATATGAATCCATCTTCCTGAAGTCTGTGTCTCAACTCCACATAGTTTTCTATTATTCCATTGTGGACAATGACTATCCCATCCGACCTGTGGGGATGGGCATTCTCATCGGATGGTCTGCCGTGGGTTGCCCATCGCGTGTGGCCAATTGCAAGAGTGCTCGAGATGTTGTATTTATTGACTATGTTCTCAAGGTCATGGATTTTGCCCTTGCACCTTTTGACCTCTATTTTTTTATCAGTGAAATATGCGATGCCTGCAGAATCATAGCCCCTGTATTCGAGCCGCTTCAGCCCGTCCATCACTACAGGTATGGCATTTTTATTGCCTATATATCCTATTATTCCGCACACGTTACTTTCTCTTTCCTTTCGACTGTTTTTTAAACGCCCATTTCTCTATATGTTTTTGGTCTGCCCTGCTCACTGCAAGGGAAAGGGGCGGCACATTCCTTGTGATAGTTGAACCTGCACCAATGTATGCACCCTTGCCAACTCTCACCGGCGCAATGAGCTGCGTATCGCTTCCCACAAATACATCATCCTCTATTATGGTTTTGTGTTTTTCTTTTCCATCGTAGTTGCAGGTTATTGTACCAGCTCCAATATTTACATTTTTGCCTATCTCTGCATCTCCAAGATAACTGAGGTGCGATGCCTTTGTTCCTTCGCCGATTACGGATTTTTTTATCTCTACAAAGTTGCCGATCTTTGATGATGGGCCGATTATTGAGCCAGGCCTAAGATGTGCGAATGGGCCTACGGTTGCATTTTTATTTATAGTCGATGATTCGATTACTGTTGAATCCTTTATAGTCACATAATTTCCGACTGTGCTGTCTGCTATTCTTACATTTGGATAGATTGTACATCCTTTGCCGATAATAGTTTTGCCTTCGATATGAACATTCGGATATATAACGGTATCCATGCCTATTTTTGCATCAGGATGTATGAAGACTGATGACGTATCTATGAACGAAACACCATTTTCCATCCATTCGGATAAAATCCTGTCTTTGAGGTAATGGCATGCATTATGGAGGTCTTCACGTGTGTTTATGCCTGTCAACTCTGTTTCGCTGCCGAGGATATGCGCGCCGACTTTATAGCCCTTTTTTACAGCAATATCTACGATATCGGTGAGATAATACTCTCCTTTTGCCTTATTTATTGTTATTTCTTTTAAAAGTTTTAATGCATGGGATTTTATTGCATATATACCGCTGTTTACTTCCTTTATCTTTTTCTGTACTTCGTTGGCGTCTCTGTCCTCTATTATCGCCCTTACTCGATCACCTTCTCTTATGATCCTCCCGTAAGAATGTGTGCCTTCTGCAATGAACGAGATTATGGATATGTCCTCTTTGTTCTGCTTGTGGAGTTTCAGGAATTTTTGCAGGGTAGATGTACTTATAAGGGGAGTATCACCGCTTAATACCAGTACAGTGCCGCTAAATCCCTTGAGTTTCTGGACAGCCGTTTTCATGGCATCACCTGTGCCTTTAGGTTCTTTTTGAACCGCAAATGTAACCGGATGTCCTTCATGGTAGTTAGCAATGGCATTTTTTATCTCATCGCCTTTGGGACCTATGACCACTATGTTGTTCTCTGACTTCAGTTGCTTTATCGAGTCGACAACATAGTGAATTATCGGTTTGCCATGTATCATGTGCAGTACCTTCGGGATCGAAGACTTCATTCTTGTGCCGAGACCTGCAGCAAGGATGATTGTCGCCAAAGAATACGATGATTTCATTGATGATGCATTCACTTTGTTTCCGATATCTTAGAGGGAGCGGCTATTCCTCCAGGCTCGCCTGGACGCGCGCCCCCCGGGCTCCCAGGACCACCAGGACGGACTCGTGGGCGAGGAACCCCGCCAGGGCCATCCCGATGAACGCGGCTCCCGCCCACGAGGCCCCCCCGAGCACCAGGCCGGAGGTGGCGGGAAAGGCCAGCATGGCGTAGGCGCCGTGCTCGCGCGGGCGGAGTCGGGGACCCTCGGTCATGTGCGCCGCCCGCGGCTGCCGAGAGAGCGTCGCCCCGCCACCGCGATGGCGCCCAGGCCCCAGAGGAGCGCCGCCGCCACCGCCAGGTCCACGATTCCCCGCCACGGCTCGGGGAACTTCCGAACCACGAGCACCGCCGCGACGATCGCCGCCGTCCCGCCCCACGCCCTCAGGAGCGCGGCCGGGGGCGCCCCGATGAGGGACATGCCGTAGAGGGGCGCCAGGGCACGATGCACCGGGGAGCCTCCGTGGCGGAGCCACGAGGCGCGCCGCACCAGCCGGGGGACCCACTTCCGCTGGAGCGCACCCCACCCCTCCCCCACGACGAAGACCAGGACGAGGAGGAGGAGGGCGGCCCACTCCTCCGGGTCGAGCCCGGCCCTGACCGTCTCCACGCCGCGCCGACCCAGGCGGAACACGGCCCCGGAGAAGAGGAGGCAGACGCCTCCGAGGGACCAGGCGGCGGCGGCGACGCCCGTGGCCCCGCTCCCCTCGCCTCGCATCTCTCCCGAGGCGACACCCTCACCCATGGAGATCCACCCCTTGGACGCCGCCGGCCAGCGTCCTGGCCACCCGCTCCGCTTCCGCCAGCCGGCCCGGAAGCCCGGGCCGGGACCACCAGTTGGCGGCAAGGTGGAGCCCGGCGGGAAGCGTGAGACCCTGCAGGGCGCCCCACGTCACGTCCCAGGCGGGCATGCGCTCGTGCTCCACCGCGAGGGGTCGGGCCTCGTACCCGGTGCAGAGCCGGAACTCCTCGACCGCCCTGGCGGCCAGGGCGTCGGCGCCCATCTCGGCCACCTCCGGGTGGCGCGCCCCGCCCAGGTAGGCCGTGTAGAGGTTCCGTCTCCCGAAGAGGGCGTCGTTGTACGTGACGCCGCGGAGCTGCAGTCCGGGCTCGGTGAAGGCCACCTGGAAGCCCAACCCCCGCAGTCCGGTGTCGGCGTCCAGGTGGACGACGGCCAGGGGGTTGTAGCGCAGGCTGCCCACCGCCCGGGACGCCTCCGGCGCCACCCCGGCGAGGAGCCGCGAGGCCACGGGCGCCGGCACCGAGAGCACCACGGCCCCGGCCTCCAGCGCGCCGTCGTCCAACTCCACGCGCCAGCCGCTCCCGGACGGGCGCAGGGCGCGCACGGGGGCTTCGAGGCGAAGCCGGTCCCCCAGCGCGGCGGCCACGGCCCGGGGAAGGGCGTGCATCCCGTCGCGGAAGGTGCAGGCGGGCGGCGGATCCACCCTCCCGCCCCTCCGGAGCAGGGGGAGGATCAGGGAACGCCGAACACCGAACTCCCTCAACACGTGGATGAGGGACAGCCCCACCCGCATGTCCGCCGGGTCGGAGCCATACAGGCCGCCGTACAGGGGCGCGATGAGCGTCTCGTAGAGCTCCTTCCCCACCTTGCGGGTGAAGTACCGGGCCACCCGCTCGTCGGGGTCGGCCCCGGCGGTGAACGGCTCCAGCGCCAGACGGAGCTTGGCGCCCAGGCTCACGACGTCCGAGGCGAGGAAGTCGGACGCCGAGAAAGGGACCTTGCGGAGGCGCCCTCCCCGGAACACGAAGAGGTCGAGGCCCCCCGGGGCTTCCACCACCTGGTCCACCAGTCCCACCTCGCGGACGAGGCGCGCCACTCCCCGGGTGAGGCGGGCCCGCTGGGGGCCCCAGTCCAGGATGCGGCCCTCCACCTCGGCGCTGCGGATGACGCCGCCGGGGCGCGCCGAGCCCTCAAGGACGACGAACTCGGCTCCGCGCCGCGCCAGCTCCCACCCGAGCGTGAGGCCGGTGATGCCTCCACCGACGACGGCGATCATCCAGGCGTCCTCACGCCCCCGCGGGAAGGTAGGGGCTCGGCGGTACCTCCCGGAACCCGTTGGTGCACCACGTGGCGTCCGCCGGACGGCAGCGGCACTTCCCGAGCACGCCCCCGGCGGCAGGATCCTCGGCGGTGACCTCCTCGAGGAGATCCGCCATGTAGGCGGTGAATTCCTCCTGGTCCCAGGGGATGGGCACCCGGTGGAACTCCTTGCCCAGCTCCCCCTCGACGAACTCCCTCAGCTCGTGGTCGAGCTCGGCCAGCGTCTCCGACTGCTCCTTCATGAAGCTGATGGGCGCCACGACGAGGCGCCGCTCGGTGACCTCCCGGAGCCGGTCCTCGTTGTCGGGCTGCGTCCAGGGGATGCGGCGGTTGGTGTGGTTCTGGAAGCCCACGGCGTATCGGTCGGCCCCCAGGGCGGCCGCCACGTCCCGACAGTGCTCGAAGACGTAGCGGTCGTAACGGTTCCCGTCCCGCAGGTACTTGAGGGGGGTTCCGTGCATGGAGAAATAGAGGAGGGTGTCGGGGTCGCTCAGGTCCAAGCCGCGCTCCTCGACGAAGGCGCGGATATGCTCCGCGCGGAGGCGCAGGTACCTCGGGCCGTGGTGCCACCCGGCGATCCCCCGGAACCGGGGCTCCCACCCCAGCTCCCCCATGGCGGCACGCACGTCGTTCAGCGCCGCCACCGTGGTGGACTGGCCACAGAGCGGGTAGCCAGGAATGGCCACCAGCGTCTGAACCCCATCGGCCCGGGCCTCGGCCACCTTCTGGCGGATGGCCGGATCGGTGAACTGGTACGCCGAGTAGACCCGGGCGGCGACGCCGCGCCTCGCGAGCTCCGCGGCGAAGGCGGCGGCCTGGGCTTCGGACTGGGCGTTCAGGGGCGAGCCGCCGATCTCCCGGTACTCCTCAAGGAGGCCGGGCGCCCGGTCCCGGGCGAGCTGCCGCGTGCGCGCGTTCGCCGCCTCGTCGGCGTGGCCTTCCAGGGACGCGTTCTGGAGGAAGATCCGCTCCAGGAAGGCCGTGACCTTCTCCAGCGTGGGCTCGTCGGGCTCGCCGAAGTTGATGAACAGGACGCCGAGGGACATGAGGGTATCGCGTTCCGTGGTTCGTGGTGGCCCGGTCAGCGGGCGGAGTGCTCGTGGACGCGGTCCACGAGGAACGCCACCTGGTCGGGGTCGGTGGTGCGGTGGATGCCGTGGCCCAGGTTGAACACGTGGGCGCGGGCGGTGGCGCCTTCCTCGAGGACTCCCTGGATCGCCCGGTCCAGCTCGTCGCGCGGCGCGAACAGGGCCGCGGGGTCCAGGTTCCCCTGCACCACGGCGTCGGGGCCGAGCTCGGCCACCGCGCGGGAGAGGGGCAGGGTCCAGTCCACGCCCACGACGTCGGCCCCCACCTCCTTCACGTCCCGGAGGAGGGTGGCCCCGCCGTTGGCAAAGTAGATGATGGGCACGTGGGTAGCGGCGCGGACCTCCCCGACGACCCGCCGCATGAGCGGGAGGACGAAGCGCCGGTAGCTGTCGGGCCCCAGGAGCCCCACCCACGAGTCGAAGAGCATCACCGCGTCGGCGCCGGCCCGGGCCTGGGCGGCCAGGTACCGGACCATGGAGTCGCCCAGGAGCTCGAGCAACGCCGTCGCGGCCTCGGTTTCGAGGCGGAGGAAGCTCCTGGCCTCCATGAAGTCCTTGGAGCCGCCCCCCTGCACGAGGTAGCAGAAGAGGGTGAATGGCGCTCCCGCGAAGCCGATGAGCGCCCGGTCGGGGCTCAGCTCGGCGCGGGTCAGCCGGATCGCCTCCAGGACGAACGGCGTGCCTTCCTCGGGATCCAGCGGCCGCAGGCTACGCGCGTCCTCCGCCGAGCGGATCGGTCTCTCCAGCACCGGGCCGGGATCGAAGTCCAACCCCACGCCCATCCCTTCCAGCGGAGTCATGATGTCGCTGAACAGGATGGCGGCGTCCAGCGGGTAGCGCTCCATGGGCTGGAGCGTGATGCGCGCGGCCACCTCCGGAGTCTTGGTGGCCGTCAGGAAGTCCACCTCCTCGCGCAGCTTCCGGTACTCCGGCAGGTAGCGGCCGGCCTGACGCATGATCCAGACCGGCGCGTGCCCGCCCCGCTCCCCGCGGCAGGCGCGCTCGAACAGCGTCCTCCCCTCAGGCATCCGGGAAGTCCTTTCTCGTGAGGATGGCCTCCGCGCTACGGAGCGTGCGCTCCACGTCGGCGGGGGTGTGGGCATACGACCAGAACCAGGCCTCGAAGGGGCTGGGAGGAAGGTGGATGCCGTCCTCCAGCAGGCCGTGGAAGAGGAAGTTGAAGCGCGCGCGGGACGACGCGGCGACCGAGGGCCAGTCGCGCACCGCAGCCTCGGTGAAGAACAGGGAGCCCATGCCTCCCACGCGGTACCAGCGCATGGGGATCCCCAGGCGGCGCCCCATCTCCCCGAAGCCCTCGTCGAAGAGGCGGCCGAGCGCCTCCAGGTGCTCGTAGACGGCGGGGTCTTCCTCCAGCACGCGGAGCGTGGCCAGCCCCGCCGCCACCGCCAGGGGGTTCCCGGACAGGGTGCCGGCCTGGTAGACCGGACCCTCGGGGGCCACCATGCGCATGAGGTCGGCCCGGCCGCCGTAGGCACCCACGGGGAGGCCTCCGCCGATGACCTTCCCGAGCGTGGTGAGGTCAGGCGTGATCCCGTAGCGCTCCTGGGCGCCCCCGCGGGACACGCGGAAGCCGGTCATGACCTCATCGAAGACGAGCAGCGCGCCGCGTTCCCGGCAGAGTCGTTGGAGCCCGGTGAGGAAGCCGTCCACCGGGGGGACGCACCCCATGTTCCCGCAGACCGGCTCGACGATCACGGCGGCGATCTCGCCGGGGTGGGCGTCGAACAGGGTCGCCACGGAGGCCAGGTCGTTGTACTCGGCCACCAGCGAGTCGGCGGCGGTGCCCGGGGGGACGCCGGGTGACGAGGGCACCCCCAAGGTGGCCGCGCCCGACCCTGCCTCCACCAGGAACGGGTCGGCGTGCCCGTGGTAGCCGCCCCGGAACTTCACCACGCGGCTCCGCCCCGTGGCGGCCCGGGCCAGCCGGATGGCGCTCATGGTGGCCTCGGTCCCCGAGTTCACCATGCGCACCACCTCCACGGCGGGAACCAGGCGGGCGATGGCCTCGGCCAGGACGATCTCCCCCTCGGTGGGAGCACCGTACGAGGTCCCGCGTCCAACGGCGTCGGCGAGGGCCTGGCGGACGGCGGGGTGGCCGTGCCCCAGGACCATGACCCCCCAGGAGCCGATGTAGTCCAGCAGCCTTCGTCCTTCCACGTCCTCGAGGAAGGCGCCCTCGGCCCCACGGATGAAGCGGGGCGTTCCCCCGACCCCCTTGAACGCCCTCACCGGCGAGTTCACGCCGCCGGGGATCACCCTTCGGGCCCGCTCGAGGAGCGCCCGGCCGGCCACCGGCCCCGGGGCCATCGTCTCCGGCTCCATGTTCGTCATCTCTCTTCGTCCAGGGCCTGCACGCAGGCCTCCACGAGTCCTTGCATCGAAGCGTCCCCGGCCACCGCCGGTCGAGTCACTCCCGCGTCGCGGAGCGCCTGCGCCGTGGTGGGCCCGATGGCCACGGCCACCGCGCCGCGCAGGCTCGTGCGCAGGTCTCCGTCCAAGGCGGACTCCAGCGCCCGCACCGCCGAGGGGCTGGCGAAGAGGACCGCCGCCACGCCTCTCTCCAGATCGGTGCGGACCGCCGTGGCGTCGGGTGCGCCCGTCTCGGTCCGATAGGCCTCCACCCGGCGCACCCGGGCCCCCAGGGCGGCGAGCCCCTCCTGCAGCGTCGGGCGCGCCAGCGACCCGGCGAAGAAGAGGATCTCGCT
>QZJL01000003.1 GCA_003599745.1 Dehalococcoidia bacterium | reverse complement strand
GGCGTTGGGATACAAGCCACCGTTAAAGTATGAGGAGGAGTACCGGAACAACCAGCTGACTCTCTTAGCTATACCTTGACTAAATGGGGTGCAGTACACCCTTTCTCAGGTAACGAAACAGTAAAGAGTTACCCAACAATCCAGCAGTTTAGTACTTTCGGAGAAACGGGAACGGCTTTGGTGGTCGGGTCAATTTTTCTTCAAGTGGTTATGGCCGATTTGGGGGTAAAGGGCAAATAGTGGATTAGCCCATAGCTCCGCCCCGGCCTCAACGCCCTTCTTCATAAGCCGATAATAGACGCGCCCAGGAGCCGGTGGGTAGTTGTCTTGGATGGCAGATGCTTCGGTATGGTCGCTGGCTTCCACCCATCCGAGGCGCTTGAGCACACCGAAATACATCAGGAACGAGTGATACCGCATATGCGTAAATTTCCGAGAAACCTTTTTTAGCTCTTTCTGATAAATCCCCTCGGCGTCTTCCTCGGTGACATCACCACCGCTTAACACTATCCGGCTAATAATGCGCTCTGCCCGCTCACGCGCTGTAGCCCGCGCAAGAGCCTCTTTATATTCGTAGTTAATGTCCGCCTGCGGAGCGCCCCGCTCAGGGTTAATCTTGGTCGCCCCCTCAGGCCCGTTGCCCAAGAGATACTCCCGGATAAACCACCCGCAGCCAAACGGCCGGAGGAAACCGCCGCGACTAGGCCTTAACCTGAGGTCCATCGTCTTTCTTCCCTTTTTGCCAGAGTGCGTCGTACCAGTCCCGGTGCTCTTTACCGGAAATTTTTCGGTACTTCGCGGTGGTATCGAAGCTGGCATGGCCTAGGTGTTCCTGCAGAAGCCTTAGCCCAACGCCAGAATCGTTGAGCTGCATAGCGTGAACGGCGAAAGCGTCACGCAACCGGTGTGGCGACACGTTATGCTTACGGCCGGATTCGGGATTAACCACCTTCGGCAACCCGGCCTTTTTGGCGAGATCGGCGATTATCTGCCAGGCTCGATGCCTGCCGAATTCGAAAATGTAGTCCTTATCGTCTCGGCGAACCGGGCCGCCCCTTTTGACATAGTCAGCCAGCACCGCCAGAGTTTTTTTGTCTAGCGGCAAGGTTCTCATGCGCTGGCGTTGCTGCTCTTTGGCAACGAATTCATCTATCTTTTCCCCGCATTTAGGGCAGAATGAGTGAGATCGCCCTAGACTACTACCGCACTTCGCGCAGGACGCTTTGGTTCTGGTTTTCAGATGGCGGATAGTAACGGTGCCTCGCCTGAAGTCTATGTTGTCGACGGTAAGGGATAAGACCTCGGAAACCCTCGCGCCGAGGTGAAATAGCAGCCTGACTAAAAGCCAGTCGCGGGTGGTGTCGGCTGCCGCTTCCAATTTCTTTACCTCATCGACTTCCAAGTAAGCTTTCATATCGCGCCATCTTTATCTGAACGCCCTTTCTATTTCAAGGACAGTTACTCGAAGCTGCCTACTGACAGGACGTTTTGCTGCTTCTGCCGTAAGCTCGGCTCCAACTTGGGGCTGGCTAGGTTAGCCCCCGATTTTCTGATGTGTCTTAACTTGCAAACCCATCATCTGCATAATTTGTACGAGCCCCTGGGTAACGATCGAGGTCATCTGGGCCTGCTGTTCCGGAGACGATACCTTCATTTTTATCCTGATTAAGCCATCTGCCGGGTCGTAGTCGATGTAGGCTACGCCGCTGATGCCCATCCCCTGGGCCAAGTGCCTAAACGATTCAATCTGGCTCTGGGACTCGGGGTTAATCATCGCCGAACACCTCCTTGAGTTCTTCATCGCTCGCCTGGCCGGGACCGGGTACCTCTGGTGCCGCTCCCCCAGACGGAATATTCCCGGATGATTGTACTGGTGCAATTGTTGTTCCTGGCGGCTGGGTAATTCCGCTGAGCATGCTGAACATACGCCCTAGCATGGTGGAGAGATGGGGCTGGATGGCCTGCGCCATCATAGCCTTCATCGGGTCAGAGGTCTTGGTAAGCCAGGGCTTGTTTTCCATAAGAAATTTCCCCATAGCGGTCGCCGCCGTTTCACCGGCTTCTTGCGCTATCTCAAGGGAACTGCCTTGAGCAGCCCGAGCAGCCCGAGCTTGCCCCTCCTGCCAGGTTGTCATGAGGTCGATTAACGGTTTGATTGATTCGCTAAAGAGCCTGAGTCCCATCATTGGTACACTCATTCCAGCCAAGAATATCTTCCGGTCTCTTAGGTTGCCGTCGAAGATTTCGGCGACGTCGGCTTCCAGCCACTCCGGAAGAACTGACTCCTTCTCTTTGCGTATGGCTATAGCACCGTCTCGCCCATCAGTTCCGCGGTTTGTCTTTGCGCTCTTCGGAGATTCGTCGCCTTCCGTCCGGCTTTGGGTATCATCTTCATCATTCACAGAACTGAGTAGTTTCCTTTTCTTTATGGCAGCATCGACGGTGCGCTCGGCAAACCCCATATCTTTGGTCAATTGCTGCCTGGTGTACCCTTTGGCAAGTAGGTCGCTAATGCGGCCGATAATCGTTTCATCCTGGGGTTTTTCTGTTGTCATTTTTACCTCGTATTGGGATTTCATCTTCAGCGGAAAATCATATTTCCGCTGAAAGGAGAATATGGCAGTGTTTTACCTATGCTGACGGAGGCGAACGGGCGTTTGTGATGCAGGTAGCTTTAGACAGCATGGTAATAATGCTGCGAAGTTGGTAAAATTGAAGAAAGTCGTGGCGATTCATCGGCCACCTCCGGTTTTGAATCCCACGATTTCTATGGGGAAATATGAGGGGTTAAGGAAGGGGCTTCTTAGAGTGGCTTTGCCCCTCTATGACACCCTGTTTCTTTTTAATTTGAAGGCGGACTCCTTCAAACTTTCGTTATTGGGGCTATAGTGACCGGTATATCTCTCGACGATGCCCGACACGTACCACGGTGACAAGGTGCTCTGTATCATCAATAGCGTAGATTATCCGGTAATCACCCTGCCTAATTCGCCATAGGCCTGTACTTTTGACTTTTTCGATGCCTCTTGGTCGAGGAGTTTCAGCTAAATCCCTAATGGCTTCGATAACTGCCTGAAAATCGCTCTTTGACAGTTTGTCTAGCGCGCGTTGAGCGTGACGCCTCAGTTCAACCCTGTACACTAGTTGACCTGTCTACGACTGCCCTGCCGTGACTTGAGGTAATCCTCAAGCGTTTTCGTGCCCTCGGTATCCGCCAGTGATGCCAGGCCATCGGAGGCGTCAATCTCATCCTCCAGCTTGGCAATTATGGCCTCGGTCAGCCAACCTCTCATAGTTTTGCCCTTCAAAGCCGCCGCTGCTTTAACCCGGTTGCGGAGTTCTGGTTCTATATCCAGGAAGTATCTTGTCTTTTTAATCGTATCCGGCATTGTTAATCTCCTATAAAAGCTATGAATACTATTATTATAGGGTATATCGGTCAGATTATCAATCTTTGTTTTTGTGACCCTATCCCCTTTTTCCCCTTCCTCTGGAGAATCAAGTAGGGGAAGGGGAAATTATTTTATTTTAGAGTGGCTTTGCCCCTCTATGACACCCTGTTTCTTCCCTTTTGCTTAGATGCTAGATAAGCCTCTAGAGACTTCGTACCCTCGGCATCGGCTAAAGAAGCCAACCCTTCCGAAGCGTCAATCTCGTCCTCTAGCTTGGCCTCAGTTTTTCCGTCTTGCATATCTTTCCTAGCTTTCCATTTCTGGCTGTTTGTTTGGGATAAAACTAAATTTATACGTCTGACCTATCTTCCAGCAATCATTTATTGCTTGAATAAACCCATTAAGATGAGCAAATCGGTCATTTTCGTCTTCAATGTTAAGAATCGCATTCGTGTAATAATTTATCCAACCTTCGGAGTCCCTTATCTCTTTTCTGAGAGCCTCTTTTGTATTTTCAATGGAAGTCACAGACTCGGCGTTCTCAAAAGTGTAATCAAGGAAAAAGAGTGTCTCAATGATGGATTCTAGGCTTTGAAGTGTTGGAGTACCTTCTTCAAATTTAATATTAGCACAATCCACCAGTCTATCAGCTATGTCATCAAACAGGTCTTGGTCAACGTCGTACCCTTGAAAGTCTATGTGTATTGTTGGCAGGTCAGGAAGTTTCTCCTTATTTTCATTTGACGTCCAAAGGCCGATGGTCTGGCTATAATAAAAGACTTTCCAAAGGAAAGGCCGAGTATCGTTGCTAACACGTACAACCCCGTGACCTTCGGCGACCATAACCCCTGTGGTATTTGCGAACCTAGTGAGCCACTCTGGTGCATATCCTTGAGCAGTCAAAGTTAATTCTACTTCTACCGCTCTTTGCTTCGTGTCACTCTGGATTTCGTTAATAATTTGTTCCCAATCCACAGGTTTGGTCATTGCAGATGCCTCTTTTAGGCCTTCTATGGGGAACGTAGAACATAAATGACAGGGAACGCCCTGCATTTGGACGGCATTAAAGAGGTTTGACTCCCCGGTTACCAGGGTTACGGGGATAGATTCAAATAGTTGATGACATTCCTTGGTGAGCAGTAACAGTTTGGTGTCCGAACGTTTGAATGCCTTCACTATGTCATCAAGTTGTTCAAGTTCTGGTTCAAGGTCGTTTTTCTTTGGCGAAGGAACACCTATAGCCCATCCGGCATTCACGGGAATTCCGTTTGTAATAGTGCCCTTCTGGAATAGGCTGACTAGACTCTTGATAGCTTTTCCGGCCTTGTCACGAGAGTCTATTTTCTCCTTAGACCAATCTTTTTGCCGAATAAATTCTAATTCCTGAATTAACAAATCTGAGAGCACAAAGAGGTTTGACCCTGGGGCTTTAACGCCCCAATTGCTTGGGTCTGGTGCGTTCATCAGAACGTTAGTGTCAACTACCAATATACGTGCTGGGTGTTGCTTCTCAACCAGCCGAGAAACTTTGGATAAATCAAAAACGTTTGGCATACTTTACCTCCTAGTGGTGGCAAGCGCCCTTACAGTTTCTCCACTTCCCCCATCAGCGCTTCGAGGTAGTCCTTTTCTTCCACCACCCGCACCTTTTCTCCCTTCCTGAAAAGGATGCCCCGTCCCTTACCGCAGGCGATGCCCACATCGGCATCTTTGGCCTCGCCGGGGCCGTTGACCTCGCAGCCCATCACCGCCACCTTGATGGGCTTGTTTATTTTTTCCAGCCGCTCGGCGACTGCCTCTGCCAGCCACTCCACGTTGGCCTCGGTGCGGCCGCAGGTGGGGCAGCTCACCAGCACCGGCCCGTGTTGGCGCAGGTCAAGGCTCTTCAAAATCTCGTAGGCGGCAAAGACCTCCTCTTTGGGCGGCGCGGTGAGTGATATCCGGATGGTGTCGCCGATGCCTAGATACAGCAGCGTGCCGATGCCCACCGCGCTGCGGATGACGCCCTGGCGGGGCAGCCCCGCCTCGGTGATGCCCAGGTGCAGGGGATAGGGTATCCTGTCGGCAATCTCGCAATAGGCGGCGATGGTGGTGGGCACGTCGAAGGCTTTGAGTGAGACCTTGATGAGGTCGAAGTCCAGGCTCTCAAGCAGTTTGATTTGCCCCATCGCCGCTTCAACCATTTGTTCCAGTACGCCAAGCTTGGGGTCAGATGTCTTCGGCAGGCTGCCGGCGTTCACCCCGATGCGGATGGGAACCTTGCGCTCTTTAGCCGCTTTGACTACCGCAGTCACTTTCTCCGGCTCGCCGATGTTGCCGGGGTTGAGGCGCAGCCCGTCACAGCCGGCTTCCATGGCGGCCAGCGCCAGCCGGTGGTCGAAATGAATGTCGGCAATCAGCGGGATAGATATGCCCCGTTTTATCTCGTCAATTGCCCGGGCGGCGATGATGTCGGGCACCGCCACCCGGATAATCTCGCAGCCAGCCTCCTCAAGCTCCCTGATTTGCAGGATGGTGGCATCGGCGTTGCGCGTGTCGGTGTTGGTCATGGACTGCACGATGATGGGGGCGTCGCCGCCGACGGCGACGTTGCCGATGTGTATCTGTTTGCTTTGGCGTCTCACGGTATTGGGCTGCCTCCGCTCGCGATGCGGATGATGTCGTTATACGTCACCAGTAAAATCACAGCGATGAGTAAAATGAAACCGATGAGGTGCACCAGCCCTTCTTTCTTGGGGTCAATGCGTTTGCCCCGGCGGAGCCATTCGAGTACGACGAAAGCGATGCGTCCGCCGTCCAGCGCCGGCAGGGGGAAGAGGTTGATGATGCCCAGCGACAGGCTCAAAAAAGCGGCAAACTGGAGCAGGGGCGACAAGCCCCCCTGGATGACCTCGCCGGTCATCTGGGCAATGCCCACCGGCCCGACCACCGCCGGCGCCGAGGCGCCGATGAACCACTTGAGGATTTCGTTCTTGTAGAGCACAAAAGTCTCGACGGAGGTCGTAAAGCCGTCGGGAATCGCCTGCCAGAAAGGCTCGCTCTGGCGCACCCAGGTCACCTCGGGCATGCTGATGCCGACGCCCATCGCTCCCTGCTCGGGCGGCGGCTGCCATCGCGGCACCAGCTTCGCGGTGCCGGTGGTGCCATCGGCTTTCTTAATCTCAAACGTGACTTCCTGACCCAGGTTCAGAGCGACGTTGCGGCTTAAGTCAACGGTGTTGTTGATTGGCCGCCCGTTTATCGAAAGGAACACGTCGCCTTCGGCCAGGCCGGCCTGGGCTGCCGGTGAGTCCGGAGAAACGCCGGTTACCACCACCTCTCCAAACGGTACTTCGTGGGGCACCATCAGGGCGATGGTAAAGAGCAGAAAGGGCAAAATCAGGTTCATCAGCGAACCGGCGCAGAGGATAAGAATGCGGGTAGGTCGTTTCTGGCTGGCCAGGCTGCGGGGATGGGATGGGTCTTCCTCGCCTGCCATCTTGGTGAAGCCGCCCAGGGGGACGGCGTTAAGCGAATAGACTGTCTCTCCCCGTTTGAAGGCCACCAGCCGCGGCGGGAAACCGATACCGAACTCCTCGACCTTGACGCCGGAGAGCTTGGCGGTGGCGAAGTGGCCCAGCTCATGGGCGAGCACCAGCACGATCAAAATGAACAGAAATACCAGAATGGTCAAAATGGCTTCCACAAATTCACTCCGTGAGTTTCTTTACTTCGTTTTTCGCCCAGGCGCTGGCCGCCATGATGTCTTCCAGGTCCGGCCGGGTGACTGCCCGGTGCTTGCGTAATATCGTTTCGATATTGCGGGCGATGTCGCTGAATTTGAGCTTTTTCGCGAGGAAAAGGTTGACCAGTTCCTCGTCGGCGGCGCAGAGCACCGCCGGGTAGGTGCCGCCTTTGAGACCGGCCCAGGTAGCCAGTTTAAGGCAGGGGAATTTATCATAGTCGGGCGGCTCGAAATCCAGGCTGGATAAACCGTCCCAGTCAATTTTAGGTAGTTCGGGATTAGCCTGGCGGCGGGGGTAGGTGAGGGCGTACTGGATGGGCAGGCGCATATCGGGCAGGCTCAGCTGCGCCTTCACCGAGCCGTCGCCAAACTCCACCAATGAGTGGACGATACTCCGTGGATGCACTATTACCCGGATATTTTTGATGGATACGCCGAAAAGCCAGCGGGCTTCGATGATTTCCAGCCCTTTGTTCATCAGGGTCGCCGAATCAACCGTGACTTTCGGCCCCATTTCCCACGACGGGTGAGCCAGCGCCTGCTCCGGGGTAACGTTGTCGAGTTTTGTTTTGCTAAGAGCGCGAAACGGTCCGCCCGATGCCGTCAGGATTATTCGGACAGGCTTTTGCCGCTCGCCCCGCAGGCACTGCCAGATGGCGCTGTGCTCGCTATCCACCGGCAGGATGCGGCCGCCATTTTTCTTGGCTTCGGCAGTGATTAGCTTCCCGGCGCAGACGACGGCCTCCTTGTTGGCAAGGCAGATGGTCTTACCGGCTTTCACCGCCGCCAGGGTAGGCTCCAGCCCCGCCATCCCTGAAGTCGCGATGACCACCCGGTCAATACCGGGATGGGCCGCCATTTTCAGAATGTCGAGAAAGCGGCCGTCCGCAACGAGGCGTCTGGCAAATTCAGGGTCTTTTGAAAAGACGAATTCGGGATCGAACTCTTTGGTTTGCCGGGCGAGCAGGTCGGCGTTAGTGCCCCCGGCCAGCGCCGCCACCTTGAACTGCCCCGGCAACGCCCGCACCACGTCGAGTGTCTGCTGGCCGATGGAGCCGGTCGAACCCAGCACCGCCAATCTTAAAATCGCCACATCACCTATTATTCGATATAACGTGGTTAATTGCAAGCTGGCGAGGCGGTTGCCCGGTCAGAAGTTGCGCGGGTAACTACAACGACTGTCCTATGTTTTTAAGGTGCATTTTACGTTGTAACCGGCGCGGCAGCGAAAAAAATCAGGTCAGCGATAAACAGCCCGGCGATGTTTTCAGACTGAGTATGGCGTTCAGGCCGGGTGGAACAATATCACATAGTAATATACCAGGACGCTGACAAAAACCACGCTGTCGAGACGGTCGAGGAAACCGCCGTGCCCCGGCAGCAGGTTACCCGATTCTTTAGCGCCCATGTTGCGCTTGAACAGCGATTCCACCAGGTCGCCCAGCTGCCCCGTCAGGCTGATAAGTACGCTTAACACCAGCGCTTGAGCGAGGCCGAAACCGGCGGGAAACTCTCCTGGCGTTACTGCCTGAAGGAGGTAGAATATCCCCGCGCCGCCGATAACCGCTCCGGCAATGCCGCCGGCGGCGCCTTCCCGGGTCTTTTTCGGGCTGATATTCGGGGCCAGTTTGTGGCGGCCCCATCTTCGGCCGGTGAAATAGGCGGCGGAGTCGGAGAAAGCGTTGGCGATGACCGCGAAGAAGACCCAGTTCAGGCCATTGGGGAGTCCTCTCAGGGCGATGGCATGGCTGAACAACAGACCGAGGTAGATAACGCCGCCCAGCGACCACACCCAGCTGGCGAAGGCAGTCTCTTTGTCCCGGCGGAAAAGCAGCCAGACCAGGGAAAGCATTACCCCGGTGATTAAGAGATAGCTCTGGTTGGCGGTGAAATCGTTGGCGATGAGGTTGCTACCGGCCAGGAAGAGCAGCACGAAGATTAGGACGAAACTGGTCATCACCGGGGCTTTGGCCTTTTCGACAAGGCGGCAGTATTCCCAGGCGGCCATCAGGCCGCATACGGCTATCAGGGCGGTAAACCACTGGCCGCCGAACCAGTTGGCGGCAATGAAAACCGGCAGACTTATCAGGGTAGTCAGGACTCTCTTTTTTAACATGCTCCAACAAAAACCGTGTCTGGCAAATAAAAGGCGGGGCCTTACCTGCCGCCGAAGCGCCTCTCGCGCCGGGCAAACGTCCCCAGCGCTCTGGACAATTCCTCGTCGTTGAAATCAGGCCACAGCACGCTGGTGAAATAAAGCTCGCTGTAGGCCGATTGCCACATCAGGAAGTTGCTGGTGCGAAATTCGCCGCCGGTGCGGATGACAAGGTCAACGTCGGGCAGGCCGCAGGTGTAGAGGTAGCGCTCGAACCGGGCTTCGTCAATCTGCTCCGGGGCGACGCCGTCGGCGATAATTTTTTGAATCGCGTTGAGTATCTCGCTGCGGCTGCCGTAGTTGAAGGCCACCGAAAGAGTGACGCCGGTGTTGCGGCTGGTGAGCTGGATAGCGTTCTTTACCGCCTCCTGGAGCTTCGGGGAAAGCCCTTCGAGGCGTCCCAGGTGGCGGATTTTGACCCCGTTCTGGTGGAGCTCGGCGGTTTCGCGTTCGATGACTTCTTCGAGAAGGCGGAAAAGACCGGCCAGTTCGTTTTTGTCCCGCTTCCAGTTCTCGGTGGAAAAGCCGTAGATGGTGACGTAGGGTATGCCAAGCTCTCCCATCTGCCGGACGACTCGCCGCAGGTTTGCCACGCCGGCGCGGTGTCCTTCGTGTCGCGGCAGCCCCCGCCGTTCGGCCCAGCGGCGGTTGCCGTCCATGATGATGGCGACGTGGCGGGGTATTATTTGGAGAGGCAGATTCTCCGGCGAGACGGCGGCTGACCTTATTTCTCCGGGCAAGGCTAAATTTCCCTGAGTTCGGCTTCTTTTTCCGCCCCGATTTTCTCGACCAGCCCGATGGCGCTGTCGGTGACCTTCTGCAATTGCTCTAACGCCCGCTTGTGCTCGTCCTGCGAAAGGGTCTTATCTTTTTCCAGCGCCTTCAGTTCTTCCATGGCCTCTCGCCGGCAATTACGCACCGCGATTCTTCTTTCCTCGATGCGATGGTGCAGCAGCTTGATAAGCTCCAGCCGCCTTTCTTCGCTGAGGGGCGGAATATTGATTCTGATGACGTTGCCGTCGTTGGTAGGGGTCAGTCCCAGGTCGGATTTCAGGATGGCCTTTTCGATGTTGCCGATGGTGCTCTTGTCCCAGGGTTGGATGACAAGCAATCTGGCTTCCGGGCTGGCTACGGCGGCCATATGTCTCAGCGGGGTGGGAACGCCGGCGTAGTCCACCTTGAGGTGCTCCACCAGCCCCGGCGATGCCCGGCCGCTGCGGATGGAAGCCAGCTCCACCTTGAAGGTCTCGGCGGAGTGGTGCATTTTGTCTCTGGCTTTCTGGATAACCTCGTCTTTAGTCATTTTGCCCTCACTCGGACGAAACAAGCGTACCGACTTTTTCACCCAGAACGGTCTTTTCCAGGTTGCCGGGAGTCTTTAAGTTGAAGACGATGATGGGTAGCTTATTTTCCATGCACAGCGAGAGGGCGGTCGAGTCCATTACCGCCAGGCGCAGGTTGAGGGCTTCCAGGTAAGTGAGATGCCGGAACTTTTTAGCCCGGGGGTTCTTCCGGGGGTCTTCGCTGTAGATACCGTCAACGTTGTTCTTGGTCATCAGCAGAACTTCGGCCTCAATCTCAATCGCCCGCAAGGCGGCGGCGGTGTCGGTGGTCATGTAGGGGTTGCCGGTGCCGCCGGCGAAAATCACGGCGCGCCCCTTTTCCAGGTGGCGGATTGCCCGACGGCGTATGTAAGGCTCGGCGATTTGCTGCATGCCGATGGCGGTCTGGGTGCGGGTAACGATGCCCAATTTTTCCAGAGCGTCCTGCAGCGCCAGGGCGTTGATGGCGGTGGCAATCATGCCGGCATAGTCGGCGGTAACCCGGTCCATAATGCCGGCGCGGGCGGCGTCGGTGCCCCGCCAGAAGTTACCACCGCCGACGACGATGGCGACACTCGCGCCCATTTCCGTCACGAGCCTCACCTGTTCGGCGATGTTGCCCAGCGTCTGGCTATCAATGCCGGTGCCCCGGTCTCCGCCGAAAGCTTCGCCGGAGAGTTTTAAAAGTATGCGGTGGTATTTCAGGTCAGCCATATCTACGATGCCATCCCCCGGGCTTCTGAGTCGCGCGGGCGCGGGTCAGGCTCCCAGCTCAAACCTGGCGAAGCGTCTTATTATAATATTTTCGCCGGTTCTGGCGATGGTCTCAGAGACAATGTCCCCGATAGTCTTGCTGGGGTCTTTGATGAAGGGCTGGAGTAGCAGGCAGTCAACCTCCGGCTGGGCTTTGGTGCCGGCGGGTATCTCTTCCGGCGTAACGTAGCATGGGTTCTGGGCGGCTACCTGCAAAGCCAGGTTGTGCACCAGGTTCTTGAAGTCGTCGGTGTTGGCGACGAAGTCGGTCTCGCAGTTCACTTCGATGAGAGCGCCGATGCGCCCGCAGGTGTG
>QZJL01000034.1 GCA_003599745.1 Dehalococcoidia bacterium | reverse complement strand
ATATCGCTTGGCGATTTCAATAGCGATGGCAGCGACCTCGGTGGCAGTGCTCCCCAGAGCGTAGAAAAGCGGCTCCTTGCCCCAGCCCGGCCCTTCGTAGAAAAGACGCGGCACTCCCCCGAATCTAGCTACCACCTCGCTCACTTTCCAGGGCGCCGAGCGGCCGTCAATCCGGGCGGCCTCGTCCGGCTCATGGGTGCGGTCAACCAGGCCGAAGAGCTTGCCGCAGCCGGCGCAGTAATCCTTAACGACTTCGATGATTTCGTCATCACACTTGAAATTGATGGCGGCGCCGAGACTTGTGTCGTACTTGCGCGCTTCCAGCAGCAGTCGGGCGACGTGGCCGGAGACTCCCCAGCGGGGCAGCCCGGCGGCTCTGGGAAAACCGCGCACCACGGTGACGCGGCCGTCAATGCCGGCGACTTCGTCCGGCGTTCGGGCACCGGGCGGGGCATAGGTCAGATTTGTCCTCACCTCGGGTATGATGAAGGCGAATGCCCGGCTTTTTTCCAGCATTTCCAGAGCTTCTAAAAGGTTGCCCAATACTTTTTCGGCGTCTGTCCGTCTCATCTTTTCCCCATCTCGAAATACTGATACGTCAAGGACATTGAAAACGTGCGTTTTGCCAAAGGTATCGGTTCGGGGCATCGGCGCCGGGTTGCGCCTAGCCCGGTTTAACCAGGGGCGACATCGCCCGCAGCTTGGTAACGATGCGGGGCAGGGCTTCCAGCACGCGGTCAACGTCGGCCCCGGTATTCTGGGCTCCCAGGCTGAACCGGATGGAGCAGTGCGCTTTTTCCGGGGCGATGCCCATCGCCAGCAGCACGTGGGAAGGCTCGAGGCTCGCCGAGCTGCAGGCCGAGCCGGTCGAGGCGCAGATGCCTTCCAGGTCGAGGTTGAGCAGCACCGATTCGCCCTCGACGAAGTCAATGCTGATGTTGACGTTGCCCGGCAGGCGGCTTTGGGGATGGCCGTTGATATAGGTGTTTTTAATGCCGTCGAGAATCCCCCGCGTCAGGCAGTCGCGCAGCGCGGTGATCCTCGCCATTTCTGCGGGTAACGACTTCTGCGCTATTTCCGCCGCCTTGCCCAGGCCGACGATGCCGGGCACGTTGTGCGTCCCGGCGCGCAGATTTCTTTCCTGCTCACCGCCGTGCGCAAACGGCAGCAGCCTGGTGCCTTTTCTGATGTAAAGCGCGCCGACTCCTTTTGGACCGTTGAACTTGTGCGCCGAGAGCGAGAGCAGGTCAACCCCCAGCTCCTTTACCGATAGCGGGATATGGCCGACCGTCTGCACGGCATCGGTGTGGCAGTAGACGCCGGCCTCGCGGGCGACCCGGGCGATTTCGGTCACCGGCTGGATGGTGCCCATCTCGTTGTTGGCGTGCATCACCGAAACCAGGATCGTCCGGGGGGTGATGGCCTTCCTAACGTCGTCCGGGCTTACCGCGCCGTAGCGGTCAACCGGCAGGTAAGTTACCCGGTAGCCCTGTTTTTCCATAAACCTGGCGGTCTCAACGATGGCGTGATGCTCGACGGGGGTGGTGATGATGTGGTTGCCCTTATCCTTTAAGGCATAGGCTATCCCCATCAAGGCGGTGTTGTCGCTCTCGGTGCCGCCGCTGGTGAAAATGATTTCATCGCTCCTGGCGCCGAGCAGCGCCGCCAGCCGGTCGCGGGCTTTTTCCACCGCTTCTTTGGCTTCCTGGCCGAAGGAGTGGATGGAGGACGGGTTGCCATAAAGGTCGGTGAAATAGGGCAGCATCGCCGCCAGCACCTCGGGGCTGGTCGGGGTGGTAGCGGCGTTATCGAGGTAAATACGCTGCATAAAACGGCCTAACCCTCCACGACGTCGCCGACCACCGGGTCAACCCTGACCCCCTGGCTCTGCACCCAGGCGATGCCTCTCTCAATTTCTTCTTCGGCACCCTCCATCTCGAGCATTATCCAGCCGCGGTTTTCGGTAACGTCGGCGCGGCGGATATTAGGCACGATTTTGAACTTCTGGCTCAAATTATAGATGATGGGTTCCTTGATGAGATGTTCCGGGAAAGTGAACATCACCTGTTTTATCGCCATCATTTCCTCCTGAGCACGGCTCGAACAAGCTGACCGCGCCCGATTATTTGACACTGGCCCCGAGCACTTCCGCCACCGACTCGGTGGTGGGCTGTACCCGGTAGGCCTTAACGATGCCGGTTAAAATTTCCTGGGTCCTCGGCCCGGCGCCGGTGATGAGGGCGACCACCAGATCGTCTTTTTTAATTATTCCCTGGGCGGCGAGCTTGGCCAGCGAGCCGATGACCACGCCGCCGGCCGGCTCGGTGAAAATGCCCTCGGTCTCGGCCAGGAGCTTCACGCCGCTGATGGCCTCGTCATCGGTGACGGCGCAGGCGCCGCCGCCCGACTGCCGGGCGACCATCAGAGCATAATAGCCATCCGCCGGGTTGCCGATGGCGATGGAGCGGGCGATGGTATCGGGTTTGACCGGATTTATGTGGACGCTGCCCGCCTCGTAAGCCCTGACGATAGGCGAGCTACCGGCCGCCTGGGTAACGAACATGTGGGTGTTGACCTGGCCGACCAGTCCCAGCATAGAAAACTCCTGGAGACCCTTCCAGATGCGGGTAAAGAGCAGGCCGGAGGCCGCCGGGCTGACGACGCAGTCCGGGGCGCGCCAGCCGAGCTGCTGGCAGATTTCGAAGGCCAGGGTCTTACTGCCCTCGGCATAATACGGCCTCAGGTTGATGTTGATGAAGCCCCATTTATACTTCTGCAGCAGCTGGGCGCAGAGGCGGTTGGTGTCGTCGTAGCTGCCTTCGACGGTGACCAGCGTCGGGTTGTAAATGGCGGCGCTTACCAGCTTGCCCAGCTCCAGGTCGGAAGGTACGAAAACACAGGCTCTCAGGTTGGCCTTGGCGGCGTGGGCGGCGACGCTGGCCGCCAGGTTGCCGGTCGAGGCGCAGGCAACGGTCTCAAAACCGAACTCAAGAGCCTTGGTCATCGCCACCGAGACGACGCGGTCTTTGAAAGAGTAGGTCGGGGTCAGGCAGTCGTTCTTGATATAAAGCTGGTCCAGCCCCAGCCGTCGCCCCAGGTTCCCGGCTTTGACCAGCGGCGTGTAGCCGGTGCCCAGGTCAACTTCGTTGCCGTCGGTCGGCAGGAGGTCGCGGTAGCGCCACATGCTTAAAGGGGCGTTGTCCAGATTCTCGCGGGTAAGCACTTTGGCGACTTGCTGGTAGTCGTAGGTCACATCAAGGGGACTGAGGCAGAAGTCACAAAGGTTCATCGCCTCAAGCGGATACTCGCGGCCACATTTGCGACAGCGCAGCGCTTTAGCGTAAGACACTTTTCCCTGCCTCCGCAACCAAAATTCCCCTGTCCGGCTAGACCGTTTCCAGCGCCTGGCCGATATCGGCGACCAGGTCCCGGATATTTTCCAGGCCGACCGAAAGGCGTACCAGCCCGCCGCTGATGCCCACCTTGAGACGGTGTTCCTCGGGCATCGAGGCGTGTGTCATCGTCGCCGGGTGGGCCGCCAGCGAGGACACCCCTCCCAGCGACTCGGCCAGGGTGAAAATCTCCAGGTTCTCCAAAAATCTGGTGGCGCTGCCGGTATCGCCCAGCTCGAAGGTGACAATCCCGCCGAAGCCTTTCATCTGCCTTCTGGCGATTTCGTGGCCGGGGTGGGAAGGCAGGCCGGGGTAATAGACCCTTTTCACCTTGGGGTGGTTTGCCAGGTAATCGGCCACCGCGCCGGCATTCTCCTGGTGCCTTTGCATGCGCACCGCCAGGGTCTCGATGCCGCGCAGCACCAGCCAGCAGTCGAAGGGCGAGGCGCAGGTGCCCAGGCCGTTGACCAGGAACTGCATCCGCTCGGTAAGCTCGTCGGTGGTGGTCACGATTGCCCCGCCGACGACATCGCAGTGGCCGTTGAGATACTTGGTTGTCGAGTGGACGACCAGGTCAATGCCGAACTCAACCGGCTTTAGAAAATACGGGCTGGAGAAGGTGTTGTCAATCACGGTGAGCAGCCGGTGTTTTTTCGCCACGCCGGTTACCATTTCAAGGTCAATGATGTTGAGCAGGGGGTTGGACGGCGTCTCCAGCCAGAGCATTCGGGTATTGGGTCTGATGGCCGCCTCCAGCTTCGCCCGGTCGTCCAGCCGCAGGAAGGTGAACTCAATGCCGCTGCGGCTGATGATGTTCTGGAACAGCCGGAAGGTGCCGCCATAAATATCATCGCCGGAGATGACATGGTCGCCGGCCCGCAGCAGGTGCATGACCGTGGTCGCGGCGGCCAGTCCGGTGGCGCAGGCGAACCCCGCCTTGCCCCCCTCCAGCCGGGCGATGGTCTCTTCCAGCACCTTGCGCGTCGGGTTGGCGGTGCGGGAATAGTCGTAGCCGCCGCGGGTCTTGCCGATGGCCTCGAAAGCGAATGTCGAGGTCTGGTAAATGGGCGTCGAGACCGCGCCGTAAGTGCCCTCGGGCCGCCCGCCGGCATGGATGGCGAGCGTTTCAAGCTCTGGTTCTTTCCCGCTACGGGACTTCTTCGCCATTTGACTCAATATCTCCCCCGGTCGAGCCTCGCCATCCCCGAGGTTTAAACATTTCTCCCCCGGCCAGGCTGCCAGTCGGGGGAGTTCTGAGGCACTAACCGCTCATCGGAAACCTAGATTTTTACGCTGTTGGCGGGCTCCTGGAAAAGCCATGTGGAAAGATATCGCTCACCGGTATCCGGCAGCACCACCACAATCAGCTTACCCTGGTTTTCTTTTCTACCGGCGACTTCCAGCGCCGCCCAGGCAGCCGCCCCGGAAGAAATGCCGGCTAGAATGCCTTCTTCTCTGGCAAGGCGGCGGGCGGTAGCGCCGGCGTTCTCGTTGCTGACCCTGATTATATCATCAATCAGGTCACGCCTCAAGACATCGGGTACGAAACCGGCCCCGATGCCCTGAATCTTGTGCGGCCCGGGCTTGCCTCCGGAAAGCACCGGCGAGGCCTCCGGCTCCACCGCGATGGTCTTGAACGACGGTTTTTTCTTTCTCAGGGCTTCGGCGACGCCGGTAATGGTGCCGCCGGTACCCACACCCGAGACCAGGATGTCCACTCTGCCCTCGGTGTCCCGCCAGATTTCTTCGGCGGTGGTCAGGCGGTGTATCTCCGGGTTGGCCGGGTTTTTGAACTGCTGGGGCATGTAGTAATCGGGGTTCTGCGCTGCCAGCTCTTCAGCGCGGCGCACCGCTCCCGGCATGCCCTCGGCGCCCGGCGTCAAAATCAGTTCGGCACCGAAAATACCGAGCAGCTGCCGCCGCTCGATGGACATGGTATCGGGCATGGTAAGTATCAGCCGGTAGCCCCGGGCGGCGCAGACAAAGGCCAGGGCGATGCCGGTGTTGCCGCTGGTCGGCTCGACGATGACGGTATCTTTCTTGATGAGGCCCTTTTCCTCGGCATCGGCAATCATCGCCACGCCGATGCGGTCTTTGACGCTGGAAAGCGGGTTGAAAGACTCGAGTTTCGCCACCACCTCGGCTTTCACGCCAGCGGTGAGGCGGTTCAGCCTGACGAGGGGGGTGTTGCCCACGAGTTCAGTCGAGTCCCGGGCGATGCCCCTTTCCAGCCTGGGGATTTCAATGGTCTTGTAGCGCAGTTTTTCGACGGCCATAAAGAATTTCCTCCTTTGAAGAAGACCCTAGATAAAATACATCTCGGCTTTCGTTTCTTCCTTCTTCTTCTGGCGCTCTACCATCTCGGCGAGCGTGAGCGATGCCATAACGCCATCAACCGTGTCTTTTATCTCAACCCAGAGGTCGCGGACGGCACAGGTCGCCGAGCGGTTGCAGGTATCGGGGTTGGTGACGCATTCCACCGGGGCGGTCGAGCCTTCCAGAACCTCGACTACCTGGCTCATTTTTATTTCACCGGCGCGTTTGCCCAGCACCAGCCCGCCGCGCGGTCCCCGGATGCTGCTCACCAGGCCGGCGCCAATCAGCGGCGCCACCAGGTGCTCTAAATACTGGAGAGAGACATCCTGCCGCCGGGCAATATCCTTGAGGCGCACCGGGCCGCTGTCGGCGTGCAGCGCCAGGTCAAGCAGTGCCCTGGTGCCGTACCTCGCCCTGGTTGACAGTTTCATCCGGCTCTCCCGACATTGTTGACTAACTTTGTATACTTAGACGAGAATATCACGCCGGAAGACGCTCTGTCAATAGGCCGGACAGGTTTTTAAGCCTCGATTGCGCACCGCTTCGCCCCGGAAAAGGCGCGTTAACCAAAAACAGCGGTTTATGCCTGGCTTACCTGCTTGATGTCGCCCTTCACACTGATGGTAATCTCGGTAAGCGGAATTTCTTTGCCGCTCTGGGCGATTGCCTGCCGCGCCATATTAGTGAGACCGAAGCAGCAGGGCACTTCCATGTGGAGCACGGTGAGGCTTTTTATGTCCGAGCGGCGCAATATCTCGGCAAGTTTCTGCTGGTGAGCGCCGAAGTCGTCCAGCTTGGGGCAGGCCACCAGTAAGGCGTGGCTTTTCAGGAAGTCACGATGGAAGCCGCCGTAGGCATAGGCCACGCAGTCACCGGCCAAAAGCACGTCGGCGCCCCGCAAAAACGGCGCGCCCGGCGGCACCAGTGTAAGCTGCAGCGGCCAGTGGGTCAGGGTTGATGGCTGCTGGGCTGCCGGGACTTCGGCCTCTTCGCGCTCGAAGCGGCTCACGGTAGCGGAAGAGCAGCCGCAGGGCAGTTTTTCTTCTTCGGGGCGGGCTTCCCTGGTAAAATCAATCACCTGCGCCGAGGGGCAGCCGGTGGCGACGGGTTGCGCCTCACCTCTGGTCTCGGCCATGTGGCTCTCGGTAGCCGCCTCGTCGAAGGCCGGGGCTTCCCGCTCTTCAACGGTGATGGCGTCCTGGGGGCATTTGCCCAGGCAGGCCCCGAGGCCGTCGCAGTAGATTTCGCTCACCAGGCGCGCCTTGCCGTCAATAATCTGCAAAGCTCCCTCGACGCAGGCGGGTACGCAGACCCCGCAGCCGTTGCATTTTCCCTCGTCAATGTGAACAATCTTTCTCATAACTTTAGCGGGCATAATATTTCTCCTCGATTTTAGTTGCGGTTACCCATCAGTTGCTGCCATCTCTCCTCGCCGAGACACTGCCGCGCTGAAGCGCACCAGTCAATGCAGGAAGGCATCTTTTCACGGTAGATGGGCGTTTTGCACTTCGAGCAGCGGATTTTCAGTTCATCGGAGAAGATTTCGACCTCTTCGCCGCAGCTCGGGCATTTATAAAGCTCGACCCTCAGATTGCGGTCATCCTGTCCGGGACATTTCGATGCCATTTTCTTCACCTCCCTATCGGGTTCACATGACCATCATAAAGGATTAGACGGGTACGGAATATGATGTAAATCATAGAGAGAAATGGCGATGACCGTCTTCTAGACGCGGGGCGGGCCTTCGGCGAGAAGCCTCAGTTTTTGCTCATCGGTGATGATGATGTGGCCGCGCGCCGAGCGGATGATTTTACCCTGCCCCAGGCGGCTGAGCACCCGGATGGCGGTCTCGATGGTGGTGCCGGTCATATCGGCAATCTCGCGGCGGGTGAAAGGCAGGTCTTTGCCCATGCGGGCGGCGAGCATCAGCAGCACCCGGGCGATGCGCTGCTGGACGCGGCTGGCGGCCAGGTCGCCGAGGCGTGCCTGGGCTTCCCGCAGCCGCCCGCCGAGAACGCTGATAATCTTCAGGGCAATTTCGGGGTGGGCCGCCAGAAACGCCAGGAACGCTGTTCGCCTGATGCTGGCCACCACCGTCTCCTCGGCGGCGACGGAGGAGGCAGGGTAGGGCTTATTTTCAAAAACCGCCACCTCGCCGAACATTTCCCCGGGGCCGAAGAAGCTGACGATGAACTCCTTGCCGGTGGGGGACTGTTTTACCACCTTGACCCGTCCCCGGAGGACGAGGTAGAAAAAATCCGGGGCATCGCCTTCCCAGAAGACGAACTCTTCGGGCGCAAGGCGGCGCCGGGCGGCCAGAGCGGCAAGCTCTCCGAGTTCTTCCTCACCGAGGCCGGAGAAGATGAGGGAATTTTTAAAGACCTGGCCTATTTCCTGTGTCAATTTGCGGTAACTCTCCGATATTATCCCTGAAAGCCGAGAGCAAAAACCTGGTGATTTTGTGCTGGATAACCGGATACCAGAACCAGATGCCGGCGTGGGAAGCCGGAAACCAGACGATTTGGGGATGCCCGCTAGCTTCCCATAAGTCGAGCGTTGCTTCCCGTGGGATAGCCTCGTCCCAGCGGGCGTTGAGCATAAGCAGCGGACGGCCTTTCAGGGAGGGCGCAAAAGTCGCGGGGTCGGTGAGATAGCTGGGACGTTCGGGGGTGACATTCTCGAATCCCTTGATACCGATCTCATCGCGGTAATGCTGGTAATGGTTGAGCAACTCCTGATATTCCTCCTCGCTTATCTTTCGGTAGCGGCGCGTGGTGGCGTGGCGGCTGAACTGGTTTACCTTGGCCGAGTTGCCACCGGCTACGATGAGCACCCCGGCCTTGATGCGCTGGTCAACGCCCATAGCGATGGCTGAAATGAAACCGCCCAGGCTGATGCCGACGAGGCCGATTTTCCGGCCGTCGAGCTCCGGCTGCCGTGCTGCCCAGTCGGCAATCTGGCGCACTTCGATGACCGAAGTGCGGTAGCCCTCAAGCCATTCTTCGGGGGTAAGGTCGGGAAAACGCTCGCGGATGGCGCCGGGCTGGCGGCTCGAGTGAAAGACCATCTTTAAAATAAAGCTGGCGATTCCCCGGCCGGCCAGCGCCCGCGCTATCGGCCCGAGCGGGGTGAGGCTGTAGTCCCCCATACCGTGTATCAAAACCACGAGCGGGGCAAGGTCAGTTCCCCGGGGCCGGTAATACTGCCCCCGCGCGGTGTCTTGCTCCGGGTAGAGGTTTTTGTGGGCGGTGGCGAAGCTGACCGAGTAGCGCCGCCAGCCGGCGGTCTCTTTTTCAGGGGTGAGCCGAAAATCGGTCTTACCGTCCTGGTAATGGTAGGGGTTATTCTGCGCCATACCGAATATCCTTCGAAAGCCATCCTTTGTATATAAAGTTAATTCTATAAGGCTGGCGCGCCATTTTCAACCGAACCGTTTCCCAAATGGTTGAAAAGGCTGCGCAACAAGATTAAAATGGGGCTGGCAGCCAACCTGAACATCAAGGAGTTTATGCTTATGCCCGCTTCCCCGATTGACGAGCTGGCTATTAACACCATCCGCTTCCTGGCGGTGGATGCCGTGGAGAAGGCGAAGTCCGGCCACCCCGGAATGCCTATGGGCGCGGCGGCGGTCGCCTACGTTTTGTGGGACAGGTTCTTAAAGCACAATCCCGCCGACCCCGAGTGGCCCGACCGCGACCGTTTCGTGCTTTCGGCGGGGCACGCTTCGGCCATGCTCTATGCTCTGCTTCACCTTACCGGCTACGACCTGTCGCTGGAAGAGTTAAAACAGTTCCGGCAGTGGCAGAGCCGCACCCCCGGCCACATCGAATACGGGCTTACGCCCGGCGTCGAGGTGACCACCGGCCCGCTGGGGCAGGGATTTGCCTGCGCGGTGGGTATAGCGATGGCGGAAAGGTGGTTTGCCAGCCGTTACAACACGCCGGACTGTGAGATTATTGACCACCATACCTACGTCCTTGCCTCCGACGGCGACATGGAAGAAGGCGTGGTCGGCGAGGCGGCGTCGCTGGCGGGCACGCTACGTCTGGAAAAGATGGTTTGCTTTTACGATGATAACGGCGTTTCCATCGAGGGCAGCACCGACATCGCCTTCACCGAGGACGTCGGCGCGCGTTTTCGGGGCTACGGCTGGAATGTCATCGGGCCGGTTGACGGCCTCGACATCGCTGCCCTGGAAAAGGCCACCCGAAAGGCCAAAACCCAAAAGGGGCGTCCCAGCCTCATCATCTGCCAGACCACCATCGGTTACGGCAGCCCCAACAAGCAGGGCACGGCGGCGGCCCACGGCGAGCCGCTGGGCGAGGAAGAAGTACACGCCTGTAAAAAGTGCCTGGGATGGCCTTACCCCGAGCCTTTCACCATACCCGACGAGGTGCGTGCCCACTTCGCCGGGGCGCGGGCGAGGGGCGAGCGCGCCCAGCGGGACTGGCTGGCTAAACTTGCGGAATACCGCGGCAAATACCCCGATAAGGCCGCCGAGTTAGAACGCGAGCTTGGCGGCGAGCTGCCGCCGGGCTGGGACGAAGGTCTGGAAAACGTTTTCTCCCCGGGCGAAAAGCCCCTGGCCACCCGCGAAGCCTCGGGAAAGGTGCTGAACGCCATCGCGCCTAAAATTCCCGCCTTGATTGGCGGCTCGGCTGACCTGGCGCCGTCAACCAAAACCGCCATCAACGGCGCCGGCGATTTTTCGGCAAGTAACTACGCTGGTCGAAACCTGCACTTCGGTGTCCGCGAGCACGCCATGGGCTGCGTCGCCAGCGGCCTGGCGCTCGGCGGCGCTATCCCCTACACCGGCACCTTTTTGATTTTCTACGACTATATGCGCCCGCCGGTGAGACTGGCGGCGATGATGGGCATCCGGGTAATTTACGTTTTTACCCACGACTCCATCGGGCTGGGCGAGGACGGGCCGACCCACCAACCCATCGAGCAGCTGATGGGCTTGAGGCTCGTACCCAACCTGGTGACGCTGCGCCCCGCCGACGCCACCGAAACGGCGGAAGCCTGGCGCATCGCCATTGAGCGTAGAAACGGGCCGACGGCGCTGGTATTGAGCCGCCAGAAGCTACCGGTGCTTGACCGCGCGGCGCTTGCCCCGGCAAACGGCACCAGCCAGGGCGGTTACATCCTCTGGGAAGCTTCACACCAGCCGCAGGTCATTTTGATTGCCACCGGCTCGGAAGTCCACATCGCCCTGGAAGCCGGCAGACTGCTCAAAGAAGAAAACGGCGTTGCCGGCCGGGTAATCTCGCTGCCTTCCTGGGAACTGTTCGATGCCCAGCCGGAGGACTATCGGGAGAAAGTCTTGCCCTCTGGTATTACCGCCCGGGTCGCGATGGAAGCCGGGACGGCACACGGCTGGGAACGCTACACCGGCGGTAACGGCGCGATCATCGGCCTGGACCACTTCGGCATGTCGGCTCCCGGCCCGGTCTTATACGAACGTTTCGGCTTCACCGCCCGGCGCATGGCGGGTAAAGCTCTTGAGCAGCTCAAAAGGAGGTAAAGCGTGGCTTTAAATGTTGCCATTGCCGCTGACCACGGCGGCTTCGATTTGAAAAAGGAACTGGTGCCTTGGCTGAAGGAGCAGGGTTTTCGGGTGCTCGACCTGGGGGCGGCGAGCTACGACGCTTTGGATGACTACCCCGACTTTGCCCTGGCGGTGGCGAAAGCGGTCGCCGGCGGCAAAGCGAAGCGGGGAATAATCATCTGCGGCAGCGGGGTCGGCGCCTGCGTCGTTGCCAACAAGATTAGCGGCATCCGCGCCGCCGTCTGCCACGATACCTACTCCGCCCGCCAGGGTGTCGAGCACGACGATATGAACATCCTCTGCCTGGGGGCAAGGATTATAGGTTCAGCGCTGGCGAAAGAGTTAGTGCAGGCCTTCCTGAACGCCACTTTTTCTACCGGTGAGAAATACCACCGCCGCCTG
>QZJL01000035.1 GCA_003599745.1 Dehalococcoidia bacterium | reverse complement strand
GTTGGCGACGAAGTCGGTCTCGCAGTTCACTTCGATGAGAGCGCCGATGCGCCCGCCGGTGTGGACGTAGGCTTCTATCCTGCCCTGGGAGGCGATGCGCTCCACTTTCTTTTTGGCTTCGATAAGGCTTTTCTTTTCAAGTATTTTGACGGCTTCGGCGATATCGCCTCCGGCTTCAATCAGGGCTCCCCGGCAGGCCATAACGCCGGCGCTGGTCTGCGTCCTCAGTTCTTTGATGGTGGCGGTATCAATCTCCAAGGTGTTTCCCCCTGTGTCAGTCTTCTTCTTTCGGTTCCGGTGGCGCCTCCTGCAGGGCTACCGCAATTTCGGCCTTCGGCGCTTCCGCCGGGGTTTCAACGTATCTGGCGGCGGCCGCCTGGGTGCCTTCAATCACCGCTTCGGCAATCTGGCTGCAGACGAGCTTGACTGCCCGGATGGCGTCATCGTTGGCGGGTATGGGGTAGTCAATCTCGTCGGGATTGCAGTTGGTGTCGCAGATGGCGACCACCGGTATGCCGATACGCCTGGCCTCGGCCAGGGCGATGCGCTCCTTGGTGGGGTCAACCACGAAGAGGGCGCTGGGGAGACTGGTCATCTCCTTGAAGCCGCCGACCTGCTTGTTGAGGCGGGTAATCTCTTCCTCCAGCTTCTTGGCCTCTTTCTTGGGCAGGCGCCGGAACTCGCCGCGTTCCCGCCGGTCTTCGAGGCGTACCAGGTAGTCAATACGCGACTGGATGGTGGCGAAGTTGGTGAGCACGCCGCCCAGCCAGCGCTGATTAACATAATACATACCGCAGCGCCGGGATTCTTCTTCAATGGCCTGCTGGGCCTGTTTCTTGGTGCCCACGAACAAGATGGTGCCGCCGCTTTCCACCACCTCGCGGACAAAGGCGCCGGCCTTTTCCAGGAGGACGGCGGTCTGTTCGAGGTCAATGATGTGGATGCCGTTGCGCTTGGTGAAGATGTATTTCTTCATGCGGGGGTGCCAGCGACTGGTCTGGTGGCCGAAGTGGGCTCCGGCTTCCAGGAATCGCTTGATGCTCACGTTTTCAGGCAAGCTCAATCCTCCATAATGCAAGTTGATTTGCAACAATAGAGTATAGCATAAGCTATCTGGTGCGGCAACCGCCAGCGTGAGTCTTATTTTTCTGGTAAAGCCGCAAACCGCGTTTTATAATTGAAATGATGAATTCCGACATCACCGAAATTACCATTAGCCAAACAAAGCTCTCGCTGGTACAGGGCGATATTACCAGGCAGGCCACCGACGTCATTGTGAATGCCGCCAATTCGAGCTTGATGGGCGGCGGCGGGGTTGACGGCGCCATTCACGCCGCCGGGGGCAGCGCCATCCTGGAGGAAAGCCGACGGCTTGTCGCCGAGCGAGGTCTCCTGCCGCCGGGACAGGCGGTCATCACCACCGGCGGCAGGCTGAAAGCTAAGTATGTCATCCACACCGTCGGGCCAGTCTGGTACGGCGGCTGCCGAAATGAAGCGGCAACGCTGGCCAGCGCCTACCGGGAGAGCCTGAAACTGGCCATCGAACATGGGTTATCATCGGTCTCCTTCCCATCCATCAGCACCGGGGCTTATCGCTACCCCCTGGATGAAGCCGCCAAAATCGCAGTCGAGACCGTGGTCAGTTTTCTAAAAGATACCGATACCTCGTTAAGAGAGGTGGTCTTTGTCCTTTACGACGGGCGGACTTACCGGGCTTACCTGCGAGCGCTGGGTGAAACAAGCGAGCGGCTCTAGATTGGACAGCGCCGGAAAATAAGGGCTATAATCAGATGGAATGGACTCGACACACCGGCTAGTGCCCCTTTTTACCAGCCAGCAGATTGCCTCAAGGATTAGCGAGCTGGCCGCGGAAATCAAGCGGGACTACCATGACCGCTGCCCCCTTATGCTCGGTGTCCTCAAGGGGTCTTTCGTGTTCCTGGCCGACCTGGTAAGGCAACTTGATTTCCCAGTCGAGCTGGATTTTATCCGGGTAGCGAGCTACGGCGCGGGGCAGGAGACTTCGGGGCGGGTGAAGCTGCTCTCTGAGCCGGTCGCCGCCGTCGAAGGCCGCCACGTTTTGCTGGTGGAAGACATCGTTGATTCCGGTATAACCACCGACTTTATCAACGGCTGGCTAAAAGCCAAAGGGACGGCCTCGGTCAAGCTTTGTGCCCTCCTGGACAAGCCCTCCCGCCGGCGGCGGGAGGTCGGGGTTGATTATCGTGGGTTTGTTGTCCCCGACCGGTTTGTCGTGGGCTATGGCCTTGACATGGACGAAAAATATCGCAATTTACCCGGGATAAGCGTCTTAAATGGCGAGTAAGCGCGGCGTCGCCCGTCTCGCCCGGTTGATTGGCACTGCCCGCGGTGAGCAGCCTGCCGACCTGGTGCTATCTAATGCCAGGGTCGTAAACGTCTTTACCGGCGAATTAGAGCGCGCCAGCGTGGCTATTGCCGGCGGCGTCATTGCCGGCGTGGGCGATTATACCCGTACCCGGAAAGTCATAGACCTCAAGGGTAAATACCTGTTGCCGGGGTTCATCAACGGTCACACCCACATCGAAAGTTCGATGCTCAGCCCCGGCCAGTACGCCCGGGCGGTCGTGCCGCGTGGCACGACCGGCGTGGTCACCGACCTTCACGAGATTGCCAATGTCGCCGGGTTGCGGGGTATCCGCTACGTGCTTGGCCGCGCCCGCCGCCTGCCGTTTGAGCTTTTCCTGATGGCGCCCTCCTGCGTGCCCGCCACTCACCTTGAGACTTCCGGGGCGACCATCACCGCCGGTGACATCCGCCGTCTCCTCAAGCTGCGGCAGGTCATCGGCATAGGCGAGGTCATGAATTTCCCCGGCGTAATCGGGGCAAGCGAGTCGGTGCTGTCCAAGATTAACGCTGTCAGCGGGGCGGTGGACGGCCATGCGCCGGGCCTCGGGGGAAGAGACTTAAACGCCTACCTCGCCGCTGGCATACGTTCCGACCACGAGTCGGTTTCGCTCGAAGAGGCGAGGGAAAAAGCCCGGCGGGGCATGTTCATCATGATTAGAGAAGGCTCAAGCGAAAAGAACCTGCAAGCCCTTTTGCCCCTGGCGAATGACGATAAAATCTACCAGCGCTGCTTTTTCGTGGTGGACGACCGTAGCTGCCGCGATCTGGCGCGCGACGGCGACATTGACGCCGTGCTTCGGAAAGCCATCCGGCTCGGTCTCGACCCGGTGCGTGCCATACAGATGGCGACCATTATCCCCGCCCGTTACTTCGGGCAAAACCGCCTGGGGGCGGTAGCCCCCGGTTACCTGGCAAACCTGCTGGTCACTGATGATTTGTCAGCTTTGGAGATGGCGATGGTCTTCCACCGGGGACGGCTGGTGGCGAAAAAGGGCAAGCCGCTTTTCCGGTTGCCGCCGGACGACGAAGCTCTTACCGATACGATGCGCCCCGGCTTTATAACCCAGGAGTCATTCGAGCTTCTGGCCGACGGCAGGACCTTTCCCGTTATCGAGGTGGTGCCCGGCCAGATTATCACCCGTAAGAGAGAAGAAACGGTAAAGGCCGTCGGCAGCGTCATCGTAGCCGATACCGAACGTGACATTCTGAAGCTGGCGGTGGTCGAGAGGCACAAGGCTACCGGCAATATCGGGCTGGGGCTGGTCAAGGGATTTGGCTTGAAGCGCGGCGCGCTGGCCTCGTCGGTCGCCCATGATTCCCATAACATCGTCGCCGTGGGCACCAACGACCGCGACATTTTGACCGCGGTCGCGGCGGTGGCGAGACTGGGCGGCGGCCTGGTGGCGGCGTCTTCGGGGAAGGTGCTGGCAAGCGTTGCCCTGCCCATCGCCGGTCTGCTTTCGCCCGAGCCGCTGGAGGCGGTGGTCGCAAGGGTGGAGAGGCTGGAGGGGGCGGCCCGGGAACTGGGGGCAACACTGGCCTCGCCTTTTGCCGCGCTGTCCTTTTTGGCGCTACCGGTGATTCCCGAACTTCGTCTCACCGACCTGGGGCTGGTGGATGTTGGCCGTTTCGAGTTGCTGGGCAGGGGTGGCAGAGTGGGGAAGGGGAATTAGTCATTGGAACTGCTGCGCAACGAGGTTCTGTGGATAAGCATGGTCGCCTGGCTGGTCGCCCAGCTGGTGAAGGTATTTTCGGTTCTCATCAAAGAAAGACGGCTTAAGCTGCACCTGCTGGTCGCCAGCGGCGGTATGCCCAGTTCGCATTCGGCCACGGTGAGCGCCCTGGCGACCGCGGTCGGCCTGCTTAACGGTCTGAACTCGGTGATTTTCGGTATCGCCGCCATTCTGGCGATTGTGGTGATGTACGACGCCGCCGGTATCCGGCAGGCGGTAAGCCGCCAGTCAATCGTCCTCGACCGCATTGTCAATGAACTGAAGGTTGGCCGCCCCAGGGGCGAAGTGGAGCGAGACCTGAAAGAACTGGTCGGCCATACTCCATACCAGGTCTTCGTTGGCGCGTTCATCGGTATCCTGGTTGCCTGGTTGTGGCTGGTGGTGGTTTAAGCGGTCAGGCTGATAAAGCACTGGTACCTGGTTGAATACGCAAATAGGTACTAGTCTGGGTTCTGGTGCTCGGCGATGATTTTTTCGCCGTGTTCCAGGAGGAGCTTTACCCTTTCCTTGCTCAAGTCCTGCCTTTGCTCAAGGTAAGCCTTGAGAGCTTCCAGCGGCTTGATGCCCTCGGAGGTCTGGCTGCCCAGTCTCAGGCGCACATCCCGCTTGATGTCTTTGGTGATGGTCAGGTAGTAGGCCTCGCCGAGCGCCTGCCGGATTTCGTTGTTCCCGAGCTGGCCGGCCGCCGCCGGTGTCAGGCTGATTTGAAGGCGGACGATAGCGCCGTCTATCTCTGCTTTTTTTGAGTTGATAGCGTCTAACACGGTTTGAGTCGGGTCGGAATCATTGTCCTCGATGGCGACCCTGATGGTCAGAAAGCGCCGCCCCTCGACTTCTTTGAATTCAAATGAACTGACCCGTCGTCCCGGCGTTTTCCGAGGGTCAAGCTCGATGATATAAAATCCCTTTTCGTCGTTTTCCTCGCTGAAGTCAACCCGCTCCAGACTGCCGGAGTAGACTGCCGGCGGCGTCTCGTTTAGTACCTGGCGGCGGTGGATATGTCCCAGAGCGATATAGTCGAAGCCGGGCCGGGTGAGGTTACTCGGCAGCAGGTGCGGCTCCTGGCCGATACTCATCATCGTCTCCGAGCCGACCCTGGCCCCCTCGACCCAGGCGTGCGCCGCCAGTATTGCCGGTAGAGCGGGGTCAAGCTCGGCGGCTTTGGCGGCGACGATGCCGGTGAGCTTTTCCTCCATCAGACGGTCAATCTCATCGAGCTTCAGGTCGGCGGTGTCTTCCCGGGAGAGTAGCTGGCTGCGCCGCAGCCAGGGTAATGAAACTACCTGCACCGCGCCGCTTTTGGTCGGGATGCGGTAAAGCTCGGGCTTGTTTGAAACGTAAACGTTGGCGACGCCCAGTGTGTCGAAGATTTCGGTGGCGGTCGCCCGCCCCAGCATGCTGGGCAGGTCGTGGTTGCCGGTGAGCAAAAATACCGGGATGCCGCCTTCGGCGAGCCGGCGGATGCGCCGGGCGAACTCGCGCTGGTGGGTTTGTGTTGGCTCGCGGCTCTTGTAGGCGTCACCGCAGAAGAGCGCCAGGTCAACCCGGTTTTCCAGGGCGAAGGCGACCAGCTGGTCGAAGGCCGCCAGAAAATCCCCGAGGCGAGAGGAAAGACCGGTGGTCGGGTCGAGGCGGCCATAGCTTTCCACCCCGAGGTGGAGGTCGGCAAAATGCAGGATTTTCATCTCGTTTTACCCGACGGTGTGCCAGAGGGCGGTGCTGGCGAAAGCCTCCCCGCCCAGCTTGGCGCTAAGCGTGCTCTCAAGCTCGGCGACGGGAATGCGAATCTGGTTCATGGTATCGCGTTCGCGGATGGTCACCTGCTTATCTTCCAGCGACTGGAAGTCAACCGTGACGCAGAACGGCGTGCCGATTTCATCCTGGCGGCGGTAGCGGCGCCCGATGCTCTGGGCGTCATCGTATTCCGACCGCCATAGCCGGCGCACGGTGTTGTGGACTTCTCTTGCGAGCTTGACCAGCGGCTCCTTGCGGCTTAAAGGCAGCACCGCCACCTTGTAGGGCGCCAGCCTCGGGTGCAGGTGCAGTACCGCCCGGATTTCGTCCTTGTCCGGCTCTTCGGCGTAGGCATCACAGAGGACGGCGAGCACGGTGCGGTCAACCCCCGCCGACGGCTCGATGATATAGGGCAGGTAGCGCTCCTTGGTTTCGTCGTCGAAGTATTCGAAGTTCTTGCCGCCGCAGCGGGCGTGCTGCTCCAGATCGTAGCTGCCCCGGTTGGCGATGCCCTCCAGCTCCGCCCAGCCGTGCGGGAAGTAATACTCGATGTCGCTCGTACCGCGCGAGTAGAAGGCCAGTTCCGCCTTTTCGTGGCAGCGCAGGCGCAGGTTTTCCGGTCTGATGCCGATGCGTTTGTAAAAGTCGAGACGCTCTCCGACCCAGTATTCGAACCACTTATCGGCGGTCTCCGGCTTTACGAAATACTCCATCTCCATCTGCTCGAACTCGCGGGAGCGGAAGATGAAGTTGCCGGTGGTGATTTCGTTTCTGAAAGATTTGCCAATCTGGCCGATGCCAAAGGGCAGCTTCTTGCGGGTGGTCGTCAGCACGTTCTGGAAGTTGACGAAGATACCCTGGGCGGTCTCGGGACGCAGGTAGACCACCGCCGCCGCGTCCTCGACTGGCCCCATAAACGTCTTGAACATCAGGTTGAACTGGTGCGGCTCGGTAAGTTCGCCGCCGCAGGCCGGGCAGGTGGCGCTGCCAACCTCGTCGGCGTGGTAGCGGAGGTGGCAGCTTTTGCACTCGACCAGCGGGTCGGAAAAACCGGCGACGTGGCCCGAGGCCTGCCAGACCTGCGGGTGCATCAGGATTGAGGTGTCCAGGCCGACGGTGTCGTCGCGGCGGGTAATCATCTCCTGCCACCAGGCTTCCTTGACGTTGCGCTTAAGCTCGACCCCGAGCGGGCCGTAGTCCCAGGTGCTCTGGAGGCCGCCGTAAATCTCGCTCGACTGGAAGATGAACCCCCGTCTCCGGCACAGCGAGACGATTTTATCCATTTCAACACGGGTAGGTGTCTTTTCGTCCAAGTGTGATTGCTCCTTAAATTTAAGATGGCGCTATCTTGCCCGCCCTTTGTTTCAGCGCACCACGGAACAGGATGCCCAGGAAGACTGTCCCGCTCGCCAGGATGATTACCGCAAAGAGCCAGAGGGGCGCGAGGTGGCTGTCGTACAAATTGTAGCTGAAAATATCGGCCAACGCAAAGCAGACAATCAGCTGGGGAAAGGCGGCGATGTTGCCCATTATGAAAAGGGTTCTATCAAGGGTGACGCTCCGATTATCGCGGTTGAGATGGTTGATGACCAGGGTGATGCCCACCAGCGGCAGGGCAAAGAGAAGCTGAAGCCCCAGCATCAGAAAAAGGCCGGCGCCCCGCGAAAGGTACGAATCAGCCGCGCCGGAAAAGCTGTAAGCAAGGTCAGCGGGTAGCCTGGGGTAGAAAAAGGCGGTGATGGCGATGGAGAGGATGAAGATGAGAACAGGCATAATGACATAGGCGAAGCGGAAGCCGGTTCGCCCCTTTGGTTTGCTGCGGAACGCCGACCACAGCACAACCCCCGCGCCGATGGCATAAACCACAAAGATTAAAGTAAGGATGAGAGTTGGCATACTCAGCCTAAGTTACCAGTTTTGGTGGGCGGGTGTCAAAAGAAGACGAATTCAATTACAGTTTATAGGAGATGTTATAAATTATAGTCGATAAAAACGTAATAGAGGTATTGACAAGAACAATTGTTCGTGATATATTATAGGTTAAGGATAACTCGTTAGGGTTAGCGTGCGAGAGGTAGTTCGTAAGGACTACCTCTCGCATTTTATATTCAAAATTTACTCTAAATAATAGCGGCCATATCTATTCACAGACGACTCTATTGTCTCGTTCAGCCTGTTAGTAAAGTCACTCGGCATTTTATGGTAAGGCTTACCTTTATCAAGTATAGTCTTTACCTTTTGACCATAAGCAATCAAATCAGCAAGTTGTAACCCTGCAACATTGTGTATTTTGGTTCTGAAGTTTATTTTAGCATTTGGAAATGCCTCACAATATCCCTCTGCAGTGCCGTATTCCGTAAAGCCATTTTGTCGGATGTATTCAAACGCTTTTTGGATTTTTACATCTTCCACTTTACCTCTGGCTTCCGCGACAATGTCAGCCTGCAACTTGTGGAAGCACAAATAACCTCGCACTCTCCATAATAGGACTGCCATAGAATAGATATAGGCATCAAATGTTTCCAGGGGAAATCTTTCAATATGAGCTTTTTTATCGATGACAACAGTGAATATTTCCATTTTCAGTGTTCTATACAAATTTAAAATTGCGCTTTCCCAATTCGTGCGTACGGCTTCATTTACCAATACCCCAAACGCGTGTTTCCGATAGACAATCAAATTTCTCACAAGAATAGGTGGGGTATCGGGGTCATATCTTAAAAATTGTTTCTTAAGAGATTCGACAGATTGTGGGACCACGCTGTCATAATATTCTTTTTTGAACAATATACCAGTTAGGCCTAGATAACGGCTTTCTAGTTTATCCAATTGCTTATAACGATGGTCACCTGTCTCATCTATGTATAATCTATACGGTACCATAGTAATCGGATTATAAGTTAAACAAACACTGTGTTTCAAATCGAATTTGACACTACTCAAATTTCTCGATATTCTTTTCATCCTTGACAACTCTCCCCATAAAAGTTAGCCTTAATATGAGGCCGTGCTGGGCGGGGAGCCAGCGGTGCCCTGTACTCGCAATCCGCTATAGCGAGGCTGATTTCCCGATTGAGGCGAATTTCCGGTGGGACTGGCTCTTACCCGCCGGTGCTGAAGGCCGGGTCCCGTGCGGCGGAATTCCATGAATCCCGTCAGGTCCGAGAGGAAGCAGCGGTAAGTGGGTCTTTCCGGGTGACGCGGGGTTACCTGGCCGGAGCTGGCGCTGGGAGCAAAGCCATCGGTTTTCCGCCGATAAAGGGTGCACGGCCTCTATTTATGACAAAAGACGCTAAGAAAATCGCTCCTCCGTCGCTGCTCGACGATACCAGAAATCTCCTGCGGCGCGCCGGACTGGTCGCCCGCAAACGCCTGGGACAGCACTTCCTGGTTGATGAAGAAGTCCTGGCTAAAATCTTAGCGGCGGCAGGGGTCAGCTCCGGCGATACGGTAATCGAAGTGGGGCCGGGGCTGGGCATCTTAACCGTCGAGCTCACGAAACGGGCGAAAGAGGTGGTGGCGGTCGAGCTTGACGACAACCTGGCGGCTTTGCTGAAAGAGACTCTGGTCGGTTTGCCTAACGTCCGTATCATCAATCGCGACATTCTGGATGTTGAGCCGGAGGAATTACTTGAAGGCGAATCGCCGCGCTACCGGGTAATCGCCAATTTGCCCTACTACATCACCGCACCGGTTTTCCGCCACTTTCTCGAAGCCAAAATCAAACCCGAGAGTATGGTGGTGATGGTGCAGAAGGAAGTCGCCCGAAACATCATCGCCGGACCCGGTGACCTGAGCCTGTTGGCCCTGAGCATCCAGTTCTACGCCGAGCCGAAGCTGGTGACCTACGTTCCGGCAAGCTCGTTTTACCCGCCCCCGAAGATTGACTCGGCGGTTCTGCGCCTGGAAATTTTACCAAGGCCAAGATTCGAAGTCGGCGACCCCGGCCGCTTCTTCGGCTTGGTAAAGGCAGGCTTCAGCGCCCCACGCAAGCAACTCCTGAACTCGCTTTCCGGCGGATTGGGCAAGACCAGGGAAGAGATTTCAGCTATCCTGGAGAAGGCGAAGATAGACTCCAAGCGGCGCGCTGAGATGCTTAGCCTCGAAGAATGGGCTAACCTCTGGCGGGTTTACAGCAATGAAAAACCTTAGCCTGAATGCTCCCGCCAAGGTGAATCTGACCCTCGAAGTGCTGGGGAAACGCCCCGATGGCTACCACGAGCTCAAAAGCGTGATGCAGACCATCGGGTTGTGCGATACGCTGTCCCTTGAGCCGTCTTCGGCTATCAAATACGTTTGCGCTAACCCTGACTGGCAGCCGGATAAGAGCCTGCTGCCGAAGGCAGTGAACCTGCTCAGGGAGTGTAGCGGTACTGACAAAGGGGCCATTATCAACCTTACGAAGAATATCCCGCTGGTCTCGGGGCTGGGTGGCGAAAGCTCGCTCGCGGCGGCGGGCTTGAACGGCCTGAACCGGCTCTGGGGTTTGGATTTGTCCCCGCCCGAGCTTGAAGCTTTGGCGGCTAAACTCGGCTCGGATGTACCATTCTTTGTCCGGGGCGGGACGGCGCTATCGCAGGGTCGCGGCGAAATAATAACCCCTTTGCCGCCGTTGCCCGAAAGTCAGCTTGTCCTGCTCGTTCCCGAAGTTCCTGAAATTCCGCAGAAGACTGCCCGGCTCTACGGCTGTCTGAACCCAGGCCACTATACGAAGGGCGAAAAAACCGACCGCCTGGTCACCTGTTTGAAAGAGGGCGGCCAAGTTCCTACTGACATGCTCTTCAACGTCTTCGATGAGGTGGCGGCTGAAGTGTTTTCCGGTCTCGGGGAATACCGGCAGCGTTTCGTCTCCGCCGGTGCGCGGGACGTGCACCTGGCCGGCGCCGGGCCAGCGATGTTCGCCTTATATGATACTAAGAATGAAGCGGAAGCAGCCCATCGCAGGCTGGCAGCACAGGGTCTCAAAGGCTATCGGGTTGCTGCTAGCGGCACTTTCGCTTAGCCTGAGTCTATTCTATAATGGTCTTAGAGACTAATTTTTAAGGAGGTTCCCGATGGCTGAGACCCCGGAGAATCTGCAGGCGGCATTTGCCGGAGAAAGCCAGGCCAACCGGCGCTACACTTTTTCGGCGGAAAAGGCCGACCAGGAAGGGCAGCCCCAGATTGCCCGCCTTTTCCGGGCGGCGGCGGAGGCGGAAACAGTGCACGCCCGCAATCACTTCATCGCCAACGATATGCTTGGCAAAACCAGAGATAATCTGCTGGCGGCGGTAGCCGGCGAACATCATGAGTTCACCAGTATGTACCCCGGCTTCATCAAGCTCGCCGAGTTGGATGGCAACGAGCGGGCGGTTAAGACTTTCAAGTATGCCAACGAGGTGGAGAAAATCCACCACGCGCTGTACGAGCAGGCGCTGAAAGCCCTGGAGGCGGGGCAAAAGCTCAAGGAAGAACCTTATTTCATCTGCCCGGTCTGCGGTAACACCGTGGCGGGGCAGGTACCGGACAGGTGCCCCATCTGCGCTACCCCGGGTGCGAAGTTCAAGCGGATAGACTAGCGCCGAAGCCAGCGCTTTACCAGCGCGATTTCGCTACGCCGGTCGGTTGCTTTGGCATCAAGACGTGCATCGCGCAGGCGGTCAAGCGTCTTTTTGATATCGGGGCCGGGTTTTATGCCCAGCGCGAGCAGGTCTTTGCCGTTTAAGGCCGAGCGGACGTGGCGGTAGTCGGTCAGGTAACGCTCGGCGTGCCGTCTTGCCGTGTCCGAAGCGGTTACGAAGCCGGCGATGATAGTCGCCGGAGTGTAATCGCCGAGCAAGCGGTAAATCTCGCTTGGTTTCAGTCTCGGCTTGTCCAGTTCTGCCAGCCTGCTCTT
>QZJL01000069.1 GCA_003599745.1 Dehalococcoidia bacterium | reverse complement strand
TTCCTCGGGCATCTGGAGCACGATGACGCGCAGCGAGACCCCCACCTGCGGCGCCGCCAGCCCGACGCCGGCAGCCGCCTGCATGGTCTCAATCATATCGTTGATGAGCCGCTGGACGGAGCGGTCAATCACCGACACCCGCTTTGCCTTCCGGCGCAACACCCCATCGGGGACGTGACGGATTTCTCTTAACGCCATGCCTTACCTCTCTAGAGCTTCTCACCGGGCGGCGGCTTTCGTCTCAGGCTGATGTCCAGGCTCTTTACGATGCCGACGCCCTTCAAACTGGCGACCAGCCCGAGCAAAATACCGGCAATAATCTTTTTCGGGAAAGCGGTAAGGGTTAGCGGCGCGTCGTTTACGTACAGTGAAAGCCGTTCGGCCTGAGGCCTTATAAAACCGTTCTCCAGAAGGTCGGCGAGACCCTTAACGTCATCAGAAGAAAACTGCCTGGCTTTTGTTTCGATTTTCCCGTCGGTGACGACGGCTACCAGCCGCGCCAGCCCGCTTAACGGCTCGCCGCCTGCCCGGCGCACTTCTATCTTGGGAGCATCGGCCCTTTTGAAGCCCTCGGTAAGGATGAGGTCGTAGTCTTCGCCGAAGAAGCGCTCGATATCGGCGGCGGACAACTCCCCGGAGCGGGGCAAAATGAGAACAAGCTGCCCGGGGGTGCTCAGGGCGGCGGCGGCGCTGCCCGCCTTGAGGTGTCGCCAGCTGTCCTTGCCCGGGGTATCGAAGCTGGCCTCGTGGGCGTGCTTGATGGTGGCCACCCGGTAGCCGCGCCCGACCAGCTCGCCGACCAGCTTCTCGATGAGCGTCGTCTTGCCCGCCTCCGAGCGCCCCACGATGGAAACTACCGGCGGCATAACGGCGAACACCGATAGCTAATGATTTTCAAACCCTCTCTCCCGATAAAGCCCTTTCTCTTTAATATACCCTGCCACCGCCGCCGGTACAAGCCGGCTGATGTCTAGTCCGCGGGCTACCCGCCGGCGGATGTCGGTGGCGCTGATGTCAACCAGGGGCTTATCAAGCAGTATCACCCGTTCTGAAAGCCCGGGGATTACCCTTGCCAGTGCCCCGAGGTCAGGCTCGGGAACTCCCGGCCGGGGAACCACCACTAGGCGGCACAGGCTGATGAGCCTGTCCGGCTGCCGCCACTCCGGCAACCGGGCGAATGCTTCCCGCCCGATGATGAAGTAAAGCTCGTCTTCGCGCATCGCCCGCAACTGTTCTATGGTTTCAATGGTATAGGTGGCGCCGGGGCGCTCGACTTCAAGAGTGGAAACGCGTAAGGCGGGCCTGCCCCGCAGGGCCAGCCGCAGCATCGCCACCCGGTGAACGGCGGGCGTTACCGGCCGGTAGGCTTTCATCCAGGGCTGCCCCGCCGGCAAAAACCACACCTCGTCAAGTTTCAGGCGGCGCAAGACTTCCCGGGCCACGGCAAGGTGGCCGTTATGCACCGGGTCAAAGGTTCCCCCGAAGACACCCAAACCGCTTATTTTACGGCCACTCCCATTCCAGATTACCGACGCGGACTTTATCGCCCGGTTTTGCCCCGGCCCGCTCAAGCGCCCTGGCCAGGCCGCTTCTTTCCATGCGACGGCGGTAAAAAGCCAGTGCCTCGGCCTCGCTGCCGCCGGGCCCGGCGGCGATGCGCTCCAGCCCCGGTACGCTGACGACGAAGGTGTCGCCTTCTTTGACAAAGCTGCCCCGTCCACGGTCCCGGGGCGGCGGGCGGAAGACCTTCGCCGTCTCCGGCGGCGGGACGGGCTTCCCCTCCGGGAATTGCTCTTCGAGTAGCCTTGCCACCTCGGTTAGCAGCTGCCCCAGCCCTTCGCCGGTAGCGGCGGAGACAAACAGTGGGTGAATATCCGCCGCCGAAAGCTCTCCCGCGAGGAGACTGGCTCTGGCCTTAACTTCAGGCAGGTCAATTTTGTTCACCGCTACCAGCCGGGGCTTTTGCCCCAGGGCCGAATCGTAAAGCGCCAGCTCCCGCTCCAGCCGCCGCATATCTTCTGCCGGCGAGCCGGATGTACCGTCCAGCAGGAGCACCAGCACCCGGGTACGCATCACGTGGCGCAAAAACTGGTGCCCCAGTCCCCGTCCCCGGTGGGCGCCATCAACCAGGCCGGGCACCTCGGCAAAAATAACGCTGGCCCCGCCAATCTCAACCGCCCCCAGCACCGGCTCGAGTGTGGTGAAGGGGTAACCGGCAACCCTGGGCCTGGCGGCGGATAGCGCCGTTATCAGAGTGGACTTGCCGGCATTGGGATAGCCGACGATGCCGACGTCGGCAATGAGCCGCATCTCCAGAACGATTTCCCGCCCCTGGCTTTCTTCTCCCTTCTGGATAAGACGGGGCGCCTGGTTGGTAGAACTCTTGAAATGAACGTTACCCATGCCACCGCGGCCACCCCTGGCGACCACGACCTTTTGGCCCGGTACTTCAAGGTCTGCCAGCGGGCCGCCTTCGGCTGATTTGTCCCATACCAGCGTCCCTGCCGGCACCGTCAGCTCCAGGTCAATGCCGCTGGCACCGTGCTTTTTCTTCCCCTGACCGTTCTTGCCGTCTTCTGCCCGGTAAAGGCCCTGGCTACGGAAGGCGGCAAGATTAGTAACGCTGCTGTCCGCTCTGATAATCACCGAACCGCCATCGCCGCCATCGCCGCCGTCCGGCCCGCCGTAGGGGACAAACTTTTCCCGACGAAAACTCGCGGCGCCATCGCCGCCCTTACCCGACCTTACTTTGATCTCCACCCTGTCAAACAACTTTTCAACCCTTATCCATTATGTTGATAACTGAGTACCGAGCAACATGGCTTGTAACTTATCGGTAGGGAATGTTTACCAGTATTTATATTAGCATAAGTCAGAAGTAACCGACCAAGCCGGTGTGCCATATTAAGGTTCTCGGCATCGGGGGAGCCGGCAACTTTTAAACAATTACGGGAGTTATCCATACCTTTGCCGTATAAGCGAGACCCGGATGGTCGTAGCCCGGTTGGGGTATGGTGGAGGGACGGTTGATAACCCGAGCGCCAGCCTGGGGGTTGGGAAATTGTGGAAAGGGGCAGGTTGACGGTTGCCGGCAGTTAACAAGCCAGCGAAAAGTGAAGAATATTCGTCATGACGCAGGGAAATAAAAAGTTATGAGGGGCTTTGGCCTTAGCCCGCAAGGCTTTCGCGGATGGTGTGTATCAGCCGATCAAGGTAGGCGTTATGCGCGAGTTCTCCGGCTATTTTCTCGCAGGCATAGATGACGGTGGAATGGTCGCGGTCGAACTCCTCGCCGATTTGGGCCAGCGAACAGCCGTTCTGTTGCTTGATGAGGTACATCGCCACCTGCCGGGCAAGCACCGTCTTTTTGTCCCGCCGCCGTCCGGTGATGTCCTCGCGGGTGACCTGGAAGTTTTCGGCGACCAGGCTGATGATACGGTTGTGCGGCACCGGGGGCAGACCATCGTGCCCGCCGCCGCTTCTGCCCGAAACGCTGGCCAGTGCCTTTTTTACCAGTTCCAGAGTGGGGGCGGCGCCGACGAGCTGAGCATAAGCCGTGACACGGTTCAGTGCCCCTTCCAGTTCCCGGATGTTGCCCTGGGCAGTGCGGGCGATAAGCTCGACCACCTCAGACGACAGGACGACGCCATGAGTAACTGACTTGTCGCGGAGGATGGCCATCCGGGTTTCCAGGTCGGGGGGCTGAATGTCCACCGTCAGCCCCCAGCCGAAGCGGGAGCGCAAGCGGTCCTGGACGAGCGGCAGTGCCCCGGGCGGGGTGTCGCTGGTAACTACTATCTGGCGGTTGGCGTTGTGCAGTTCGTTGAAGGTGTGAAAGAAGCTCTCTTCGGTCTGCTCTTTGCCGCTGATGAACTGGATGTCGTCAACTAACAATATATCCACCGAACGGTATCTGCGGTGGAAATCCTCGGTCTGCCGTAAGCGGATGGCATTAACGAACTCGTTGGTAAAACGTTCGGCGCTGATGTAGAGCACCTTGCGTCCCTGCGCCTGCGCCGACGAGCCGATGGCGTGTAGCAGGTGGGTCTTACCCAGGCCGACGCCGGCGTAGATGAAGAGGGGGTTATAGCCGTGCCCGGGGTTTTCGGCGACGCTCTGAGCAGCGGCGAAGGCCATGCGGTTGGCGGCACCGGTGATGAAGCTGTCGAATGTGTACCTGGGGTTGAAGAAGACGGCTTCTCTCTGTGGAACGCGGGTCTCGCTACGGCCGGGTGCGTTCGCGCCGGTGACCTGAAAGACCACGCTGGTGCCGGGGGCGGTAAGGGCGATGAGCGTCTTCTCGATGAGGGAACGCTGGCTGCGGTCGAGGTATTCCGCCACGAACACCGAGGGCGTGCCAATTAAGAAGCGTCCGGTTTCGCATGACAAGCCGACCGTCTTTTCGAAGAAGGTGCGGTAGTTGGATTTGTTGACCTGTACCTGGATTTCCCCGAGGGCGGTTTCCCAGATTTCTCGCGCGGTGCGGTCGGTCATAAAACTCCCGGTTTTTGGCAAAAACTATCCCCACACGGGCAAGGCCCCAACTTTTCGGGAACTAGCTAGAGACGCCGTCGGTACTTGTCGGTAGCTGCCTGGTAGAAACGATGGGATTAGGATAATACCGCCGGTGGTTGTTGGCAAGGGTTTTCCCGCCAGTTACCGGCGGTTTGAGCATATCGTTACCCCTTGCGACGTCCCTCGGGCTACACATTTTGCGAGAAAGCTCCCTTTTAGGCATAACACCCCGGGTTGTCGCGGGAAAAATAAATTGTTAGAATTTGGTGCAGGGAGAACGAGCTTGCGCATTGTTTTTATGGGAACCCCGGAGTTCGCCGTACCTGCCCTGGAGCAGCTGGTAGCCAGCCGGAACCAGGTGTGCGGCGTCTATACCCGGCCTGACCGTAGCCTGGGCAGAGGGCAGCACATGGCGGTGCCGCCGCTCAAAAAGGTGGCGGCGGGCCTGGGTTTGCCGGTCTTCCAGCCGGCGAGCCTCAAGGATAAGACGGCGATTGACCAGCTTGTGGCGCTTGCGCCGGATGCCATTGTGACAGCGGCCTACGGTCAGATTTTACCGCCGGCGGTGCTCGACGTCCCCCGCCTCGGCAGTCTTAACCTGCACCCATCGCTTTTACCCCGCTACCGCGGCCCTTCGCCGGTGGCTTCGGCAATCCTTTCTGGCGATGAGTTCACCGGGGTGACCGTCATGCTGATGGACGCCGGCCTGGATACCGGCCCGGTGCTGGCCCAGGCGCAGGTAGCCATTGCCGATAGCGATACCACCGCCGCTCTTACCGGAAAACTCGCCCGGGTCGGGGCTTTCATGCTTGATGAAACCCTGGGACGCTGGGCGCGGGGCGAAATTACTCCGCGGCCGCAGGACGGGTCTTCGGCCACCTATTCGAAAGTAATCCGCAAAGAGGACGGCGAAATAGACTGGCGGCTGCCGGCATGGGATATCTGGCGGCGGGTGCGGGCTTACCAGCCATGGCCGGGCAGCTTTACTTATCTGGGAGGCAGACGCTTGAATGTCGCCGAGGCTACCCCGCTAAAGGAGACGGTGGGCGCCGGGGCAGGGGAGGTAGTTCTCCTTCCGGGCGGCACTTTTGGCGTCGGGACTGGTGATGGCATACTGGTGGTAACACGCATCCAGCTTGAGGGCAAGCGGGTAATGACCGGCGCGGAGTTTTTGAGGGGACAGCGGCACCTGGCGGGCATCCGGCTGCCGCAACACTGACCCCGGGAAGAGGCAAGCGCATGACGGATTATCTTGAGGCTTTTGGGGAACTGGTGGGTATCGTTGCCCGCCTGCGCGCTCCCGACGGCTGTCCCTGGGACAGAGAGCAGACACACCAATCACTCCGGGAAGGCCTGCTCGAGGAGTGTTACGAGGTGCTCGGGGCGCTTGACGAGATGGATGCCGCCAAGCTCCGGGAAGAGCTGGGCGACCTTTTGTTGCACGTCGTTTTCCAGGCGCAGATTGCCGGCGAGGCGGGCGAGTTCACGTTAGCGGAGGTCATCAGCGGTATCAACCGCAAGCTCATAAGCCGCCACCCCCACGTCTTCGCGGCTAAAAAGGTAAAAGACGCCGGCGAGGTGGTTTTGCACTGGGAAAAGCTTAAAAAAGCGGAGCGCGGCGAGGCGGTCTCGGCGCTGGACAGCGTCCCCGAGCAGATGCCGTCGCTGGCTTACGGCCAGTCGGTGCAGGCGCGTGCCGCCCGTCTGGGGTTTGATTGGGAAGACACCGGCGGCGTCATCGAAAAGCTGGTTGAGGAAGCCGGTGAATTCCAGGATGCTCCCGACACGGCCAGCCGCCAGCGCGAGTTCGGCGACCTGCTCTTCACTATGGTGAACCTGGGACGGCGGCTCGGGATTGACTCGGAGACGGCGCTCCGCGAGGCCAATCGGCGGTTTTACCGCCGCTTCAAGCGCATGGAAGAGCTGACCGGCGAGCGGGGGCGGAGCTTCGGTGAGATGAACCCGCGGGAACAGAACGTCCTGTGGGAAGAGGCCAAGCGCACGGTTGGCTGATTTCGCCATGCCCTATCGGACGGGACAAGGGCGAGCAACTGCTCGACCCTTCTTTTTTCTTGCCAATTTGTACGGGGCGGCGAAGCGCCTGCGAAAAGACCGGCGGTAGCTGTCATAATTTGCGGAGGGCGGCGGCGAGGTCAGCGATGATATCCTCGGCGTCTTCCAGCCCGACCGACATCCTGATAAGCCCGTCGCTGATGCCGAGCGCCGCCCGGTCTTCAGGCGGCATTTTGAGGTGGGACATGGTCGCCGGGTGTTCCAAGAGGGTCTCCGGGCCGCCGAGGCTTACCGCCAGTGAGCAGAGCCTGGCGGTTTCCAGCAGCTTTCTCGCCCCTGCCAGCCCGCCGCTGACCTCAAAAGCGACCATGCCTCCGAATCCCCCCGCCAGCTTCGAGGCAAGTTTATGCTGGGGATGGGAGGCGAGGCCGGGATAACGTACCTTCGCCACCCCCGGCTCATTTTCCAGCCAGCGGGCGACCGCCATAGCGTTGCCGGAGTGTTTTTCCATCCTGATGGGGAGGGTCTTTATCCCCCGGGTGATGAGCCAGGCGTTGAAGGGGTTCATAATCCCACCCATGAGGGTTACGGTATCGGCGCAGGCCTTTAAGAAATCTTTTTCCCCGACGATAACCCCGCCCATGGTGTCCAGGTGGCCGCTCAGGTATTTGGTGGCGCTGTGGATGACGATGTCGGCTCCCAGCTTCAGGGGGCGCTGGTAGTAGGGGGTGAGAAAGGTATTGTCCACCACTACCCGGGCACCCTGTTTTCCCGCGATTTCGGCTATCTCGGCGATATCGGCCACGTCAAGGAGGGGGTTGCTCGGGGTTTCCAGGAAGACGAGCCGGGTATTGCGCTTGATATTCGATGCTATGTCCGCGGGACGGGTCTGGTCGGCGAAAGAGACCTCCATCCCCCAGGCGGGCAGCTTCGCAAACAGGGCGTGGGTGGTGGTGTAAATGCCGCCGGCGGAGACGAGGTGGTCGCCCTTTTTCATGGCGGTGAAGATGACGGTGGCGATGGCCGCCATGCCGGAGGCGGTGGCTAAAGCCGCCTGGCCCTCTTCGAGCGAAGCCACCTTTTTTTCCAGGGCGGTGTGGGTGGGATTGCTGAACCGGGTATAGGCGTACCCCGGGGCATCCCTTTCCAGGGAAAGCTCGATGGCGTTCTTGGCCTCTTCGAGGGTCTTAAACTTGAAGGTGGCCGTCTGGCAGATGGGCGTAACCAGCGCTCCCCCGAGGTGGGTTTCGGCTTCGTGGATTGCCCTGGTATGAAATCCGGCGTTCATCTTACCCTCCCTGCTGGTCAGGATTCTAAGCCCATCGTATAAGTATAACACACCGTTTCCGGCCGTAATCGGGGGAGATGCTGGAAAATATTTCGGGCTCGTCGTTATTTCTGGCGGGGTCAGCCTTCCTGGTTATTCTCCGCAAGCTCGGCGACTTTTTTGTCCATGGCGGCGGCGGTCACAATCTTGTTTGTGTCGCTCCTGGTGTGGCCGGTGGCTATCAGGGTTTTTCTCAGGAACTCCAGGCTCGCTTCGTATTCCGGGCTGACCAGGTCCTGGACGCCCATCTTCAGCAGGGTTTCGCCGTCTTTGACCCGTTGCACCCTGGCGATTATCTTAAGGCCGGGATTGATTGCCCGGGCGGCCTTGACGGTGGTAAATACCGCCATCGGGTCGGGGAAGGTGACAATCAGTACCCGGGCACGGGACAGGTTCAACCGGGCGAGGACGTGGGCGTTTGAGGCATCCCCGTAGATGCAGGCCGTCCCGCCGCAGCGCACCTTGAAGACCACCTCGGGGTCAATCTCGATGACGCTGTAAGGAATGCCGGCATCCGCCAGCGAGTGGGCGACGCTCTGCCCGATGCGGCCGAACCCGGCGATTACCACCTCACCGGCGGCCGGTTCCCCATCCGGGGCAAGGGGCACGGTTTTTCCGGGCAGTTCTGGCACCGGCGACAGCCGGCCGTAGAGGCGCGCGGTGACGCTCAAAGACAGCGGCGTCAGCAGCATGGTGACGATGGCGCTGGCGACAATCAGCGCGTAGGAGTCGGCGGAAATGATGCCGAACTTGACCCCGCCCTGGGCGAGGATGAAGCCGAACTCTCCAATCTGGAAAAGGCCGGCAGCGGTGAGTACCGCCACCCTCCCGCTGTAGCCGAAAGAGCGCAGCACGCCGAAAACCGTCAGGGACTTGATGGTGACCACCAGGCTGACGGCGATAACCACCATCGGCCAGTTGGCGGTCACGAACTTCAGGTCTAAGAGCATCCCCAGGGAGACGAAGAAGAGGGCGGCGAAAATATCGCGGAGAGGGGTGATTTCGGCAAGCGCCTGGTGGGCGAACCTCGTCTCTCGCAGCACCAGGCCTATCAGGAAGGCCCCGAATACCGCCGACAGCCCGACCGTCTGGGTGCCCAGGGCGGCGCCGAGACAGATTACCAGCACTGTCAGTAGGAAAAGTTCCCGGGAACGGACGCCGCCGATCCGGCCCATCAGCCAGGGGAGAATCCAGATACCCGAGACGATGGCCAGCCCGACAAAAGCCGCCACGCTGAGTAGGGTAAATAACAGCGCCATCGGCAAACTCGAGATACCCTGGCCGAAGATGGGTTCGACCACAATCATCAGCACGACGGCGATGTCCTGCAAAATCAAAATGGCGACCATGATACGCCCGTGCAGCGAGTCCAGCTCGCCGCGGTCCATCAGCACCTTGAGGCATACCATGGTGCTGCTCAGAGAAACTATCAACCCGAAGATAGTCGCTTCGGGCCACGACCAGCGGAAAACGAATACGGCGGCCACGGTGGTAAGCAGGGCGGTGACCACCATTTGGGCGATACCGCCCCACAGCCCGACCCGGCCGACCTGCCGGAGCTGGGAAAACGACACCTCCAGGCCGAGCGTCAGCATGAGCAGCGCCACGCCGATGGTGGCGGTGGCTTCGACCAGCTCCACGTCGCGCACCAGACCGAGGGCATAAGGCCCGATGACCCCGCCCACCGCCAGGTAGCCCAGGATGACCGGTTGCTTGAGACGGTGGGCAATCATACCGCCCACCAGCGCCGCCGCCAGCAGGATTGTCAGATTGGTGACCAGTACCGATTGCTGCATCGCTAACATTGTAGCACGGACTGGAGGCCGGGTGAATATTGGCCCGGCTTGCCGTATTACAGGTGGCATGCTATCATTCAAACCTAGGTATTAGCGCAAATCGAGGCTTTATTTACCGTGAGCTGGAGCATAACCGCAACCACCGTTTACTGTGATGCCGTTGGTGACGAGGTGACCCTGCTGGTGTACCGGGACGGGTCGGCGAAATGCACCGGCTTTCGCAAGTACCGCCAGCCCCGAAGCCCGATGGCAGAGCCGGCCAAGGGGAAAAGCCGGCCTACCGCAGGCGTGCCCGCGTGTGACGGCGAGCAGTGCGCCCGCGTTTTCCAGTACCGGGACAAGCTTTTTGCCGAAGAAGCCGGGGGCAAATGACGGACGTCAGGCCGAAAATACGCGTCGAAAACCTCAGCCTTTCTTTCAAAGGCGTTAAAGCCCTGAGCGACGTCAGCGTCGAAATCAGGGAGAAGGAAATCCTGGCAATCATCGGGCCCAACGGCGCCGGCAAGACCTGCCTGCTTAACTGCATCAGCGGCTTCTACAAACCCCAGAAAGGCGATATTTACTTTGAAGACCGCAAAATCACCCGTATCCGCCCCGATAAGGCAGCGCGGCTGGGGCTGGCCCGGACTTTCCAGAACATCGAGCTTTTTACCGGCCTGAGCACTCTGGACAATATCATGGCGGCGCGGCACGCCCTGATGAGGCAGAATCTTCTCTCCAGCGCCTTATATTTTGGCCCGGCGCACACCGAAGAAATCAACCACCGCAAGACCGCTGAGGCCATCATTGACTTCCTGGAGATTGAGAAGGCCAGGAAAGAGGTGGTGGCGATTCTGCCCTACGGGCTGCGCAAGCGGGTGGAGCTGGGGCGGGCGCTCGCCCTGGAGCCGAAAGTGCTGCTGCTGGACGAGCCGATGGCGGGCATGAACCTGGAGGAAAAAGAAGATATCGCCCGCTTTATCGTTGACATCTTCGAGGGGCAGGGAGCTACCTACCCCGACGTGCCGGTGCTGCGGGACGGGGTGAACTGCATCGTCCTGGTCGAGCACGACATGGGGGTGGTGATGGACATCGCCGATCGCATCGTGGTGCTCGATTTTGGCCGCAAGATTGCCGAGGGCACACCGGAAGAAATCAAGTCGAATCCCGAAGTCATCGCCGCCTATCTGGGAAAAGAAGCTTAGGCGGTACGGGATACTTCCTGCGGTTGTGTTTTGTGCGTGTTTAGCTTCATTATGTAACAAAAATACAAATTGGTCAGCGCGGAGAAAGCGCTATATTATCGCCCTCCCGGGTAAGAGGGAGAAGACAAAAAGAAAGATGGTCAAACAGGGCATGCCAGCAATCGTCCTGTCTATGTTATAATTACCTGTAACAGCTTTGGGGGAGAATATGGAACTAACCGCAATCGTCCGAAAAGGGGAGAAACAGTACGTGGCGTTATGCCCGGAGGTTGACGTTGTCAGCCAGGGACGCACCGTGGAAGACTCGCTGCGTAACCTCAGGGAAGCGGTAGAGCTTTACATTGAAGAGATGGGGCTTCCGGAAGGTCTCGGAGACGAAGAGTTAATCGTGACTCATTTTGGGGTCAAAGATGCCAGGGCTGCCAGTTCTATCGGGGCGTAAGCTGGTTCAAATTCTGGCAAAAGCCGGATTCACCCCCGCCCGGCAGAAAGGTAGCCATATAATCCTGGTGAAGACAGACGAAAGCGGCAAGCACGCGGTGGTAGTCCCGGACCACAAAGAAATTGATAGAGGCACGTTGTTAGAAATCATCCGTCAAGCTGGCCTCAAGAAACCCGAGTTTCTGAAGCTGGTAAAATAAGTTCATCCTTCTGCTTTCGTGATGCTCACCAGGTCAAACAGGGGGCGTAGTGCGCCCGGAATATCCACCTTTTTCTCTTGGGAATTTCCTTACAATAAATATATACTTTCGCATTTATCTCGTCGTAAAGGTAGCTGCCGTAGAATGAGGCTTGCAGTGATTTGGCTTTGAGCATACACTCCTCCTCAAGAGTGATTTGCTCTCATTATAATACTAGATAATTTACTCCGCACCTTGCGTTTTTCGAAAAGAATCTCGCCAAATATAAAAATACCAGTAAAATGGGAAGATTATGAAACTTCCAAAAAATAGGAGTAAAGCCCATAGCACTTTCCGATTTTGTGGTACTTTAATGT
>QZJL01000022.1 GCA_003599745.1 Dehalococcoidia bacterium | reverse complement strand
GTATCCTGGAGAGGATTAGAGAATGACCGAAGATATATCCCCCCGGCTGGGCATCGTTGTTTCCGGCTCGCTGAATAAAGGGCTTAGTGTCCGGCTGGACGGTACCGTCTCGGTTGAGGACATCGTGGTGGGGCGCTACGTCGTCATCGCCGGCCAAAAGCAGCGCTTTTTCGGCATGCTCACCGATATCAGCCTTGAGGCCGCCGACCCGGCCATCACTTTTTCCCCGCCGGACAGTACCGACCCGTTTGCCGCCGAGGTGCTGGCGGGTACGGGAACCTACGGTCTGGCGCACATTTTGCCGTTGCTCAGCATCGGCAGCGCGGCGCTTCCGGAAGGCGGGCCGCAGCCGGTGAAGACCGTGCCCGGCCATTTTTCGGCGGTGCGCCTGGCCTCGCAGGCGGATGTCGAGCTGGTCTTCGGCCCCGAGGACTCCAAACGGTTTTACATCGGCACGCCCCTCGATATGGAAACCAAAATCTGCCTCGACCTTGAGGAGCTGGTCAAGCGCTCCAACGGCATCTTCGGCAAGAGCGGCACCGGCAAGACCTTCCTCACCCGGCTTTTGCTCATCGGGATGCTTCAGAAAAGCAAGGCGGTAAATCTCATCTTCGATATGCATAACGAATATGGCTGGGAAGGCTCGAGCGAGCGCGGTCACAAGGTCAAGGCTCTCAAGCAGTTTTTCCCCTCGAAGGTGGCGGTCTTTACCCTGGATGAAGAGAACTCGAAAGCCCGCCGCGTGAGCACCGATTTCGTGGTCAGGATTGGCTATGATGAACTTGAGCCAGAGGATATTGCTCTCCTGCGCGAGACGCTGGGCCTCACCGAGCCGGCGGTGGAAGCGGTCTATAACTTCGCCCGCCGCTTTGGCCGGAACTGGCTTGCGAAAGTCCTGGCGCTTGACGATGACCAGGAAATCAAGGATTTACTCGCCGAGCTTGCCATTCACGAAGGTACTTTTCAGAACCTGCGCCGGGGGCTTGGCACAATCCGCCGCCTGCCCTTCATGGTGCCCCAGGTGACCGAGAAAGCGGTGGCGCGTATCCTGGAATACCTGGGCCGCGGCATCAACGTCGTGCTTGAGTTCGGGCGTTTCCGCGACGTCACGGCCTATGTGCTGGTTGCCAATATCCTCAGCCGGCGCGTCTACGACCAGTATCAGAGGCGGATGGAAGAGGCGATGGGCGCCGACAGTGCCCGCCCCCAGCCGCTGGTCATCACCATCGAAGAAGCCCATAAGTTCCTCTCGCCGGCGGTGGCTTCCCAGACCATCTTCGGCACCATCGCCCGCGAGATGCGTAAATACAACGTTACCCTGCTGGTGATTGACCAGCGCCCCAGCGGCATTGACGAGGAAGTGCTCTCCCAGCTCGGTACCAAGATTACCTGCCTGCTCGATAACGAGCGCGACGTTGACGCGGTGCTGGCCGGCGTCCCCGGCAAAAGCGAGCTTAAGACCGTGCTTTCCCGCCTGGAATCGCGCCAGCAGGCGCTTATCTTCGGTCACGCCGTGCCCATGCCGGCGCCCATCAAAATCCGGGAATACGGCTCGGCGGAGTCTTACCGCGGCTTCGTTTCCGGTGACCGGGGCGAGGCAAAACACCAGGCGCAGAAAGATATCGAGGAGCTATGGGGTTAGCAACCGGCAAAAAGGTTGGCCTGGCGCTGGGCAGCGGCGCGGCCCTGGGGCTGGCCCATGCCGGGGTGCTTAAAACCCTGGAAAAGGCCGGGGTGCCCATTAACATTATCGCCGGCACCAGCGCCGGGGCGCTCATCGGCGCCCTTTATGCCCGTGGCAAAAGCGCCGACCAGATTGAAGACCTGGTGCTTGAACAGATTGACTGGAAAAAGCTGCCGCGGCTTCTCGACCTGACGCTGCCCCGCACCGGATTCATCGCCGGCCGGCGCCTGATGAACCTCATCAGGCAGGTCATCGGCGGCGACCTGGATTTTGCCGGTTTGAGCATTCCCTTCGCCTGTGCCGCCACTGACATTGATACCGGCGAAGAGGTGGTGCTCAGGCAGGGTTCGGTTGCCGAGGCAATCCGGGCCAGTATCTCCATCCCCGTGATATTCGCGGTGGCCACCTACGGGGGACGGCGCCTGGTTGACGGGCTTCTCACCAACCCGGTGCCGGCGAGCCTGGCCCGCCAGATGGGCGCCGATTACGTCATCGCGGTCAATGTCCTGCCGGAGAGGCTGGAAGCCATGCCCGGTGCGGCGGGTAAAGCGGCGGTTCACAACATCTTCAACGTGATTTTACAGTCAATCTACATCACCACCCACCAGCACGTTCAGACCTGTCTGAAAGGGGCCGACCTGGTAATTCAGCCGCGTGTCGGGCACATCGGGGCGGGTGAGTTTCACCGCGCCCGGGAATTGTTCTCCGAAGGCGAGGCGGCGGCCGGGGCGATGCTCGAAGACATCAGATGCGGGCTGGCCGGGGCTTAACCGCAGCTTTATATTTTGTCGCGGCGGTTAGCTTGAGCTATAATGGGCGTAATATCTGGCCGGGGTGGACGTTGTCTTTTTCGTACCGTGTTCTTCGAACGCTGCTGGTAGCTTTTTTTCACGCTATGACCCGCTACCGGGTGAGGGGGCTGGAAAATGTTCCCCGAACCGGGGCGCTCCTGGTGGTTGCCAATCACCTGGGACTGGTTGACCCGCCGCTTCTCGGGGCAAGCCTGAAACGCCCGGTTATTTTCATCGCCAAGCAGGAGCTATTCCGTCGGCCGCCGGTCGGCTATCTTTTGAGGAAACTGGGAGCTTTCCCGATAAGCCGGGGACGCTTGGACCTCGAGGCTATGCGCCGGGCTTACCGGGTGCTGGCGGAGGGTAATGCGCTGGTGGTGTTTCCCGAGGGCAAGCGGAGCCGCAGCGGCGGGCTCGGGGTAGCTTATCGTGGGGCGGCGCAGATTGCGGTGCGGGCGGGTGTTCCCGTTCTGCCGGTGGCTATCTCGGGCACCGAGGCGCTGGAGCGGCCTTTCGGGTGGCTGCGGCGACCGGTGGTTACGGTCAACATCGGCTGTCTGTTCTATCTGCCGCAGGCCAATGGCCGGGTCTTGCGCCAGGAACTGGAAGAGTCCACCGGCGTTATCATGTCCGCTATCGCAGGGCTTTTGCCACCGGCTTATCGAGGTGAATATGGGCGTAAAAATTGAAAAAGCGGCGCCGAGCGGTTTCTGTTCCGGGGTCGGGAGGGCGCTGGAGATTGTGACGAGGGTCGCCCGGGAGCGTGGCGGCGTCGAGATGTTGGGTGCGGTGGTGCATAATGCCCGGGTAATGGCAGAGCTTGAGGCACTGGGTTGTCGGGTAGTTACTTCGCCCGCTGATATCCGGGGCGGTGCGGTGGTGACCAGCGCTCACGGCGTTTCCCCAGAACTTGAAGATGAGCTTAAGAGGCGCGGTATCGAGGTTATCAGCACCACCTGCCCATTCGTGCGCCGCGCTCAGACCGCCGCCAGGGAACTGGCACGGAAAGGGTTTCTGGTTGTGGTCTATGGCGAAGCGGCGCACCCTGAGGTCAAAGGCATTCTGGGCTGGGCCGGCGGCCCGGGGATTGCGACCCTGGACACCGGGTTTCTGGCTTCCCTCCAACCGCTGCCGCGCCGTATCGGGGTGGTCTCCCAGACGACCCAGGTGCCGGCGCAGTTCCAGCGGTTTATCAAAAAGCTGGTAAGCGCCGCTTTTACCCAGAACTCCGATTTCCGTCTGCTCGATACTATCTGCCACGACATCCGGGAGCGCCAGGCGCAGGCCGCCCGGCTCGCTACCAGGGTAGACCTGATGCTCATCGTCGGCGGGCGCGAGAGCGCCAACACCCGCCACCTGGCCCGCCTTGTCGCCCGTATCACACCGACTCACCGGGTGGCTTCAGCTGGTGAAATCAGTCAATCGTGGCTTGCGGGTAAGCAACGTATCGGGGTCGTCGGCGGGGCTTCCACGCCGGAGTCGGCTCTCGAAGAGGTGCTGTCCCGGCTTAAAGAGCTTACTTCCGACCACGGCCAGTCTGGCTAAATCGCCAGGCAGGTGACGGTGCGTGAGATGCCCGGTATGGGGTGAATCTTGCCGGTAACCAGGTCGCCGATTTCGTTCAGGGAACCCTGCTCGATGATGGCGATGATGTCGTAGGGGCCGGTAACCTGGTCAACCGCTTTAACGCCGCTGAGGTTTTTGATGGTGCTGGTGACTTCCCTGGCGCGGCCTACCGCGGTCTCAATCAGAACGTATGCTCTGGCTGCCATAATAATCACCCCCTAAAAATGACTAGGCTACGATTTTATGCCGGTAAAAGTGGCTTATCTCACCTTCAGTATAACCCAATTCGCCGAGGATTGCCCGGGTATGCTCGCCGTAGGTCGGCGCCAGGCTTCTCACTTTACCCGGCGTCCCGGAAAGCCTGGTGGCGATGCCCACCTGCTGCACCCGGCCAAGCTCGGGGTCGTCTATCTCGATGAGCATGTTGCGGTGCCGCACCTGCTCGTCGGCGAAGACCTCGTCGAGGGAATTTACTTTACCTACCGGGATGTCTTTCTGCCGCAGGCTTTCGAACCACTCATCGCGGGTGCGGGTGAGGAAGAGGCGGTCTAGGTGGGCGGTTATTTCCGGCCATTTCCGGTCGCTCGGAGGAAAGACCAGGTGCCTCGGCTCGAAGTGATAGGGGATAAATTCTTCTTTACCAATCTCCCGGCAGAATTTTTCCCAGAGCCAGGGCTCGATGCAGCCGATGGCGATGTATTTGTCGTCCTTGGTGCGGTAGACGCCGTAGTAGGGATAAGCCCCCTGGTCGGTGGTGGTGCCGCGTTCGGGTACGACGTGGTGGTAGAAATAGCTGATTGACGGCCAGACGAGTAACGAGATGACGCTGTCCATGCTGGAGATGTCAATGTACTGGCCGCGTCCGGTTCCGGCACGGGCGATGATGGCGGCGAGAATGCCGATGGCCGCCTGCATGGCGCTGCCGCCCCGGTCGGCGACCAGCGTGAGGGGGAGCGCCGGTTTGCGCCCCGGCTCGCCGATGAGATTCAGGGCGCCGGCCATTGCCGTATAGTTCACTTCGTGTCCGGCGAGGTCACGGTAGGGGCCGTCCTGACCGTAACCGGTGATGGAGCAAACGATGATGCGGGGGTTAATCTCCGAGAGTGCCGGGTAGTCTATCTTGAGACGGCGGGCGACGCCCGGCCGGTAGGCTTCGACCATCACGTCGGCGGCCAGTGCCAGGCGGTAGAAGATTTCCCGCCCTCTTTCCGACCTCAGGTTGAGGGCGAGGCTCTGCTTGTTGCGGTCAATGGGGTTGAAGGCGGCCTCACGGCGGTCTTCTTTCGATGGTGAGCGGAAGGCGCCGACCTGGCGGCGGTCGCCGGCGTCCGCCGGAGCCTCGACCTTGATGACCCCGGCGCCGAGGTCGCCCAGTATCATGGTGCAGAATGGGCCGGGCCCGACGCGGGTGAGGTCCAGTATCTTGATGCCTTCCAGTGCCAGCAAGACAGCATCCTTAATAGCAGGCTGAATGAAACGAGCGGCCTTTTTACTCTACCCTACCCGGGAATTTGTTGTCAAACGGATGTCTTTCTCGCTTTAAGGGTTGACGGGCGGGTAGAAATAAGCTAAACTGGGTTTAACCCTGATGGATTTCATTAGGGGGCTTTTTTTCTCAGGCTTCGGTGGCACATTTTCCCTGTATTACCTACCTCGTTATCAGCGCTTGGTAGCTAATCAATCCTGTTTTAAAAGTCAGGTGGTCAAGGAGGCTGAAAGTGGTTGAAAAGTATGCCATTTTGCGGTCTCGTCTGGAGAGCGAGCTAAAACGTCTGAACGCCGAGCTTGAGAATCTGCAGATGCAGATGTCCCCGGCGGTTGAGCGCCGTGAGGGCAGCCCTTTCGGCAAGCGGGAGGAAGAAGCGGTCGAGAGCGCCGAGCTGGAAAAGCGCCTGGCGCTCCAGCAGCGTATCCGCGACCAGCTCGCTGAAATCGAGCATGCCCTCGACAAGTTTGAGAAGGGTACTTACGGCTTTTGCGACCGCTGCGGCGCTCCCATTGACCCCGCTCGACTCGATGCCTTACCCCAGGCAAGCCTGTGCTTGAAATGCAAGGCCGAAGTGAAGGATGTCAAGGGTAAGTAAGTCCAGCTGGCGGGCGCGGCTCATTGTCCTGCTGGCGGCTCTGGTTTTGCTCGCCGACCAGGTCACTAAGGTCTGGATAAGGACCCACCTCGCCGTCGGGGAAACACTGTTCGAGTGGGGCATCTTCAGCATCACCCGCGTACCGCCCAACACCGGGGCGGCCTTCGGGCTTTTTCGCAGCGGGACAGTTATCCTGATATTTGTATCCACCATTTTCGCCATCATGGTATTGCTCTACGCTTTTACCCTTTATCGCCGTTTCCCTTTTCTGGATACTCGCCGCAACAACCTGGCCTTCGGCCTGATTTTAGGCGGCACGCTGGGCAACCTGGCCGAGCGCGTGAACGCTTCGCTCGGCGGCGTCACCGACTTTATCGCCGTCGGCTGGTGGCCGGCCTTCAACGTCGCCGATTCGGCGGTGACGGTAGGCGCGGTGCTCTTGGGGATTTCCCTGCTATTTTCTCTTCGTAGTTCTTAGAAACCTCTTGGCAGGCGTCAAAAAGTCGTCATCTCCTCTGAAAAAAATATTGTCCCCTTCACCTGCTTTAAAGAGGGATAAAGGGATAAGAGGCTGAGGTTACCAGAAGTCAGATGCCGCAAAAGATAATCCGCCTGGTGGCCGATAGCTCCGGCGAACGCCTGGACAGGTATCTGACGGGTCGTCTCCCCGAGTATTCCCGTACCTATCTCCAGAAGCTCATCGGTGATGGCATGGTCACGGTAAGTGGTCGCGTAGCTAAGGCGGGTCAGCGCGTCAGCGCCGGTGAGCGAATCGTGGTCACCGTGCTGCCCGTCCCACCCAGCCCGCTAACGCCGGAGCCAATGCCACTCGAAATCATCTACCAGGATGATGACCTGCTGGTGCTCAACAAACCGGCGGGAATGGTCACCCATCCCGCGCCGGGGCAGCCGGGACACACTTTGCTCAACGCTCTGTTGGCCTACCTGCCAGACCTGCCCGACACCGGCGGTGATGCCACACGTCCGGGCATCGTCCACCGCCTCGATAAAGAGACCTCCGGGGTGATGGTGGTCGCCAGAAGCGCGGCGGCGCATACTGCCCTTATGAAGCAGTTCAAAGAACGCACCGTTAAACGGGTTTATCTGGTATTGGTCGCCGGTCATCTCGAACCCGAAGAAGGTGTCATCGAGGCTGACATCGGGCGTGACCCCCACCACCGCCAGCGCATGGCGGTCGTCCACCGAGGGCGCGAGGCGCGTACCTGCTACCGCGTCCTCCGCTACTTTGATGGCTACACTCTGCTTGAGGTGAGACCGGAGACCGGGCGCACCCACCAGATTCGCGTGCACCTGGCGGCCATCGGCTACCCGGTGGTGGGCGACTCGACCTACGGTGCGAAATCGGAGCACCTTAAGCGACACTTTGTACATGCCGCCTCGCTCGGCTTCAAAATACCCCGAAGCGGCGAGTACCGGGAGTTCAAAGCGCCACTACCTGACGAGTTAGAACAGACATTGAAAGCGCTCAGCTAGCGCCGTCGTCAAGGCGGTGGTAGAATTGGAAAAGGCTCGAAACCATGAAAATGAACCGCCTGGAAAAGCTCTTTATCCGAAGCCCGCTGCGTGCCTTTGTCTTGAGAAAATTCGAGGCTCCCAGAGTGTTAACTAATCTGAACCTGGCGTCTGGCGGCGTTTGTCTTGAAGTCGGCTGTGGTATCGGGGTGGGGACTTTGCTCATTAATAAATATCTAGATTGCGAGCGGGTTGTTGGCGTTGACGTTGACCCCGACATGGTTGCCAGTGCCCGCCGCTACCTAAGCCATCTTCCCGGCTGGGCGAAGGGTATCCGGCACGACAACATCGAAATTGTCAGCGAGGACGCCAGCCGCCTCTCTTTCCCCGATGGACACTTCGACGCCGCCTTCCATTTCGCCGTTCTCGACCATATCCCTGAATGGGCTGAGGTAATCGCCGAGACGTACCGTGTCCTCAAGCCCGGCGGCACCTACGCTTTCGAGGAGTTTTTACTCTCACCGGGTTTCCAGGGGCGCTGGGGCCACGTCAGCTTTGCCGAAAGGGACATTAGAGCCGCCCTGGAAAAATCCGGGTTTGCCATCGAAAGTTTTGAAACTGCCAGACGCTTGCCGCGCTGCTTTGTGCGGGCGAAAAAGAAAGGGTTAAATAACGATGTCCGAGCCGGTTAGAGTCCGTTACGCGCCCAGTCCCACCGGGTTTCCCCACGTGGGCAATATCCGCACCGCCCTTTTTGACTGGGTCTATGCCCGCCACGCCGGCGGCACGTTTATCGTGCGGGTGGAAGATACCGACGTCGCCCGCACCGTGCCGGGGGCATTAGGGGCAATTTTCGACGGATTGCGCTGGCTGGGTTTGGATTGGGATGAAGGCCCGGAAGTCGGCGGCGAGTATGGCCCCTACTTCCAGTCGCAGCGCCTGGCGCTTTACAAAGAGGCCGCCGAGCGCCTGGTGGCTCAGGGCGATGCCTACTACTGCTTCTGCTCTCCCGAGAGGCTGGAAACGATGCGGGCGGAGCAGGCGCGCCGCAAGGTGCCGCCGGGCTATGACCGCCTTTGCCGTAACCTCAGTCCTGAAGATGCCAGGGAATGCCAGGCTAAGGGCATTACCCCGGTGGTCCGTTTCAGGATGCCTCTCAAAGGCCAGACCGAGTTCGACGACATCATCCGGGGACACGTGCGTTTCGAAAACAGTACGATTGACGACTTCGTGCTGATGAAGTCGGACGGCTATCCTACCTATCACCTGGCGAGCATCGTTGACGACCATGCCATGCGTATCAGCCACGTTATCCGCGGCGAGGAGTGGCTCTCCAGCACACCCCGTCACATCCTGCTCTACCGGGCGCTGGGCTACCCGCCACCGGTTTTCGCCCACCTGCCCATCATCCTCGGGCCGGATAGAAGCAAGCTGAGCAAGCGGCACGGCGCGACCTCTATCACCGATTACCGCGACGATGGGTTTTTGCCCGAAACTATGGTGAACTTCCTGGCGCTTTTGGGCTGGTCGCTGGACGATAAGACCGAGATTATCCCCCGTGACGCGCTGGTCAAAAATTTTTCCCTCGAAAGAATCAGCCAGACGGCGGCCATCTTCAACCGCGAGAAGCTCACCTGGATGAACGGCGTCTATATCCGCCAGCTCAGTCTGGACGAGTTCACGCAAAGGGCGCTGCCCTTTCTGGAGAAAGGCCTGCCTGACAGCATAAAACGCCCGCTCGACCTTGATTACGTCCGTAAGGTAATGGCTCTCATTCAGGAACGGGTGCGCCAGCTTACCGAGGTGGCGGAGCTTAGCCTCTTTTTCTTCGAGGAACGTCTGGCATACGAGCCGGCGATGTTGATAGAAAAGAAAATGGATGCGGCTGGCACGCTTAAAGCCCTTCAGGTGTCGCTGGAAAGAATCAGTCCGCTGGCTTCTTTCGAGACGGGGGCGTTAGAAGCGGTGCTGCGGCCCCTGGCTGAAGAACTTGGCCTCAAGACCGGCCAGCTTTTCGGCACGCTCCGGGTGGCGACCACCGGCCGCGCCGTCGCGCCGCCGCTTTTCGAGACGATGGCGGTGTTGGGGAAGGAAAGGACTCTAGCGCGTATTAAGGCGGCGATTTATAAGATGGGGAAGTAATTTCTTCGGCTGGTTAAATAAACATGCGAGTGCCAACGGCATTTTTTATTGAATTTCGATTACGGGGCTTTGCTAGGCAGTATGCAAGGTGGGCCAGGACGCTTACTATTCGGGAAGCCAGAAGAAACGGTTTAAAAATACTGCATGAGCCAAAGTTTGCGCATATAACGCTATTCGGCGATGCAAAAACGCTAAACATTCGACGGGTCGAGGCTGAAGTGGGGAGAACTTGCCGGAAATGCACCCTGGTTCCCTTCAAAATCGGCGGATTTAACGGTTTCCAGAATTCGGATGCAAATTGGCTTTACCTTGACGTCGAGCCCTCCTCCGACCTTGAACAACTCCGATACGAACTGGCTCAGAACTTGATTAGGTCAGACAAGTTAATATGTGACACCTGTAAAAAATTTGACCACGAGCCTAGATTTAAGTTTCACTGTTCCGTAGGGAGATTTGCCCCAGGAAATAGAGACAAGTTCGAAAGACTGGTTAACTTTGCCGAAACCAAATGTAGCTTAGAAGCCTTCAGACAGCATAGAGAATCCATGCTTGATAAATTATTCAAGTTCATTAAGAAATATATCTTCAGGATAGAAGAGGATAGTAATCCTAACATAAGCCAACACCTTCTCAGGGTCACAGTCTTGAGAGGCCGCCGTATCCGGTTTGAATATGACCTGCTTCTGAAAAAATCATTGTCCCGTATAGAGGCACTGAGCCGGTATTGGTGGAGGCAGACTATTAAGGGATTGAGAATTGAACTCAATCTCCCGAGAGAAGAACGTTTGCCTGTTTCGTCGAACGATGGCGTTTATTTAATCGGAGACTGCCATTTCGACCACAAAAATATCATAAAGCACGTAAACAGGCCTTTTCACAACGTTACTGAAATGAACGAAGAGATCAAGAACAATTGGAACAAAATAGTGGGGGAAGACGATAGGGTATTTTTTCTAGGTGATTACACTGGGCCTCCATCGAGGGAGGCACGACAATACAGGAATAAACTAAAATGCTGGACTCGACTATTGAACGGTAATAAGGTCTCCTTCTTGGGTAATCACGACCGTATTTACGGGTGCGTGGAATTCGAAAAGGCAAGGATACTACACGCTGGCGGGCACAGTTTTTTGCTAATACATGACCCGACCGATGAGAAAGTCAAAACCAATCATGGAAAATATGACTGGCTCATACACGGCCATAAACATAATAACAATATGAAGGATTACCCTTTCATCAATGGAGAGCGAAAGACGATAAATGTCAGCGTAGAGGTGATAAATTACAGGCCGGTAAGTCTAAGCTTCCTGTTATCTTCAAAATTGGATTTAGATTCAATAAAACGTATGCGCACGATAGATAGCGAACCAGAACGCTGGTAGAGCTGCATACGTATTTAAGAGAACAAAAATGTCTGTGGTTAGATACAGGAGAAGAGGTACGGCCATAGTAGAAACAGAGCGCGGTATTTTGTTAACTGCCGGGCGACCCGGGAAACCATTTATTCTGCCAGGCGGTGGGGCCAAAAGAGGTGAGAGCAGATTCATGGCGGCATTACGGGAACTCACGGAAGAAACTGGTTTGTTAACATACGCCGCAGAAATTATTTTTAAACACAAAGGGAAGATAAGACCCACTATATCAGGCAGACACAAATTTCAGGACCATCATACTGTGTGCTTCGTCAAGGCATCCGGTATTCCAAGGCCAGGCGGGGAAGATGCTAAAAGAATCAGCTACTACTATCCTGGTTGTAATGTCTGGATTTCAAACACGACCAAAGAAATTATCGAGCGATATTATGAATGGAAAAAGAAAAAACAGCCATTTGAAGAATCCCTGACCATAGAAGAAGATGATGACCGTGTTGAAGATGTGGCGGAGGATGAAGTCGGCGATTATGAGAGTGACGAATAATGAGATGTCCTAAGGATTTGAATATGGAAAATAGCTGAGTGAGAATATGAAATTCATCCGTAATTGTATTCCCTTAACGCTAGTTTTGCTACTCGCCGTCAGCCTTGTCGGCTGCGGCGGTAACGACCCTGCGTCTGCCCTGCTTTACTACGAAAAAGGGTTGGAGCTTAATGACAGCGGCTAGCACGAAGAGGCTATCGCCCAGTTTAACCAGGGCTATCAAGTTAGACCACGCTCATGCCGAGTCTTACCGCAACCGGGCATCGCCTATACCGAAATCGGTAAAGATGACGAGGCCAAATCAGACCTTGGCCAGGCAATCGAGCTTGGATTTGACCGCGCCTGGCTTGATAACCTGAAGCAGTCGGTAAGTCAATAGCCAAACAAGGT
>QZJL01000054.1 GCA_003599745.1 Dehalococcoidia bacterium | reverse complement strand
CTTTTTTTGCCTCTTCGACGGTGAGTTTCGCCCAGCGGGCAAGTTCTGCAGCTTTATCGGTGGCCAGTTCCTGGGCTTTCCTGGCCGCTTCGGCTGACTGCTGTGCCCATTTGCTGGCGCTCTCCGCCTGAGCGACAGCGCGCTCAGCAGCCTTCGTAGCATCGCCGGATATCCGGCTGGTGGTCTGGTTAAGCTGTTCGGTATGGCCCGCCGCCTCCTGAGCGGTCTTCAATGCGGTTCCGGCAACGTCTTTGGCCTCTCGGATGGCGGCTTCGGCAGATTTGATGGCTTCCTGAGCAGCTAAGTTGGCGTTTTCGGCGGTCTGCCGTGCCGAAAGACCGATTTCTTCAGCCTGCTTTAGGAGCTGCTGTGAATCTCCGACGGCTTTCTCGGTGGCTTCTTTATCCAGATTAACGGCGCTGCTAATCCGCTCTATCTCTTTAGCGAAATCATTGAGCAGTTTCCGGGTAGCCTGCTGGGTGGCCGCAATGGTTTCCTTAATTTGCTTTTCGGCCTCTTCAAAAGCCTGCTGGGAGCTTTCGCAGGCGTCGCGGGCTTGCCGGCTAATCTCTTCGGCACGGCTGACGGCTTCCCGAGAAGCCTGAGCAGCAGCGGCGGCCTGTTCCACTGTTTCCCGGCTGATTTCCTCGGCCCTGGCGATGGCCTCCTGAGAGGCCGAAAGGGAAACTTCAGCCGCTTTCTGGGCGAGATGTCTCTGCTTTTCTGCCCGGGCTACCGCCTCTTCCAGGGGATTTTCTTTTTTATCGGTCTTCTCAACCACCATCCGGTCCCCGTTTTCCAGCCGTCAGCCACTATTGGGTGCCAAGTGGTTAATATTCTATGGCATACTTGCTATTTTTTCAATAGCCCTTTAATACTAACCGGGTAAATTCCGTAATGCTGGAAGATATAACGTTATGTCAATTGGTTGAACTCGCTTGTTTGATAAAGGCGGCAAAAATTGCTAGAGTGGAGCCGGTATGACTAATAGCCAAAAACATATCGAGTATAATTATTCGGGACAGCGTTACCGGATTTACTACCAGGGCTGGCTTCCGGAACAAGACCCGAAAGCTATACTTGTGGTGGTACATGGCCTTGCCGAGCACGGCGGCCGTTATCGCAGGCTGGCGGAGCGTTTAGTCACGGCAGGTTATGGCGTATTCGCTCTCGACCATCAGGGACACGGGCGCTCGCAGGGCAGACCCGGCTACGTTGTACGTTTTGAGGAGTACCTGTCCGACATCAAGATTTTCTGCGATATTCTGCGCGGCACTTACCCGGGTATCAGGATTTTTTTACTCGGGCATAGTTTGGGCGGCACCATCGCCACCGCCTATGCCATCCGTCACCAGGAGGAGATAGCCGGACTGGCGCTCTCCGGGGCAACCCTCAAACCAGGTAAAAATGTCAGCCGGATGATGGTGACGGCTGCCCGATTACTCGGGCAACTTCTGCCCCGGCTTGGCGTAAGTCTCATTGACGTTGATTTGCTCAGCCGCGACCCGGCGGTAGTGGCTGCTTACCTCAATGACCCTCTGGTGCACCACGGCAAAATCAGTTATCGCCTGGGAGCGGAAATCTTACGCGGTATGGAGAAAATCCGACGCGATATGTCACGCTTGAAGTTACCGATGCTCATAATGTATGGCACTGCCGACCGGCTCTGTGACCCGGCGGGCAGTGAAATGCTCTTTAATGGCGTAGGCTCTGACGACCTTACCATCAAGCGATACGCCGGTCTCTATCACGAGATTTTCAACGAACCGGAATACGCAACTGTCTTCAATGACCTAAAAAATTGGTTGGATAGGCTTTAGCGGGAGCAGGCCGGCTCTTGTTTAACCCAAGCTACCTCTCGATGTCGAGCCAGCCCTGGCGCAGCATTCAGGTTCGAGACTGAGCGCCTGGGGCAGAGAAAGAAATAACCCGCTACTTGTCTTTTAGTCCCAGTGCTTCGACCATCATTTCGCTGAGGTCTTTGGCATGCAGGGTTTCTTCGGTACCCTTGGCCTTGATGCCGTCTTCGAACATCGTCAGACAATAGGGGCATGCGGTGGCCACTGTGTCCACCCCGGATTTAATAATTTCCTCGACGCGGCGCAGGTTGACTCTTTTAGCGGGGTCTTCTTCCATCCACATGTGGCCGCCGCCGCCGCCGCAGCAGAAACTGGTGGTGCCGTGGCGGCCAAGCTCGGGGCCGATAGCACCGATAGATTTTAGAATATCCCTGGGGGCACCGTAGATATCGTTATAGCGCCCCAGGTAGCAGGAATCGTGATAAGTAACTTTTTGCCCGGCCAGCCCACCAGGCTTTATTTTGCCGCTCGCTATCAAATCGGCAATGAACTGAGTGTGGTGTATGACCTCATAGCTACCATCGAATTGCGGGTACTCGTGTTTTAGGTTGTTGAAGCAGTGCGGGCAGGCGGTGACAATCTTTTTAACATTGTAGCCGTTGAGAATCTCAATGTTCTGCTTGCAAATGGTCTGGTAAAGGTATTCGTCACCCATGCGCCGGGCGGGGTCGCCGCAACACATCTCTTCGTCGCCCAGTATGCCGAAGTTAATGCCCGCGGCCTGCAAGATGCGGGCGGTCGCCCGGGCCACCTTCATGTTACGTTCCTCGAGAGCGGCGGTGCAGCCCACCCAGTAAAGGATGTCAATATCGCCTTTCTCGGCAAGAGGCTGGATGTCGAGACCCTCCGTCCAGTCCGTGCGGCCATACATCGCGCCGCGGAAGGGGTGCCAGCGGGTCCCCAGGCTCTTGAGGGCTTCCTGGGCGGCTTCGGGCAGTTGGCTGCGCTCCATCGCCAGATTACGGCGCATGTCAACCATCTTGTCCACGTGCTCGATGTAGACCGGGCAGGCCTGCTGGCAGGCGCGGCAGGTGGTGCAGTCCCAGATTACCTCATCGGTAATTACTTCGGAAATCATGTCTTGCCGCGGTTCACTGGGTTTTGTCGAAAGGGGCACCGAGTACACTTCATACAGGTGGTCGCGCAGGTTCAAAATCACCTGTTTAGGGTTCAGTTTCTTACCGCTGAAATAGGCCGGGCAGGCATCCTGACAGCGGCCGCACCGGGTGCAGGCATCTAAGTCCATTAACTGCTTCCAGGTGAAGCTTTCGATTTTAGATACGCCGTACAGTTCGGTCTTTTCAAAGTCCACGGCGGCCAGAGCGCCTTTGGGCTTGAGCGAACGGAAATAGATGTTCAGGGGCGAAATCAGGATGTGCTGCAAGCGGGAGCGGTTAGCCCACATGTAGCCAAGGAGCCCGAATGCCGGGATGGTGTGAATTACCGCCCGGTGCCACACCAGGATTTCGTTTTTGGCTTCCAACATAAAAGTCGGGAAGATATGCGAGATTACATAGCCGACCGGCGACCATTCCGCCCAGTCGGTCGGAGAAATATCGGCGGTGGCGATGCGGTAGCCCTTGATCATGAAGCCGGTGAGCACGATGAGCCCTACCCAGACGTACACCAGGCTGTCTTCCGGTCTGTTATCGAGCCGGGGCGGTCTCAGGACATACCGGCGGAAGACCGCCAGCAGCCCGCCTACAATAAGCGCCGCCCCGCCGATTTCGGAAAACCAGGAGGCGTAGAGATAGATGCTCTGCGGCGGGTTGGTGAGGCCGGTGACGAACGAAAACAACCTCACGATTTTCCCCAGGAGAAGCAGTGCCGCCCCGCCGAATATAAGCAGGTGCATTATGCCGGGATAAAACTCTTTTACCCGGATGATGCGGGCGTTAGCCACCGCGATTGAAAGCGTGGTCGCAAGTCTCTTAAGCCGATTACCCGAACGATCGTCTTTTTGCCCCATTTTCCATAGCCTGAGGTGACCGCCCATGCCAAAAGCAAAAAGCACCGCCAGCACCGGCAAAAATATGATGACACCGATAATAACCGGCAGGAAGACCTCGTTTATATAGATTCCCTGTCCCGCCCAGAAAAGCTCACGTGGCGACATTATGCAATTTCCCCAGTCGTTATTGTTATCATATTCATCCCGCCGGATAGAAAGCCGTCAGATGGGCGATAAAGAAGATAGTGACAATGACCCCCACAATGAAAAGCGCCCCGGTAATCGCCTTATGGTACCTCTGTCCGATGCCCAGAGTGAAGGCGGTAAGCCGCACGCCATTCAGGATAGCGTAGGCAAGCCCCGCCAGGATGGCTACTTCGATGATAATTGCTATGGTACGGATAAACGTTTCCATTACCTATAGCCTCAGTGAACCCGATAGTGCCCGGACTTTACAGTCGGGACAAAGCTGGGTTACGCAGGGTTGCCGGCCCGCTAGCACTTTACGCATCTTGTCGAGCATCGCTTTCGGGCTAACTGGGCTGCCGCACTCCGTACACCGGACGATAGTATCCTCGAAAAACACGGTCACCGTGTTCAGCTTTTCCGGCTCCAAGGACCTCTCTACCCGAAGACAGCCCTCGGGGCAGATTTCGGCGCACCGGTCGCAGGCTAGGCAGGTCCTGTGCTTGAAGAGCAGTTGAAAGGTAAGACTCTCGTGGTTGACTGAAGCCGAAAGCGCCCCGGTGGGGCACTCCACCGCGCAGAGGCCGCAGCCGGTGCATTTCGAAGCGTCCATCGTCACCTTGCCCAGTGGTGAGAGATGTTCGAGCAGCTCGCGGCGGCTCATCTCGTTTTCTTGGCTATTTTGACGGTTCCCGCTCATTCTGTTTTGCCTTGCGGTAGCTCACCGGGTTGCACAACTGCCGGGGCAGTCGCGTCTTCGGCTAGCTGGGGTTCCTCGGCGCTCTTCGCCGGCAGCAGTTCGAGATGCTTCAGTCCCAGGACGAAGAGGAGCATCACCAGGGAAATGATACCCAGCGTCAGGGTGGTCTCCCAGAAAGTGATGTGAAAGATGCCGGCAGCCCCCCACACGCCCTCAATCGTGCCAGGATAAAGCGCCTGCGGTTCCGCCGTCCCCGGGATGGTTATAGCGGCTCTCTCCCCGAGCACGCCGATGACTACCGATACCGCGGCAAACGCGATACCCTTGACGCTTTTACCAGCCCGGGGATGGAAAAGAATGATAAGCGGCAGGACTATCCCCATGCCTATCTGTAAAACCCAGAAAAGCCACCAATAGGGCCCGGTGAACAAAAACAACGCGCCTTCCCGCGCCGGGAAATACATATGCGTCAGCTTATCGAAAAAGACCATAACAAGGAGAACAACGATGATGACCGATAAAAGTCTTCCCAGGGAAAGTATCAATTTCCTGTCAAGGTAACGGTTACTGAATTTAAAGGTAACCAGCACCACCAATATCAGCAGCGCCGTTCCCGACGTTAAGGCGGCGGTGATGAATTCGAACGGCTTGATAGGGGAAAACAGGATTTCCCGGCTGCCTATGAGCCCGAAGATAGCCCCGGTAAAGCTGTGGACACCGACCGCCCAAAGCACGTCAATCGTGCCGATTATCATCGCCAGCCTTTTCTTATTTTCGATTGCCAGCCAGAGATAGACCATCATCAGCAGGGCATAGCCGCCGTACCAAATGCTGTTGAGGGCGAACATCGAGGTCATGTTGTTCGAGTAGAAATAGCCGAAAAGCCGCCAGAACTTCTCTGGCCTTCCCAGGTCAACCAGCACGCTTACCATCGCGCCCATGAAAATAAGCAGTCCCATAAATACCGCGATGCGGCCAATAGGCTTATATTCCTCCCGCCCCAGAACGTAGCTGAGTCCGGAGACCACGATGGCGCCGGCGGAAAGACCGATAAAGAAAATGTCGAGGGTGATAAGCTGCCCCCATGGGATGGCATTACTGATGCCCCAGACCTGCTGGCCCCTGAGATAGACCACCAGGAAGGCAGCTAGCAGGACTGCCACCATGATGCCGAGAACCGCCACCAGCGTGCGGTAGCCCCTGGATTTACCTTCGATTGGGGCGTAGGTCAAATCCATCGTTCGGTCCTTATCCTAGCCATAAAGATAGAACACCTTGGGCTCGGTTTTCATCTCTTCCCTCAGCCGGAAGCTTCCGCGTGTCGCCAACAGGCGTGATACTTCGCTGTTGGGGTCTTCGATATCGCCGAAACTTATGGCGCGTGCCGGGCAGGCCTCGGCGCAGGCGGGCACAACATCGCTGCCGACCTTCTTACCCTCCCGAATTGCCTGGTCAATACGGTGGAAGCAAAAAGTGCATTTCTCGACGACCCCACGCACGCGCTGGGGAAACGGCCAGATACCTTTGTCGGTTCGCTCAAGGGGCAGGTCGGGGCGGTGGTATTCTTGAGATACCTGGTCTTTAAAGTTGAAATTCCTGACACCGTAGGGGCAGGCAACGATACAGTAGCGGCAGCCGATGCACCGCCGGAAATTCTGAATGACGATGCCGTCCTCGCGGTGATAGGTCGCCTTGGCAGGGCAGACCACGATGCAGGGTGCGTCCTCGCAGTGCATACAGGGCATCGGTATGAGGTTAATTTTCTGCGTAGGGTATTCGCCCTGGCTTACCGCAAAAACTTTATGCCAGAAAGGCGCCCGCTGCTGCTGGTGCTCTTCGGGCGAACCGTGCGGCACATCGTTTTCGGCCTTGCAGGCAACCGAGCATGACTGGCAGCCGGTGCACTTGCCCAGGTCAATCACCATTCCCCATTTCGCCATCTAGCTAGTCCCTCATGCCCGGTAGACTCTTACCCTGGTATTGAAAAAGACGGCTTGCCCGCTCAGGCTGTCATAGTCGGTGCCAATGATTTCATTGGGATTAATCCCGATACCTGTCTGCCATTGGCCGTAGGCATAGTGCCCCTGGCCGGTAGCGATGGCAACCACGCCGGGATGGAGGCCTTCAAAAACCCTGGCCTTCGCCCTGATTTTGCCATAAGGCGATTCTACCCAGACCGCATCGCCATCACGTATGCCAAGGTCACGGGCGGTATGGCGGTTAAGCTCAGCGAAGTTGTTCCAGCCCTGACCGTGCATCACCAAAAACATTTCCTGCGCCCAAGGATAATTCTGGCTGCCGTTCTCAACGCTCATCAGCGGCTGGTAGGGCAACAATGCCAGGGGATAATTGACCGGGTCACCCAGAAATTCAGGTTCTTCGTAGTGAGGCAGGGTAGCAACCCCGCCGGTGCTTTGCCCTGCCCTTAACAGCAGCGTTTGAAGATTACCGGAACGGAACTCAAATTTCTTCGTGGGCGTCAGGAAAATACGCCCATATTTATAGTATTCATAGGCCGGGCCGACCCAGACACCCTGCTTCCGGAATTCTTCCCATGGCGCAAGGCTGCTGGTGCGATACTGGACAAACCCTTCGGCGTCATTCCCGATACCGGTAAAAGATTGCGCTATCGTGCCTTCCTGCCTTCTTGCCAGTTCGAAGGTGATGTTGGCTACGCTTTTAGTGCCGTAGAGCGGTGCCACCACCGGCTGCTTAATCCTGACCTCGGCAAAGCCCGAGCCCGGCGGCGAGTGGTCATAACCCCACTCCTCCATAAAGGTGCACGCCGGCAGGATGATGTCGGCAAATTCAGCCATCTCGCCGGGGAAAGGCGCGATATGAACATAGTAGGGCACCGTCGCCAATGCCCTGTCCCACCGGTCGGCGCCGGGGGCCAACATATTAAAGTTACTGTTTATACCGATGGCAATCTCGATCGGATAAGGCTTACCTTCCAGGATGGAGTCGGCTGCCTGGTTGGAGACCACTTCGGCGGCAGGGAACCGGGCGGTTTTTCGCAGGTCTATAATCGGTTGGGCTTTACCGGCCCTGGCGATGTCGTCTTCGGTGACATCAGGCATAGACCGGTAAGGCGGGTTTTCCTGGTAGATTACCCCGCCGGGTACGTCAATGCTGCCGACAAGAGCGTTCAGGCAGAAGATGGCGTAGCTGGTGTATGAACCGTTGGGCCAGCTGGTAGCGCCCCGCCCCCGCCAGGCAATCGCCGGCTTGGTCTGGGCGAATTCCCGGGCAAGCTGCCGGATGGTGTCGGTGGGAATACCGGTAACCGCGGCGACCGACTCCGGGCTGTATTTTATGTCAAGGGCAAGCGCCTTATACTCGTCGAAACCATATGTCCAGTTCTCGATATAGCCTATGTCATAGAGGTTTTCGGATATGATGACGCTGGCAATCGCCATCGCCAGTGCGCCTTCGGTGCCGGGATTGATTGGCAGCCACTGGTCAGACCGCAGCGCGGTAACCGAGTAACGCGGGTCAATAACCACCACCTTCGCCCGGTTCGGCCTTTCGCGGCGGATTTTGCCCCACATCCTGAGGCTGCGGGCGAGCGGTTTATAGGATTCGAGGATGCTTGCCCCGAAGGCCAGGATATAGTTGGTACGCGGCAGGTCGTAGGCGCTCTGGGTGTAGTTGCCATCAGCCAGCCACTGGCCGGACTTATCGGCCTCATTGTCGAAACCCGCGTCGGAAATGACGTTGGGCGTGCCATAAGCCGTGGCAAAGCGCTGGATGACATCTTCGCCGCTGGTGGTGTTCAAGCCGTGAAAAACTACCAGCCTGTGGGGTTGGCCGCTATCGCGGAGCGTTTTCAGACGTTCGCTGACCTCGTCCAACGCCTGTTCCCATGGTATAGCCGTCCAGCCCGGGTCTATATCCCTGCCCTTTACGGGATTTGTCCGTTTGAGCGGCAAGGTAAAGCGCCCCGGGTCGTACAAAACCTGAAGGCCAACATGGGCGCGGGCGCAGTTCTCCCCCTCGGATACCTGCGACAATGGATTACCGGTGATTTTCACCGCTCTGCCGTTGGTGACGCGTACCCTGGTAGCGCAGCGGGTAGCGCAGTTCAGGCAGGAAGTGGGGATAAGCTGCTCGCTGACGACGCCTTCAACCTGGGGAAACTCAGACCCGGGAGATTCACTCGTTGGGGTAGCGGCGAGGGCGTACTTTCGGAAAGCGTAGCTTGCGGTAACCGCCGCTCCGGCAAGACCCGAGAGCTTGATGAATGTCCGACGGCTTACCCCGGCGCGACCGTGTTTGGCTTTATCCTTGCTGTCTGCCCTGTTAATTTCCATTCCCTCGTATCAGGCCATCCGCACTTACTCACAAAAAGTCCGTGCTTGCAGTTTTACTGCCGGGTAATTGATAACGATTCGGGAAGGTATTTACCCTGCCGGTCTAACCGCCGGAGGAACTCGTCCTTTCTTTAAGAGCTAATTTATACCAACCGTTAGTTTTATTAGCTCCACGCTATATAATACATTATGATAGCGCAAATGACAAGAGGCAAAATCGAGAAAACCGTCGGCTACTGGTTGAGGGGATTATATAAAGGAGTCCGTGGCTCTCTTGATGTATAATGAAGTCAGGCGTACCAAATTTCAGCCAGAGGAAGTTCAATGGTCTGGTTCTACACGCTGGCTAGTGTCGTTTTTGTCAGTCTGCTTTCCCTGGTAGGCATCTTTTTTTTACTCGCTGACCGGACACGTTTGCAAAAGCTGCTTCCTTTCCTGGTCAGCTTCGCCATCGGGGCACTGGCCGGTGACGCTTTCATTCACCTCATTCCTGAGGCTTTTGAAAAACTGGGGGCAGGGTTGTCCACTTCATTGCTCATCATCCTGGGAATGGTGGTCTTCTTCAGCGTTGAGAGGTTTATCCGCTGGCGGCACTGCCATATTCCCACATCCGAGCACCACGTTCACCCGGTGGCCACCTTGAATGTCGCCGGGGACGCGGTACACAATTTTATTGATGGCATCATCATCGGCGCAAGTTACCTGGTCAGTTTTCCCATTGGTCTGACGACCACGGTGGCGGTGGTTTTGCACGAGATTCCACAGGAGATTGGCGATTTTGGCATTCTCATCCACGCCGGTCTCGGTGTAAAGAAGGCGTTACTGTTCAATTTCGGCTCGGCCCTGATAGCGATTCTGGGGGCGGTGCTGGCGCTTGCCGTCGGGCCGCACCTTGCCGATTTCTCACTGGCCATGCTGCCGGTAACCGCCGGCGGCTTCATCTACATCGCTGGCTCCGACCTGATTCCCGAAGTGCAGGAGACCTGCGGCGGCGCGGGCGTCACCTTTGCCCACATCCTGACGATGGTATTTGGCATCGGCCTGATGTCGGCGCTGGTGCTGATTGATTAGCCCGTCGGTTGCCTCTTTAATAATTCCTTAATATTGTGGTCTTATAAATCCCTTATCTTGTTATAGCTATTAAATTCTCCCAAGAAGTATAGACAAAGTTGAAAAGATTTGTTAAAGTAAGGTCTTGAAAGTGCATCTACCAGCAGGAAGAAGGCTTTGCTACGAAAATCTTACCAACCAAAATAAGGAGGCATAAAATGAAATCACCGCTGAGACCCCTCGCTATCTTGTTGATGGTTGTGCTGGTTGGCGGCGCCGTTTTTGCCTGCGGCGGTGGCACGATCACGCCACCGGCTGAGACACCGCCGGTCGAAACGCCACCGGTCGAGACACCGCCGGTCGAAACGCCGCCCATCGAGACGCCGCCAGTCGAAACACCGCCCGTCTCGTATTCTTTCTCTGCCGAAATATTCGGCGAGATGGTTGACATCCCGACCAACGAGAGAGGTGCCATGCTCGAAGCTTTTGAGAAGACATCTCCGGACGGGCTTACCACCATAAAATTCGAGGCCGGCACAAAAGTGACCGACAGCGACAACGTTCCTTATAAACAGTTCTCGGTCAAAATTAACCAGAACCCGGCGCAGTCGGCTGACGGCCCGACCATCGTCGGACCTACCGTTGAATTCCTCCCGCTCTACGCCAATATTAATCCACCGATGTCATACACGTTCAACTACGCTGATTTCCAGAGCCAGATTGACCAGGTCGCTAACGCCGAGTTGAAAATGGGCTTTATTCTCAGCACCGGCAACTGGGCCACTTACACTGATTTTCAGGTGGACACTGCTAACAAGGTGGTCACAATTGACATTGATAAGTTTGAGACGGTGGCGCTGCTGGCACAGCCCCCGAAAGAGATAGTTAGAGCTACCGAAGGTCCGCAGAACGGGGTTGACATCACCATCGAGTCGTTAAGCGACCTCAGCGCCGGCGGCGCGGCGAGCCTGGTTGCCAAGACATTACCCGGCGCACGTGTGATGATATGGATGGTTAATCCCAGCACCGGCACCCGCAGCGCCTACCCGGCTGACCGCTACCGGGACGCCGACGCTGACGGCTTAGTCTCCTGGGAATGGACAGTAAGCGCCCGTACCGCGGTGGGCGAGGGGCACATGGAGCTTTACGTCACCACGTCAACCGACCCGACTGTCCTGGGAGCGTTCAATTCTGACTTACTGGACAAAGTTTTCCCCGACCGGGCGGCAGAAATCGTTAAGTTCAAGAAAGGCGAAATCGAACTACTGGAGCTTGACGAACATACCACGCTGAGGATGTTCCCGGTAACCTATAAGTAACCTGACCTTCTGTCCTGGCTAAAAGTAAAAAGACATGCGCCTGCGGAGAGGGAGAAATCTCTCTCCGCAGCTTTTTGCACGGGCTTTTTGGCAGATAAAGCTGATTTCCACCTGGAATACTAATTTTTCGTAACCTTTTAGCGCCGTTTTACGTTATATTTCATGTAACACTGGACAATCGGAGGCTTTATTTGCTAAAGTAAAAGCCACCAAAAAAACCGCTAGAGAGATAGCGTAACTTAATATAGTAGAGGAGGTCGGAATGAAGTTACCCCTGAAATTTATCGCTACCATGTTGATGGTTGTGCTGGTTGGCGGCGCCGTTTTTGCCTGCGGCGGGGGCACGACGACGCCACCGGTTGAGACGCCGCCGGTCGAGACGCCACCGGTCGAAACACCACCGGCTGAAACACCACCCGTCGAGACGCCGCCGGTTGAAACACCTTCCTATTCTTATACCGCTACTATCTTCGGCGAAGAGGTTACCATCCCCGCTGACGCCAGAGGCGCGATGCTCGAAGATTTCGAGAAAACATCACCCGACGGGCTCGTCACCATAAAATTCGAAAAAGGCACCAAAATAACCAACGCCGACATGGTGCCCTTCTGGCAGAGCGTTTCCATCACGATTGACCCGAACCCGGCGCAACCGGCCGAAGGCCCGACCGTCATCGGACCGGCGGTCGATTTTTCCCCGAGGAACGCCCGGGTTTATCCGGTGATTT
>QZJL01000001.1 GCA_003599745.1 Dehalococcoidia bacterium | reverse complement strand
ATATACTTGTTCCAGGAGTGTAAATCGCGGTACTTCGCCCAGTTTTCGTCGAGCCATTTCGCCAGGTGATAAACGAACTCGGGATCGGTGTCGGCGCGAGTGCAGAATAAACTTATGCCTACTGTTCCCCATTTCCCGATACAAGAAGCTGTGCCATAAATCATAGGCCCGAAGGTAACCAGAGGGTCAACTTTCAGGAATCGCCTGGCGCCTTCGGGTTCTTTCTCCGGATTTACCTCTACCCATCTTATGCCATACGGTTTTTTCTCTGCATCACATGTTGTCTGTGAAGTCGGTGAAACAAAGGCCAGGTCGGCCTTGCCATCAATTACCAGTTGCGCTTTACGCTCGATGTTTTCCGCCGGTACCCAGACTACTTCCTTTTCTAAATCTTTAATATGCCCACCCCAAACTAAAAACGCCTCTAGAATTCGCTGGTTTGCCAAGTAACTCCTCATATCGACTACCCTGATGCCGGGACGGATGTCATCGGTGGTCTTTATATAGGAATCACCTCTTACCATATAGCCCGAGTTTGTCTTGGACTGGGCCCAAAATGCTCGAAACTGGAACGGCCCGCTGTCGCGTTTACTATAGCGGCGATTACCCTCCAGCATCTGACTAATCACGGTAGGACCGCCAGCGGTCATGTCAACCAAACCAAAACGCAACCAGCGGAAACGGCTAACGGTGTCGAAGGTCGGTATCAGCCTGGTCCGCATGCCGGTCTTTTCCCCGAGGACGGGCAGCCAGCTGCCATAAACCTCGGCACCCAGGCCGGTCCAGCAGGTCGCGGTGATGCTCTGGGGCCATTTAAAGCTACCTTTTCTTACCGCCATCTCTCGCTCCTCAGATAAATTCGCCTTAAAATGGTCACATAGAGAGATTGGCGGGATTATACCACCACCACTTTGCGAACGCAACCGGTTTGAAAAGCAAAACCGGCCATGATAGCATTCAGAGCAGATAATCTATATAAGGAGAAAGCCATGCCAGAACCAGTATTGGACGAGGAAGGCCAGGCAACGCTTGAGGCCATACTGGAACGCCGCCCCGCCATCACCCGCCCTGCCCTGCGGCAAAAAATAACACACTTCATCAACCTGACCATGCAGGCAAGAGGCAGTACCCCGGGCGGTAAAGATCTGGTTCTTGAGGCGACCAGGTTCGTGATTTCTCCCGCCTTCACCCCGCATTTAGACGCTGTCGAGAACCTCGGCAAATACCGCGACCGGCGCAGCTACAAGTTCGACAAAGACGCCTATTACACCGCGCCCCGCATAGTCAAACGCTGGCCGTCGGTGGCGCACCAGCCCCAAAAACCGCCCCGGGAGATGAAGGTACTGGCCTTCAATTCCAGCCCGCGCAAGGGCGGCAACACCGACGTCCTGATGGACGAGGCTCTGCGCGGGGCCAGCGAAGCCGGCGCGCAGACGGAAAAGTATATGCTGCAAAAGCTGAATATCCGGTACTGCGTCGGCTGCCGCAAGTGCAAAGAGCCCGGCTATGAGAAAATCTGCTCCCTTAAAGACGATATGTCCGACTTCATCTACCAGAAAATCCTTGACGCCGACGTCATCGTCATCGGCCTGCCCATCTATACCGGACGGGAACCGGCGCAGCTGGCAACTTTCTTCGACCGGCTGGACTGCGAGCGCCGCTTCGACACTCACGAAGACCGCGTCACCGCCACCCGGCTGATTAAACCGGGCGAGAAGACGGCAATGGTCATCTGCACCTGGGGTTACGTCAACGACGCCGTGGACGTTTATGACCACATCGTCGAGCGGATGATGGTGCTTTTACACGGCCACCGCGTCGAGACCGTCGAGGCTCTCTCGGCCTGCGGCTTTGCCGGTATGCTGCACGGCTTTGACGACGACCACCGGGCAATCATCCTGAGGTATCCCGAAGAACTCAAAAAAGCTTACGAGGCGGGCAGAGCGCTGGTCACCGGCGAGTAATTATCTGCATGACACCGGGAAGTTACCTTGCGCCCTTGACCGGGGAATCTCTCCGAGCCGGAAATTCTGACCGGTTCCCCTTGCAAGCCCGCAGCGGCGAGTGTAAAATTGATGGTTAGCCTGTTTTTGCGGAAATAGCGGTGTTATTGGTCGGGGCGAGTGGATTTGAACCACCGACCTCAGCGTACTGATATTGACAATACTACCTCAATAGTTTATACTCTTGTCCATGCCAATAGCGACAGGAGTTCTAACTCAACGAGCCGTCGGCTATCTCAGGGTATCCTCGCCCGGGCAGACCGGCGAGCGACATAGCTCCCTGGAAACCCAGGAGAGCCGCTTCTGCGATTTTTGCCGGAGACACAGTCTCATCCCCGTTGCAACATTCACCGACATCGTTACCGGCCGCCGTGATGACCGTAAGGAATACCGCCGTATGGTGGAGTTTGTGGTCGCTGGCGGCGCTGACTTTGTCATCGTCCAGTGGTTAGACAGATTTGGGCGCAACCCCCGCGAGATTCTCCGTCGTTACTGGGACCTGGAAGAGCATGGCATTAAGGTCGTCCCTACAGATGAGGACATCAAGGAAGAACTTGTCCTGCTCCTGAAAGCCGGCATGGCCGGGGCAGAGAGCCGCAGAACATCAGAAAGAGTGAGGGCGAATATGGGTAGAGCTATTTCTAAGGGCGTTCACGTCGGTAGGCCGCCCTACGGACTGAAGCGTGTTGCGGAAGTTAATCAGGGCAAAGTTACGGCGCGGTGGGAAATCGACCCTGAGGAAAAACCGGTTGTGAAGGAAATGGTTCGGCTTGCGCTGGAAGAGAATTTGGGTTACAAAGCAATCGGCGACAAGCTGACAGCAACGGGTTACCGTGCACGCGGCGGCCGCCCTTTTGCCGCCTTCACGGTGCACGCGATACTAACCAATCCCACGTTGTGCGGAACACTGGTCTACGGCAGGAAACCCCGGAAAGGAAATCCGAAGACCGAGGTAGTCGAAGTACCTAAGTTCTTTCCGCCGATATTATCAAAACAGGAATGGCAGCGGCTCCAGGAGCGGTTGAGCATCAGGCGAGAGTCCCCCAGGGGACAGTCGCATGCCAGTGTTTATCTGCTGGGCGGCATTGCCCGCTGCGGGCACTGCGGCGGGCCTATGGTGGGTAAGGTAAGTTACGCCCACAAAGGCAAACAATATCGTAACTACTATTGCTCAAGGGCGATGCGCTCGCGTGGCCTTTGCGCGTTCTACAACGGTCATTCTGCCCCCAAATTAGAAAAAGCAATACTGGATTATTTAAAACAGTTTTCCGACCCTAAGTTGGTGAAAGAGTATCTGGCTGCCAGTGACCGTAAAGAGGTTGAGCGTCGCGAAGCCGAACTCTGTGAGGTAGAAAAGCGCCTGGCTGATTATGAAGCCCAGTTCTTCGTAAGGCTCAACGACCTTCTCAAGCGCAAGGTATTAAGCGATGATGAGTTCGCCAAAGCTAACCAAGCAGCGCGGACCGAAGCGGCCACACTGGAAACAAGAAAGGCGGAACTTAAGGCCTTATTGGAGAAGGAGCATGCCAGGGCATCACTGGCGGAATCCCTGCCCCGTTCCATTGAGTCTTTCGTCGAGGAGTTCGAGCACGCTGACGTCCGCCAGCAAAAAGCGGAGCTGCAGACAATCTTAAAGGAAGTCCGTGTGTATAAGGATATGCGTCTTGAGGTCGAGTTCAGGGATTAGTGGGTAGCCTCGCAGTTTTGCGTGGTGCAGTTCACCCTTCCCTCTGGCCCATGATTCTCATCGTAGCAAATCTTTGATAACAGACTATGTCCATAGTCACTTCGATGCATCGAGAGTCACATTTCAAGTAAAAAGTTACCCAACCTTTTGCTGGATTATTGGGTAACTCTTTACTGGCTTGTTACTCGCAAAAATAGGGTTTCGGTCAACGGCTAGTTCACGGCCGTTATGTTATAATGCCGGATGAAGACCGGCGGACTATTTTATTTCGCCGCACACCTTGAGCACGGAGGTGGCAGATGGTTCCGGCGAACGTCGTTCTTTTCCCACACAGCCCGAAGGAATTTAAGAGTGCGGCCGCCCTTAAAGAGTGGCTCAGGACTTCGTTGGCGAAGTGGGGTGAGTACTCGATCGGGTCGTTGAGTCCGGGATACAGGCACGTTGTCCCTGGGAGCCTTGTGCTCTTCCACAAAGACAAGCAGATTGTTGGCGAGGCAATCGCGGGCAAAGAGTGTCGACCTTACACTGGATCAGGAGAAAGTCCGGTAACTGGTGCACGCTATGCCGGAACCATTGAATTTGATCCATCCACCGTACGGATTTACGCCAAACCAGTTTCATTGGAAGACGCTTCACGAATGGCGGGAAGAACGATAATCCCACGAGGAGTGCGTGTTTTGGACGCGCATGTGTGTGATAGGCTTCTCTCAGCGTTAGCGGGCATAACCAATGAGCTGAGGGGAATGGATAAATACTGTCGAATCTGTTGGAACACACGCAATTGGCGACTGCCGTCTGGTGAAGCTAGGTGGTTGGAGCTTGGTGAGTCATATGTTGCCGCCAACGGATTCGGACACGAGGAATGGTTGTTCAACTTCGATTGGCTGCTTTCTGGATTTGACACAGCCGACCAGACCGCGTACAGGTATGGGTTCCTCCAACCGATATACAAGCACAGGCGGAAGTATGTGGGTGAGACGTTTTCAATATTGGTCTATGCCGTAGACCCGAGTCAAACAACTAAGGCCGTGGCCGTCATTGAGAACGCTTATGTGCCAAACGACGAAGAGTTGAATTGGGTTTTAGAACGCACGCGGCAAAATGGATGGCTTGATTTGATGCGACAGCAACTTCGCGAATTAGGTGTTCCGGAAGGGCCACTGACCGCCCCGGCTCCGGCGACAATAGCAAACATTCGGTTTTTGCCCGAGAACGTTACCTTTTGTAACCCTATGGTGCCTCTGGCTCCACCCCACAAAACGACGAGGATTCATCGCTACCAACTGCTCAATTGGGATGACGGATTTCTATTACCCCGGGCCCGCTCTGACAGAGTTCCGCCACGCCAGGTTGAAAACCACGGTGACACGAGGGATCGGTCGGAGGGAACCAGAACTCGGGCGGCTCAACCAAGTACCGTCTACGACCCTCAACACGCGAAGCTACAAAACCGGTTGCGTAGCTTCCTATGCTCAATCTACGGAGAAAATGCGGTTAAGATGGAGAGGGAATTTGTTGACCTTAGGTTGATCGAGAATGGCATGACAACGTTCATAGAAATCAAGATGGAGAGCACCGCCAAGAAGTGCGTCCGCTCGGCTCTGGGTCAGCTTGTCGAATACGCGCACTATCCTAACCTGAAGAAAGCCAACAAGCTTCTAGTGGTGGGAGATGTTGATCCGAGCGACGATGACGCCACTTATCTCCGATTCTTACGTGACACTTATCAGCTTCCTCTGTACTACGCTCGTTGGTCTTGGGAACCGCCGGAACTAGGTCCGTCGACGTAGGCAACTAACACTGAGGACGGCGGCTAGGTCTTCGCATCTGTACTTTCAAGGGCGATCATCCGAAAGAATGCTTGGCTTTAGCATCCAAGGGAGACTGGTTGAACAATCTGGACGTTTGTGACCCGGGGCGTTTGGAAACTTCACTGATTCCACAAACGAACAGAAGCCTAGGAGGCTTTGCTTCGAGCCTTCGACCCGTCCTGAAGGATTTACTGTTAACCCCCAGCACTGAGCAAGTCCTTGCTGACATTCCCGCTGGTACAAACTTGGCTGCCATTCTCTACAAGAGGATGGTTTGAAAGGTTGAATAATGCAACGAGTCATGTTACTACCCCCAATATGTTTGAGAAAAACACATCTTCCTTTGCATCGGCGAAGAAGAAGGCTGTCATCCCCGGGCCAGCTTTGGTCAACACATACATCTAGCCACTCATCCCAAGCTAACCCCAACTTACTGGCGATTTGCCGTGCCTCCACTAGGCTTAGGCGAACCTGATGTCTGGTGCAGCAGACACCGCAACGAAAGCACGGAATAGATAACTCTTTTGGCTCATGGCCACGCGCGTTAATGTGTGAGACTCTAAAACTACCCGCTTCATTTGTTTTCTCACTCACGTTGCTGGACTGAATTAAACACTTATCCATAATTACCGTATCGTCTTCTTCCTCGTCATAAACCCGCCATCTATCGCTGTGAAAAATCTCCTTAAAGGTGGTTTCCACTTCTATTTCGGCCTTTTGTTAAAGTAAACTGATTTTTCTCATATGCCTTCCGTTCTTTATGTTTTCCCTTCCGGTCACGGCTTTCTCCCCTTGTACCTTCGTGCCTTCTTATCGCTCTCTCAGGCACAAATAAGCTCATTATATTTCGCGGTCGGTGACTCGCCTTTTCGTTCCCGTTCGTGACGCCTCGTTTCTCATCCGCTTGAAGTCTCTCTTTCTGCCGCAGTACTTGCAGATGCCGAATTCTTTGTAGTCTATGACCCAGTAGTGCACGCATCTGTCTACCGCAAATACCGCTAAGTTACCCACAGAGTCAACCATTAGAAAATTACCGTAGCTTCCGATACATTCCCTGATAACCCTGGCGACCCCCGGTTGGTCATAGCCACAAAGTACAACCCTGGCTTCTGGCGAGAAGTGTCCCTGCCAGGATAGAAGGGCTTTCCTTACTTCCTCGTATTCCCAGGAAGCGTTATACCACCATAAACCGACTTTCTCTTTACATCTCAAGCTCGTCGGCTCGTAATCTCCGTCCCTAATGTTAAGTCTTTGCACCTTGCCGCCATTTGCTTCATTTGCGCCTTGATACAGCCATGTGGCGGCCTCATCTTCGCCTCTGCTCAGAGCTACAATCACTTGTCCCGCAGGTACACCGCTTGCCAGTGTGGACAGCATTTCGCACTCGGCGAGAGACAGTCTGTCAATGACGCCTTTCCCAGGCGCATCGTTACCTTCATCGCCCATTTTGCGCTCCCCTGAGGTCGTCTTGGGCAGAACAAAAGCTTTCTTTTCCATCTTCACTTCTCCTGGCTACGATTGCCAACCGGTAGCACACGCCTAGTCAATATTTATTCCAACGGGTCACCCGGCCGCCCATAATGCCATAATGAGAAATCGGCGGCACCCCGCAGGAAAATATTCGCAGGGTTAAAGACGTCCTCAATCAAAAGGGAAAACAAGAGCTAGTGGGCAGCCAGTCTTATGAGGTGTGTTCTAAGCACAGACGCCTCCCCTGCGCTAGGGCAGTGGTAAGCCTAAATTAGGAAAGCGTCTGCTTGAGAAACCGATAATTGCACTTTTGGCAATGTTATGGAGTATACTCATATGCATGCCTCCTCACCTCCAATGGCCACAAAAACCGAAGGATGCTGGTGATTGACATACTTTGATAACTACTGGCTTATATCAGTTCCATTGTATTCCTCTGAATGCCTTCAGTCAAGCGTAGAAAATGAGACTTGGGCAGTTTACAGGGATTTGCTTACTATGGCGACGAGTACCGGGGCTTTCTCATGGCTTTCCAGACATACCACATTGCTCGACTATGTTAGCGAGTGTAAAATTCGAATTTTGTCATCGATGGGAACTGTACCAAGGGCATAATGCAGCCGACGGCGTTGCAAGATACAAAGCTGAAACGGGGTAATGCCTTAATTGTGGTATAATTCTGCCACATTATCTTCCTTGAACATATCAAGATTAAAGACGATGGTATGCAGACAGCTATCCTGACTCAGACACGCAAAATTGACCTTGGTTATCGAGTTCTGAGGATTTCTGCCGTAGTAGCAAGCGTCTTGCCGATGCGACTCGGTTATTTTCTTGCCGAGTGTGGCGGCTACGCTCTTTTCCTGTTGTCAGCAAGACGCCGTAGTATCATTCGCAACAATATTAAACGTGTATCTGGGGTGGAGCCAGGTAAAAGCAGAGTGCAGCGAAGAGTGTGCGGTGTCTTCAAAAACTCGCTAAAAAACTACTTCGACCTTACCAGGCTTTCACAATTTCGGTTTCAGAACCTTGAGGGAAGTGTAACCATAGAAGGATGGCATCATTTGGCGAAGGCAGTGACTGAGGGAAAAGGAACTATAATAGCTTCAGCCCATTTAGGCAATTTTGAGGTTGCTGCTCAAGTTTTGGCAGCACGTGGAATCAAAATGGCAATTATTGTTGAGGCTTTTGATACCACGCCTTTTCTTCGTAGTATTGCTGAATTGCGCCAAAGAAATGGGTGCAGAATCTTACCGGTTAGTATGGGAGCGATGAAAGATAGCCTGCAAACTCTACGCCGCGGTGGGGCGGTGGTTATAGTTTGCGATCGTGACGTTCAGGGGAGCGGAGTGAGCATCAAGTTCTTCGGGGAAGAAACGCCACTTCCGTCTGGTGCGGTAAGTCTAGCTCTTCGCACCGGAGCATCAATCGTCCCGGTTTTCAGTGTGCGTAAATCCAATAATCGTTTTGCGATCTACATTGAGCCACCTCTAAGACTGGTTGGCACCGGAAACCGCAGGCACATCGTAAAAGCAAATATGGAAAGTCTTGCTGCCATTATGGAGAGGTATATCCGGCAATATCCAGAACAGTGGGTGGTGCTAGAACCTATTTGGTGTAATCAAGTAACCGAGTTCAACTCAACACAGTATATCGATTGATCCCTTAAGCCTCGATTTCTCACTTTGACTTTGTGCCATCCGACCGGGATGCTTTCCTTGCGGCGGCAAAAAAAGCGGGCATCAAGCTATTGGGCTCAGAGGTGCTTTCCTAATCGAGGGCGAGGACCGTGCAGGTGCAGTCGCTGACGTAGTTAGCAAGTTGGGGCAGGCTCATATTAACGTCACAGCTATGCAAGCCATCACTACCAGCGCGGGGCGTTACGGAGCTATCCTCTGGGTCAAATCACGCAACATCGACAAGGCGCCCAAGCATTGGGTGTCTCTTAGGGCTTAGAGGATGATTGTTTCGGCATGTTGTCCCGCGTCTCTGATAGTGGCTTTCCGCGATGAGATGAGAGGGCGACAGGTGCCACGGCTGAATGATAGCACGCACGCATAAGTTTCTCCGGCGATGGTTACACAGTCTTAGCAGGGTTAGTCAGACTTTATAGATGCGGAACATCCTGGTTCCACAAACCGGGCAGGTTCCCTTTATGGCTGCCCGGCCATTTCTCATCTGGATAGATTGAGGGTTCTTTGCGTATCTCTTGGTGCGACATTTTAAACAGTAAGCCTGCATATTCTCCTTTGTAGAGGGTGAGATTGACGTCAATTTAAATACTGGGGGTGGCGGTGCCAATTCGATGATCCGTTCAGTTGCCTGTTTCTCTAGAATCTGTTTGGCGCGAAAATAATGTTCCACCTCTCGGCCAATCGGACGTCCTTCTTTCTCCCAGATGGCATAGGCTAGCTCCCTTATCTCTTCCTCCCTTACCATAGCCTCACCTCCTTAACCATGACCTCTACAAATCTATTGGCCGGGGGTCACATTTTTAAGCGATCAAGTCTTAGCCTCTATAATGACCACTGACTCCCTTATCCGTGGAACCCGACCGCCGTAAGAACGCAGGAATGTCAAGCTCTGTTTCGTTTATTGATGGCTTAACAGGCCGTGTGATTTCTTTCTCCTTAAAGTCACGGGGGGTCCTCCTGAAGTCAAATCCAGTAGCGATGATGGTTAACCGTACCTCGTTACCAATACCCGAGTCTACAGAAACACCGAAGACGACATTCGCCCCGGGGTCAGCAGCTTGCTGGATGATCATGGCAGCATCGTTGACCTCGAAAAGGGTGAGGTCACTGCCGCCGGCAACATTGAACAGCACTCTCTTTGCCCGGTTAATCGGGACATCCAGCAGCGGACTGGATAAAGCTTCTCTGGCGGCATCTCTTGCCCGGTTCTTTCCGAAGCCCCGGCCGATGGACATCCATGCCGCACCGGCATCCTTCATTACTGCCCGAATATCGGCAAAGTCCAGGTTAATGAGTCCGGGTACGACGATTACCCCGGAGATTGCTTGCACCGCCCGCAGGAGGACTTCATCAGCTATCTTGAAAATGTTGCCGATACTTGCCTCATTATCACCAGGGTCAAACAGGCGATCATTAGGGACAGTTATCAGGGTATCCACCTTATTAATCATATTGGCCATCCCTTCTTTAGCAATCCGGCTCCGGTGTGTTCCTTCAAAACTGAAAGGTTTGGTGACCATAGCAAGAGTGAGTGCCCCACCATCTTTAGCGATTTCAGCCACGAGGGGTGCTGAGCCAGTGCCGGTGCCACCTCCCATACCGGCAGCGATAAACACAAAGTCGGCGCCGGCGACAACCTGTTTGATCTCACTGCGGCTGTCCTCGGCAACCTTGCGACCTATTTCGTGGTCGCCACCAGCCCCCAGCCCATAGGTAGTTCGTTCTCCGATTTGGATACGTACTGGTGCCTCTGTGACCGCTAGGTGCTTTGAATCGGTATCCATCGCGATAAATTCGACACCAGGGATGTGCTCATGAACCATTCGAGTTATAGCGTTACAGCCTGCCCCACCCAGGCCAATAACCTTGATCTTCGTCGGGCTGGTAAAATAACTTGTTTTTACCATCTTGCCTTCACTGCAGTGATACTATGAATCATCCCACTTAAATCAAAGTCGTCGGTAATGGATGCTCCACTTACTGCAAAAGAGGTCAATATGTTTCTCAACCTCAGGATTCGGCGTCCGATACAAGTCAGCTAAGAAACCATGTAGAAGCTCACCACCACTCATTCCCGGTGTCGGCTCCTCTGGCCCAGGCAAATTGATATACACTATCTCCGTCATCACCCTCTGAAATTCTATTGCTGTGGCCATAGTAAACCGCTCCTTTCATAATTTGAGAGGCGCTGACCTATTATTTTATTTCTTTCACAGAAATAGGCCCAGTTCGTTGCCCAGTTGCTTTTGGTCGAAAAGGCAAATGCTACAGAGTGTGATACCACTAGCTTAGGTGGTAACAGTCGGTTGCTGACCTTCGCCTGCTTTCTTCTCGGGAGCCTCGGGGGCCTTCGGCGGTTCGGTTTTAGCCTTTGTCTGCCGTCGCCTGAAGATTGACTTGATCTTTGCTAGGACTGTCATCGTTTACCTCCTATATTGCCTCTCCCCATTCCAAACAAAAGTGCACCAGCCTCGCCAAAAACAGCAGCAACTGGTGCCCTTCCCTCATTGCTCAGGTTCCTTTAATTCGGTCTACATTCACATTCCAAGCCGGGACAAATAGTTTTGGAACTTGAGTATAGCCCTGGCATATAAGGTTGTCAATGCCTTGGCACATCAAACACAGGGGGTTTTTCGCAAAGGAAGAGCAGCCTAGTAATACAATCCGCTAAAAAGTGCAATTGAAGCCGCTTATTGTCTACGAGACTCGAGCTCGACAACATACTTGTTTGTTACCTTCGAACAAACATTGGTATGTCTGATTTTTTGTACTCATGTTATCCCTCTTGAAAGGATTTTCTAAGTATTCTACCCACGAAAAATAATAACAAGTTTAAATCACTATTGAATGAAGACTGGGATTGAAAGATACTCTGACTAGTATTGCTTTGAGGCTAATAAAGGGCTAAAAATCAATAGGTATATGAATCCACACAAAAGGCTAAGTCCTCGAGGTAAATCAAAAAAGCTAGCAGTTTCTGTTAGCCCACAATCTCTTTAGCGAAGCTTACTGTAGTGTGCTCGCCAACCGAGATTTATTGCCCAGAGCACGGCTGAATTACGGCGGGCCAGCCCGACTCTCTTCCAAATCGAGGGTAGTTTAAAGAACTCCTGCGAAGCCCATTTATGTCCGCTCTGTAGTTGCTGCCGTGACATCAGTTTCGGCTCAAAGACTATCTCATCAGCATACCTGGACCATTCCCTGGTGATTATTCGCCCGTCTTTGTCCAGAGCGTCATAGAACTCCGTACCGGGAAGAGGCATCGGATAGGCAAATCCAGCGCTCTCCAGCTTCATTTTTTGGGCAAAGTGGACAGTGCGCTCTCTTCCTTATCCTCATCGAGACCGGTGATAAAAAAGCCGTGGATACCGATTCCCCTGGAGTGAATCTTTCTAATCACATCCTGATATTCATCTACATTATTTATTTTCTTGCCTACTATTTCTAAATTAGCGGGAGATATCGACTCAAACCCGATGAGCAAGCCAATGCAACCGCTGGCAGCTGCCAGTTCCAGCAATTCATCATCTCTAGCGATGGTGACCGAGGCCTGGCCGAACCATTTTATAAAGAAATCCCACTGAATACCCGCCAGCTTGCTGGCGGGATGAAAGTGGCTCGCCATAAGGCGAGTCTGGCTCTTGCTAAGCTCTGGCGATAG
>QZJL01000008.1 GCA_003599745.1 Dehalococcoidia bacterium | reverse complement strand
GCCTCTTATGGCTCGTGAATACGACATCATCGTGGTCGGTGCCGGTAACAACGGTCTCATCGTCAGCGGTTACCTGGCGAAAGCCGGTCTGAAAACCCTGGTGCTCGAAGCCCGCTCTTTCCTCGGCGGTGGCGTGGTGACCCAGGAAGTCACCGCTCCCGGATTCAAGCATGACACCGCCGCTACCGTTGCCGGCTGGCTCGACATGAACCCTATTATCAAGGACGATGAGCTTGGTATGGTAAAACGCTCCGGTATCAAGTTCCTGCCACCGCCGGAGGTGCAGGAAGTCCAGATATTCCCCGATGACCGGGCGCTCATAATTTACAAAGATATTGACAAGACCTGCGCTTCCATCGAGCAGTTCTCTCATAAGGATGCCGAGTCGTTTCGCAAGCTTTACGACCAGGCGATGCCGCTCCTCCAGACGGTCCTCAAAGGCTCCAACATGCCGCCGCCGTCCTTCGGTAACTACCTTAACATGATGGCCGGCTCGCCGACCGGCGTTGAGCTGATGCGCACCACGCTGATGAACGCCATTGACTTCATTGATGAGTGGTTTGAAAGCGACCAGATCAAAATCACTATGGCGCGCTGGGCGGGCATGGCGCGCATCAGTCCCTGGGAAGGTGGCACGGCCAACATGGTGCTTTTCCAGGTGCCGTATACCGTCGGTTATGGCATGAAACTGATGGAAGGCGGCGCCGGCCGTTTCACCGAGGCCCTAGCCGAGGCCATCAAGGCTTATGGCGGGACCGTCCGCACCGAGGCCCCGGTCAAGCAGCTCATTATTGAAAACGACCGCGCCGTCGGGGTTATTCTGGAGAGCGGCGAGAAGATTCGGGCGAGGGACGGGGTGGTAGCCAGCGTTAACGTCAAGTCGATGTTCCCGGGGATGGTGCCCGGCGCCAAGCTGCCCTCCGGTTTTGTCGAATGGGTCAGCCGTCTCAAGCCTCAGCGCGTCCAGTACTACACCATCCATCTCGCCGCCAACGAAGCGCCGAACTATAAAGCCGGCGGCGATACCAGCCGCAGCCTTCAGGTAGCCATTTGCGGCACGACCAAGTACGAAGACTATCTCAGCGGTCTGGCCGCTCTTTATCGCGGTGGCGTGCGCACCAGTTCGGCGGGCATCGTCACCCCCACCGTCTTCGACCCGTCGCGCGCTCCAGCGGGCAAGCACGTCATCTGGGTTAATACTCAGGAGCCGTTCTACCTTCAGGGCGGCCCGCAGCGTTGGGACGAGATTAAGAAAGAAACCACCGAAGACATTCTCAAGCACCTCAGAGAGCGCACCACCAACATGGGGTCGGAAAACATCATCGCCATGAAAGATGTCACCCCGCTTGACTACTCGCGCTGGAACCCGGCCTGGATTGAGGGTGACCCCAGCCACCTCGGCAGCTTCACCTTCCAGACCATGTCCAACCGGCCGGTGCCCGGCTGGGGCGCTTACAAGATGCCTGTCGAGGGGCTTTTCATGTGCGGGCCTTCGACCCATCCCGGTACCGGGTTCAACGCCGGCGCCCGCGCTCCGGTCAACGCTATCCTCAAGGCCTGCGGCATCGAGTGGAACCAGGTCTTCAAATAGGCGATAGGGGCGGGCGGAAACCCCGCTCACTTTATGCGGGAGGGTAATACCGATGTTTGGCGAAAAGGCGAAAGCCGGTTACGGGGTGACCCCACTGCGCAGCGAAAAAATTTCGGTGCTTATCGTCCAGTCCCGTATCAAAACCGTGGATATGGCGGACATCAAGGGTAGCTTCAAACATAACCTTGACCATATGACCTCCCTCTTGGGCCGCGCCCGGGCTAAAAAAGACCTGGTGGTTTTCCACGAGTTCCCCATTAACGGCTTCGCCGGGGCAAGCACCCGCGAAGACCAGCTCAAGACCGCCCTGGAAGTCCCCGGGCCGGAAACCGAGTACGTGGGGAATTTAGCCAAGGCTAACAATTGCTACATTCACTTCGGTTGCTACGGCAAGCTGGCCGATTGGCCGGGTCACTTTATGAACCTGGGCATCATCGTTGGGCCGAGCGGGCAGATTGTCCACACCAAGTGGAAGCTGCGTAATATGGCCGGGCTGGGTTTTTCCACCACCATCTTCGACGTGCTTGATAAATACGTGGATAAGTATGGCTGGGACGCTGTTTTCCCGGTGGCGCGTCTGGAAATCGGCAACATCGCCATCATGCCCGAGGTCTTCGAGCCGGAGATTGCCCGGGTCTTCGCCAGCAAGGGCGCCGAGATTATCATCCGCTATATGACCGCCGGCGCCGGCTACTGGAGCACCAACCCGGTCACGCTGCGTGGCGGCGGCATTGATACCTTCCGTGTTGACTTCCAGGCCACCTGTATGCAGAACAGCATCTACGGCGTCTTCGTCAACAACGCCATCTCGCCCGAGGGCGGCAACATCACCGACGCCGGGGCGGGTGGCGCCAGCATTTACGACTATGACGGTAAGATTATGTGCGAGGCTACCTCGAACCAGGAGACACTGGTCTGGGCGACCATCCCACTGGCCGAGTTCCGTAAGGAGCACGAGCTGCCGAAGTGGCCGAAGGAGCTTTTCACCGACTTCTACGCAAACTACGTCTCGAAGTTCCCGCCGAACTCGTTCGAGAAGTCTATGCCGATGAGCTTCGCCGAGTCCATGGAGCACTACCGGAAAATCGCCAGGTGGTAACAATGTGAATTTGCCAAGACAATCTGAGGGGGATGCGAGTCCCCCTCTCTTTTTTCGATTGCTTTTTGATGGTGACTTTGGCCGAGAGTCAGATAATATGGCAGGGTGGCGATATGGAACTTGAGCATAGGCTATTTCCCAGAGAGGAGCTTCCGCTGTTGGGCAAGCGTGTCCTGCTGACCACTCCCCGGAACTACGCCGGTCTTTTTGCCAAACACCTGATTGAGCGCGGCGCGAGAGTGGTGCTGCTGCCGACCATCGAAATCTGGCCGATGGCCGATTACCGGGAGCTTGACCGGGCAATCGCCAGCCTGGGAGACTACGACTGGGTCGTCTTTTCCAGCCAGAACGGCATCGAAGCCTTTATTAACCGTCTTCAAGCCTTGGGTAAAGGTATCGCCGACCTGGGTAATACCAAGCTGGCGTCTTTCAAGGGCGACGCTTTGCCCGCCGAGAACATCGGCTTCAAGTTCGACCTCATCCCGCCGAAAAGTACCCTCGACGGCATCATCGAGGAATTCAAAAAGCGGGGCATTAAGCAGGGTAAAGCACTGGTGCCCATGCCCGAGTTCGAGGGTATCGACGAGCCGGTGGTTATCCCCGATTTTATCGCCAACTTAGAGCGTCTTGGCTTTAAGGTGCACCGCGTGCCGGTTTACCGCACCTGCTTCCCGAGCAAAGAGTCCAATATTGCCATTGAAAATGGTTTGCTCCTTAATGGCAAAACTGACTTCGTGCTTTTCACCAGCAACGCCGAGATTAAGAACCTGGTCACCCTGCTAGGCGACAGGTGGGAAGTATTGAAACAGACTAGGATAGCCTGTCTGAGCAACGCCGAGGCCGAAAGCGCCGCCGCGCTGGGAATTAAGGTAAGCGTGGTGGCGGAGAAGACCCGGCCGATAGGCCTGCCGGCGGCGGTGGTCGAAGCGATGGAGAAGTTTTTGAAGGAAGAGAAGAGCAGTTAATTGGTGAGTTACGCTAACTACTTTACCTTTTTAATTTTTGTCCTGAGTAAATCTTCGAAAGCTGTCATTTCGCTAGCAGGAACGTCTAATCTGTGGATGGCGATAAATGAAGTGTTCGAAGGGTAAAGCAAGTAATATCCGGCTACCTTTCTCCAATTGTTAAACGCCTCCCATTTAACAGTACCTTCTGAAATTGGCGTTTTAATTAGAATACTATTATCCCCGAAGGTGATTTGCTGTTTCAGAAAAAAGTTTTTGTTTTTTGGTGATAAGCCCGTATTCAGGATTAATATTGCGTAGAACAATATGCCGATTAAAAAAGCAGCTATAACAACTTGGATAATCAAGGTGCTCCTCGTTAGAATTCCAATTAAAATACTTACGATCATCACCGTAAAAAAGAAATAAAAACCCTTGTTTTGGGAAGTCATAATCAATAGCAGCTTCATATACCGATTTCTTGTAATTCTGGTTTCAATTTCCATTGTATTATATCCTTTATATACTTGTTAACGCTGGAGATAGCTAATAATACCATATCAAAACAAAAAGGGTGGTGTTGATAAGCACCACCCTCAAATTGAGATTGGAAGACGAGTTTTACTTGGCAGCCGCTGCGGTCTCCGCCGGTTTGCGCACCGTATCCGAGAGCTTCTTGGCGGCGGCGCGCCTTTTATCGGTAGCCAGCTCGCTTTCGTCAACGTAGGTGAGCGCCCGGTAGAAACAGAACTTGGCGCATTCCGGGTCCCCTTCGCAGAGGTCGCACTTGGAGACCTTCTTCACCACGGCGTCGAAATTCATCGCTCCGAAGGGGCAGGCGGCGACGCACATCCGGCAGCCGATGCACTTATCGAAGTCAATGCGCACGATGCCCATTTTGTCGTCGCGGGTGATGGCTTTCACCGGGCAGACGGCGCCGCACTGGGGGTCTTCGCACTGGGCGCAGGTCATGGGGACGCCCTCCCACTCCTTTTCCCGCACCACCTTGATGCAGCTGCGGTAGGGGTTGATGGTATTGGTGTGCTTTGCCGAACAGACCATTTCGCAGGTGCGGCAGCCGACGCACTTTTCCAGATCTATTTTTAACGCTTTAGCCACGGGCGGCACCCTCCTTCGGCAATCTTTTTGCCAGCGTTTCCCAATCGGATGCCAGCCCGTACTTGGTGAAGGTTTCTTTCTTCGGGATGCCCTCTTCATCCCAGCCGCAAAGCTCGTAGTATTCACTCAAGAGCTTGGCGAACTTGTCCCGCTCCAGTGTGTCGCCCTTGAGAGGACCGCCGGGCACCGGGGTATCGAAAAAGCGGTCGGGCAGGGTGTCGTCTTTGCGCCGGATGCCGCGCGAGACGTCGAAGGCTCTTTCGAGCAACTGGACCTTTTTGGCGGCGGTGATAAGGTCTTCGACGCTGGTTTCTACGCCGGTAGCCAGCGAGAACAGCTTTGCCGGAAATTCCAGCGAGCGGTTGAAAGCCCAGGCGAAGTAGTTCTTGCAGATGCCTAACATGTCCACAATCATATAGACGTAGGTGGACTCCAGCACCACCTCGCCCTTGTGCTCGTAGGTCCTGGGGTCGCAGGCCTCTTTGTTTACTTTCTTGATAGCCCAGATGGACTCGGGATGGGGGTACTCTCCTCCGCCCCGCTTGGTGCCGGCGGCCAGCACCAGCGCCGTGCCCTTGCGCCCCCGGAACTCGTGGAGTCCTACTTCCTGTCCCTTGACGGTCATGGCGTACTGCTCCGAGCCCCGGCCAATGAGTCTGGCGCCGGCGAGCACGCCGTCGCGAAAGAGCCTGCCGTAGCCCTCCTGCCGGGCAATCTTGTGGATGGTGCTCATGATGGCGTCTTTATCGCCGCGCTTCATCGGGACGCCGTCGGTGTCCTTTTCGGTAATGATGCCCCGGTGATAAAGCTCCATCAGGAAGGCGATAATGTTGGCGGTGGAGAGCACGTCCAGGCCGTAGTTGTTGCAGAGGTGGCCGGCGGCTTCCATCACCGTCCAGTCGCGGTTCCAGACGCGGAAGGTGAACATCGGCTGCGAGTAGCACTTGGCGGTGCCGAGGCCGGTCTCAGGGTCGTCGCAGATGCGGTAGCAGCGGAAGATGGGGCAGCCGTTGCAGCCGACGCGGGCGTGGTAGTGCTTATCGTAATATTCTTCGCCGCCGCGGGCGAAGTTCGCGGCGCCAATTTCTTCCCAGTCAACCTGCTCCCAGTTGCCGAAAACCGCCACCCCTCGGTCATTGGGGCTGTCGTTGAGGTCAACCGCCAGCTTCGACATCTTGGCGGCCGGGGACTGGAGGGACTGGTGGTCTAATAACATCTTGCCGGTCTGGTTGGCGACCTTAAGGAACTCGCCGATATTGCTAATCTCTATGCCGCGCTTGCCCCGCACGGCGATGGCCTTGAGGTTTTTACTACCCATCACCGCGCCGGTGCCGCCCCGTCCCGAAGCCGCTTGCACGCCGGTGCGGACGCAGGCGAAGCTGACCATATTTTCACCGGCGGGGCCGATGCAGAGTACCTGAACATCGGGGTCGCCTAATTCTTTCCGGATAAGTTCAGGGGTCTCGATGGTGTCTTTGCCCCAGATTTTGGCGGCGTCCCGGAACTCGACGGTGTCATCGTGGAGGTAGAGATAGACCGGATATTCGGCTTTCTCCTGCACGATGATGTTATCGTAACCGGCGTGTCGGATTTCGGCGCCGATGAAACCGCCGAACCCGGATGAGCCGATGGTGCCGTTGGGCAAAAGCGTGGTGATGGTCGTCCGGCTGGAGGTTGGTGCCGGCGTCCCGGTGAGCACGCCCGGGCCGATGATGAGCCGGTTTTCAGGGTCGTAAGGCTTTACGTCCGGGCCGACCTCATCATACAATATTTTGGTGCTGATGCCGCGCCCGCCGATATATTGCGTATAAGGGGCGGTAAGCTCGGTGGTGTAAGTCTTAGCGGACAAGTCAACTCTTAATATCCTGCCTGACCATCCTGACATAGCGCACACCTCCACGCACATTGTAACACTTTAACGCTGGCAAGTAAAAAATTAGGTCGGCGGCAGCCCGTTTCAGCTGGTTCGCTCTCATTCGCTAAGCGTATTTTACAGGGAATAGGAATTCGGTGTATGATAACAGTAGTTCGTAACCGAATATCGATTGGGTCTTGACACGTCTCTTGAGCGTGCTATAAACTTATAACACTTATAACAAACTTGCCCCGTCAAATTCCGTTGTATTTTATTAAAAGCCCTGTTAAACTGCGAAAACCGCCGAAATAATTGTCGGGAGGTCCCATGAAAAAGTGGTCTATAGTGATTGCGGTGGTGATGGCTCTGGCGCTTCTGCTGACCGCCTGCCCGGCTCCTCCGACATCTGATAACGGGACAAACGGCATGCCCGATATAACTTTGCCGACGGATAACACCACGAAGGTAGTGACCCTATCGGGTGAGCACCTCACGCAAAACCCGGTTGAGACCCAGGTGCCCATCTACGGGGGCACGCTTATCCGTGGCTACTGGATACCCCGGACTTTCGATAGTCACCAGAAGGCCTCCTACGGGCCGACGGCTACCCTGCCGGTTTTCAACCAGCTGGTTATGTTTGACATAAACTACAAAGAGGTTGTTCCCGAGACCATCATCGGCGACTTGGCCGAGAGCTGGGAGACACGCGCGGATGGTACCGAAATCATTTTCCACCTGCGCCAGGGAGTGAAGTGGCACGACGGCGTGCCCTTTAGTGCCGATGATGTCATCTACAGCATGGATAAGATGGTTGATGTTACCCGAAGCGCCATTTCGGACTGGTTCCCGGCGTACGAACGCACCGAAAAGATTGATGATAACACGGTTAAGATACACCTCAAATATGCCTCTGCCGGTTTTATGCTGGCGCTGGCCCAGGGCGAGTCTCAGATACAGCCACTACACCTGGCAGGTACCGATGCCCAATCGGCGGCTTTTATGGTAGGCACCGGCCCCTTTATGCTCACGGAATACCTGACACAGGTGCACCTCAAGTTCAAGCGCAACCCGGACTACTTCAGGAAGGATAAATACGGCAACCGATTGCCTTACCTGGATGGCATGGTATATCACCATCTGGGCTGGACGCGTACCACCGAGATGATGGTGGGCCGGCGTTTAGACATTCTGGACACGACAACCGGCGCCGGTAGGATGGATACTTATAACCTGATAAAGGACGGCGCGCCCGAAGTCCTCTGGCAAAGGCGTGACCGTTACAACGGCTCCATCATCATCATAAACTTGAATAGTAAGCCGCTGGACGATATACGCGTGCGGCGTGCGATGGGATTACTCATCAATGAAGAAGACCTCATCTTCGGCTATGCCGGCAGCACGATGTGGGGCATACCTGATAGTGGTATTCTCAGCCCGGCTTGGGGGTTGCCCAAGGAGGAAGTCATCAAGCTGATGGGTTGGGATATGCCCTGGGATGAAAGGGTGGCCGAGGCCCAGCGGCTGATGGCGGAAGCCTGTTATCCGGAAGGCTTTAAGATGAATGCCATGTCCGCGGAGGCTGATGGCACCAGGACCGCCGCCACCCTGGTATTTGTCGAAGCGTTGCGTAAGTATCTGAAAATCGAAACCGACGTCAGCTCCGGCCTGGGGACAATCGAGATCGAGAAACGTCTCAAGGATAATCGCTATGATACATACACGCGGACACTGGAAGTAATGGACCCGGTGCAGCTTACCAACTTCTTCGGCACCGGGGAGTTCGCCAACTATGCCAATTACTCTAACCCCGAGATTGATAAGAAGTTAGCGGAACTCGACCGTATCCTCGACCCGGACGCGAGACGCGAGGCTATCTGGGAGATTGAGCGTATTCTGCTTACCGACCTGCCCGCTCTGCCGACCGGCCTGTTCATCCCGAACTTTATGCCTTATTATCCCTGGGTAAAGAACCTCCGGTGGAACGACATCTCCTATTCCAACATCAACCGGGTGGAAGACGTCTGGCTTGACGAGTCGCTGCGGGTGAAATAAGATTTAATACGGACTAGAAAGAGCCGGCCCCCTTTGCGGGGGCTGGCTCTTATAATTGGGGAAAATTCCCCGGACAGGGAGGTCACACTTTGAGTAAGGCCAAAGCCGTTAGCACCAGCCGGGGTTACTGCGTTGTTCCGCTTGAGGAAGTAAGCAGTGACTGGAAAAAGGTCGTGCTGGCTAACCGCCTGATGCGGCTCGGCTGGGATGTCTTCCGCAACACCGCTTCGGTAAATCATTACCCGGCCGGGAGCTTCTTTGTGCCGCTCGGCGGGCTTCCGGTCAGCGAATCGAAGGCCAGAACGTATCTCGAAAGGCTGGCAAAGGGTCTCGGCATATCCCCGGTCTTCGAGGCTGGTACACTGCCGCCAGGGTTGATTAAGCTTACCAGGCCCCGCATCGCCGTCCTCTACGCCACCGGCGAGAAGTGGGCGCTGATGACGATGAATGTACTGGAGACGATGGAGTTCGATGTCAACGCCTTAAGCGCCGAAGATATTCGGGCTGGGGCGCTCGACTACGCCAACATGCTCTTCATTCCTGGCGGTGCGGCCTCCGACAAGAAGACCGATGTCGGCCCCGAGGGTGAGGCAAAAGTGGAGGAGTTTTTGAATCAGGGCGGCGGCTTGCTCGGCTTCTGCGGCGGGGCGGCGCTGACATCGAAGGTCAAGGACGGCTGGGGTTTGCTCGACGTCGAAAGAAATCCCGGTAAAGTGCCCAAGGCGATGCACGGCCCCATCCTGATTAAGCCGGAAAAGAGCGACCATCCCCTGTGGTGGGGCTACCCATCAGAAGGCTACCCGCTGGCGCCCTGGTACGGCAAGGCACTCAGCCCGCGTAGTAACGCAGTACGAGTCCTTGGCAGGTATGATAAACCCACCGATGACTTTTACGTTGACCACGAGTTAACCGGCTGCTTCTTCGGCGAGTTTCTGCCCGAGGAAATGGGCACGCTGGACAAGATTTTCGACGGCTACGCCAATCCTGCCAACCTCAAGGGAATGGTGGCAATCGCCGAAGGCGAGTACGGTAAAGGCCGAATCATCGTCGGCTATCCCCACCCCGAGACTCCCGGCCTCGAAGGTGGTTTTTTGCTTCTAGCCAATGCCATTTATCACGTCACGCAGAACCAATCGCTCAGTGATAAACCCTGGTTGCCGCCGGACGGCAAGAAATCCTACCACGAGGTGGAGTTCCGGGCGCTCGCTGACGGGCTGAGGGGGCGGCACGCCGGGCAGGTGTTACCTGTCTCGAAAGATTTGGTAAAATTCGGCACCTGCAACCTTTACTGGGTGCCGCGTCCGCATATCGCCTGGAGCTACGTCGGCATGGGCGGCTTCTATCTTTGCGAGCGGCTGGAGTCCTACACCGACGAGATACTCCGCCAGCTCGGCGACCTTCCCCGCTTGCTCGACGGGATTAACGCTAAACGTAAGCGTCTTGCTGCCAGCCAGAAACCTGTGGTTAAAGACGGCCTTACCACCGTCGAGCAGCGGCTAGATGATGTCTATCGTGTTGGTGGGCAGGCGCTGGACGAGGCGCTGAAAGCCTACCGCACCGATATGAAGGATTGCCTTGACGAGTGGGTGTTAAACTTCAAGAAGATACTGCTTTACCAGCACCTCCTGCAGATTATGAAGGAAAAGGGCAGCGACCCGGCGCTGATAGAAGAAACTACCCGAAAACACAAGAAGCTCAATGAGGAATATGTCGGCAGCTGGCGCTGGGAAGCGTCTTCGCCGAAATACCGGGCCATCTTTGCGGTTCTGGACAATGCCGCCTACTACCTCGCCAACCTGAAATTCGAGCTGGTGGACATCTCGCTGGAGCTGGACAGGCTCGGGCTTTTAGCCGGCTAGAGCCGGTTAAGTCTGCCGCAGTGGGGACACTTGATTTGCGGCTCCCGGAAAGACGCCGGTACTCTCAGATTGGTGCCGCATTGGCAGGTGACGGTGCGGTAATTCCCCAGCCGCCACATCAGGTTAGAGGTCTCGCGGGTGCGCTTCAGATGGTCGCTGGTTTCTTCCGCCGGTTCACCCGAAGATGACGGCGCCCGGAATGCCAGCGCGCCGGTGCCGGTCAACGCTGAAGCCGGGATGACGCTGCCGCCGCTAATTTTCTGGTAGGCTTTGTTGTAGTCGGCGAACGAAGCTCCTCCCATGGCGCGCAGGATTCTGATTCGTTTTGATATGGGCGGGTGGGTGCTGGAGAGGTCGCTGGCCGCCATGCCCTTTTCCCGGAAAGGGTTGATAATGTAGAGCGGCGCCGTCGCCTTGTTGACGGCCTTGAGCTGTTGGGTAGAGGCGGCAATTTTCTCCAGTGCCGAAGCCAGCCCTTCGGGATAACGGGTATAAAGCGCCGAGGAGGCATCCGCCAGGTACTCTCTTTTGCGGGAGACGGCGAAATAGAGGAGCTGGGCGACGATGGGCGCGATAATCATGAGCGCAATCCCGATAACGAGGATGATTATCTGCCCCTGGCCGACCCCGCCACGGGAACCCCTTCGGCCTCCGGCCATGCCGCTGAAAAACAGCACGCGTGTGGCGTACCAGGCCAAAATGACGATTGTGCCCAGGATAATGCCAGCCATGGACATCAGCATCACGTCGCGGTTTTTCACGTGTGATATTTCATGGCCGATAACCCCCTGGAGTTCATCGCGGTTCATTTTTTCCAGCAACCCGGAGGTGACGGCCACCGCCGCTTTTTCCGGCGAGCGCCCGGTCGCGAAAGCGTTAGGGGCGGAGTCGTCAATGATGTAGATGTCAGGCATTTTCGGCAGGCCGGAGGCGATTTTCATCTCTTCGACAATGTTGTAGAGGCGGGGATGGTCGTCGCGGCTGATTTTCCTGGCGCCGGAGACGGCGAGCAGTATGCTGTCCCCCTGGAAATAGGCCACCAGGTTCATTACCAGCCACACGATGATGGCGATGACCACGCCGGGCACAGGGTCGCCGATGAAAAGATAGCCCAGGAAGTAGCCGAGCAGGAGCAGCAGCGCTCCCATGGCGCCTACCAGTATTATCGAGCGGATGCGGTTAGATCTGATTTGTTCCCACATAACCAGCCAGCTTCTTGCCCCGGTTGGAACGCCGGGACGGTTTACTCTGACTTTCTAACCTGGCTTTCCCAAAAGTTTAGCTGAAGCTGACCTTTGGTGCCGCTCTCTCCTCGGCTGCCTTGACCTCGAAGAACTCGCCGGCCTTGAAGCCCATCATGCCGGCGACGATGTTGGAGGGGAACATCTGGGTCTGGTTGTTGTAATGCAGCACGGAATCGTTGTAGTACTGGCGGGAAAAGCTTATCTTGTTCTCGGTCGAAGTAAGCTCTTCCTGAAGTGCCAGGAAGTTCTGGTTCGCCTTGAGGTCGGGATATCTTTCGACCACTACCAGCAGCCGCGCCAGCGCCGAGCTCAACTCGCCTTCCACTCTGGAGCGGGCGGCGGCGCCTTCCGAGGAAGTCTGCTGCGCAATATTGCGCGCCTTGGTCACGGCTTCCAGCGTCTCGCGCTCGTGGATTTTATACCCCTTGACCGTTTCCACCAGATTGGGGATGAGGTCGTAGCGTCTTTTAAGCTGCACATCAATCTGCGCCCAGGCGTTTTTCATCTGGTTGCGCAGCCTCACCAGCCCGTTGTAGATGGCTACGAAGAAGATTATCAGGAGAACCACGATGACACCGATGACGACATAGACTGCGGTCATAGATTACCTCCTTTTGCGCCGTTTGTTGAACGGTTGGCCGCGGGCTTTTCACTCCGAGCCGCGGAACACTTCTCCCAGGAAACCCAAAACCGGCTGCCCGTCGCAGGCTTCAGCCGTTTCTTT
>QZJL01000045.1 GCA_003599745.1 Dehalococcoidia bacterium | reverse complement strand
AGCTACTTGGTCGGCCAGGTCACCATCGAGCTGGCCCGCCGGTACCTACCTGATTGAGGCCAAGATAACCGCCGACAGCACCCAGTTCACCAAAACCGGCAGCTCAATCTCGATGAGCGTGGCGAGCACCGGCGGCACCGGCGGCACAACCACGCCATCTGACACGGCGACGACCAACTTCTTCGGCACCCAGGGCAGCATCGGCATTAACCGGACGACCGGAGTTGTCCAGTCCACCTTCACCGCGACTTCCGCCGACGGCAACCTGACCGTATCCATACCCGCCGGCACCAAGGCGCTTACGTCCACCGGAGCGCCCATAACCAGCCTGTCGGCAGTTCCCGTCTCACCGCCGGCGCCGCCTGCCGATAAGAACGTTATCGGCCTGGCCTATGACTTCGGCCCGTCGGGAGCCACCTTTGACCCGCCGATTACCCTCAAGTTCACCTATGACCCGTCGAAGCTGCCGTCCGGCGCCAGCGAAGCCGACCTGGTGGTCGCCTACTACGATGCGACAACCGCCAGGTGGGTGACAGTACCCGGCACGGTGGACACCGCCACCAACACCATTACTGTCCAGGTGAGTCATTTCACCGTCTTCACCATCCTGGCCACGCCCAAACCGCTGGCCCCGGCTGCCTTCACCATCAGCGACCTCACCATCACGCCAGTCAGTATCGCCGCGGGGGAAACGGTGACCATCGGCACCACCGTGACCAACACCGGCGACATCGCGGGTAACTACCAGGTCGCCCTGAAAGTGAACGGCGTGCCCATCGCCACCAAATCGCTGACCCTGGCTGGCGGCACAAGCCAGACCGTCAACTTCACCACCAGCGGTGACACCGCCGGCGCGTACAATGTTGACGTTAACGGTAAGACCGGCCAGTTCACGGTTACGCCGGCCGGAACCACGGAGAAACCGACGCCGACGCCGGGTGAACCGACGGTGACCATCAACATGCCGCCAACGACGTCCCAGGTACCGGTAACACCGGCGACCAACTGGTGGCTTGTCGTAATTGCCACCGTTCTGGCAGCGGCGGTGATTAGTGCGGTTCTCTGGTACGTCTTGCGCCAGGAGTAATACCGCAGTACACCAAGATAACAGGGCTGTGACCCGGCTGGTCACAGCCCTGTTTTTTCCCGGTAAAGAAAAATTGGCAGCGCCGGAGTAGCTATCGAAAATGCCCGCCTCTACGCCCCCGCCAATGCCAGAGCCAATACTAACTAACTGACCGGCCTCTTTAATCACCACTGCTTCCACCAGCGGCTGGACGAAGAGATTGGCCGGGGCTTGCGCTTCGGGACGGCCTTCTCGCTTATCTTATTCAACCTGGATGTTTTCAAGCGCTACAACGATATCCACGGGCATCTTGCGGGTGACGGCGTGTTGCGGCACACCGCCCGGGCGATAAGCAGCGGGCTGCGCAGCCCAGAACATCGAGCGGCTGGCCGACCCGCATGGCATCAGGGTTACCGCCAGCCTGGGCATCGCCTCCTGGCCGGCTGACGGGTAATGAAAGAAAACATCATACAGTGCGCCGATTCCGCCCTCTACCATGCCAAGCAATGGGGCAACCGCACCTGCCTCTATTCCGACGCCACCGCCCGCGACCTGGTACGCGACGCTTCGCCAGAAAACCAGGGGGTGTTAAAGACCATCTACGCTCTGGCGGCTACGGTAGACGCCCGCGACCACTATACCTACGGCCACTCGAAGCGGGTGAGCAACATCGCGGTGGCCCTCGCCGAAGCCATCGAGGAAATTCAGAAAAACGCCGGTACCCAGTTTGATCCGGAGTTAGTCAGGGTCTTTTGCCGACTGCCTTCCAGGATGGCCCTGGAAATAACCCTGCCGTCTTAAAATCAGATGTTTATCGTAGGGCCAAGCCGACCTGTAAGCCGGGTTCTGTACCCTTCTGAAGAAGGGCGGTGGCCATTTATCTGGCCCTCCCGTTACCGGAAGGTTCAAGCGACCAACCCGGGGACAGGCCGGGCGTCCTTACAGTCCCTCTATTTGGTCTTGCTCCGGATGGGGTTTTCACGGCCGTATGGTCACCCATACGCCGGTGGGCTCTTACCCCACCATTTCACCCTTACCCTTCCCCTAAAGGGAAAGGCGGTATGTTTCTGTGGCACTTTCCGTAGGGTCACCCCTCCTGGGCGTTACCCAGCACCCTGCCCGGCGGAGCCCGGACTTTCCTCTCTTCCCGCAAGGGAAAGAGCGGCCACCCGGTCGGCTCGGCCCGATTTAAGTTTAGCCCCGATTACCCAAAAGGTCAAATACACTTTGGTTCGCCGGGGGCAAAGCCCGCTTTGTAGTTTCAACCTCACTCCCTTAGTCCCTATACTCCCCCGGTTTCTCGCCCGACTTCGCCCGCCGGAAGAGGCGCTTGCCCGCGGCCGTCCCCCTCATTTTCAGGTTCACGAAGTCCGCCCCGTACTCGTCAATCAGTCCCTCGGCGGCAAAGCTGAAATACCTGCCCTCGCCGATGATGATGTGGTCGAGCACCTTAATCTGCACGATATTACCGGTATAGACCAGGTCTCGGGTGACCAGGCGGTCGTCGTTTGAGGGTTTGGGGCTGCCCGAAGGGTGGTTATGGACGAAAATCAGGGCGGTGGCATTATGCTTGATGGCTCCCTCGACCACCTCACGGGGCGAGACGAAACTCGAGTCAACCGTGCCCCGGGAAAGCTCCGCGATGCCGAGCACCTGGTTCTGGGAATCTAAATAGATGACCTTAAAGATCTCTTTCTTCAGGCAGCCCATCGAAACATAGAGATAATCGAAAATCTCTTTCGCGCTGGAAAAGACCGGTTTGCCGACCGCCTTCTCTTTGAGGTATAGGCTGGCGACTTCTCTCACCAGCTTGATGCCGAAAGAGTTGCTGGGGCCGACGCCCTTCACCTGCTGCAACTCATCGTCAGAAGCAGCAAGCACCGCTTTCAGCGAACCAAGCTTCTGGATTAGCTCCTTGGCGGGAGGTTTGCAGTCGCGCCGGGGAGAACCTAGAGTAAGCAAAAGCTCCACGATTTCGTAGTCGTGAAAACCGTCAAGCCCCGACTTCAAAAACCTTGCGCGCAGGCGCTGGCGGTGCCCTTCCGATGAGTTTTGCGCGTTCATCAGGCCGGTTCTCCCGTCGGGGAGGTGATTTCCTCAAGGGCGATGTTCTCCCGCCCGATGATAACGCCAAGCTGTGCCTCAAGCTTCGGGCAGTAGCGCACGAAAAGTTTGGTCATGCGCTGGCGGACAATCCGTCCGTCAGCGTACACTGCGATGCTGACCTCGTCCCGGCCGGGATAGTCCTCAAGCGCTTCGACGACCGCGCTGAGACGGTCAAGGTCGCCCACCTCGTCATCGGTCTGGGCTAGTCGCAGCACCAGGTGGCGCACCGGCTCAGGTGGCGACGTCACAGCTTTTTCCGGAATTCCGCCGGACGGACGGTACTCCCCGGCCTCGTCGGCGTTGAGCTGCACCCGGTCGTCTTTGAGCCGTACCTTACCGCGCACCAGGAGGTTGTTACCCTCTTTCCAGAGTTCTTTGTTTTTTTCATACACGCGCGGCCAGACCATGACCTCAATGCTGCCGGAGACGTCTTCCAGCACCGCGCTCACAAATGTCTTGCGGTCTTTGGCAGTTACAAGCTGCCGCACCGAGGTCACCGTCCCGGCGATAGCTACCGCCTGACCGTCCATTTCGGTATCAATATCGCCGCAGAAGGTGTCCTGGCCGGCCACCGCGTCCGCCGCCAGCGTGCCAAAGGGCGATTTGGTGATATAAACCCCCAGAAGTTCTTTCTCCCAGGTCCGCCGCTCGGCGGCAGGCATGTCTTCGCTGCCCAGGTCAAGCCCCGCCAGGGGTGGGGGCGCTGCTGCTCCCCACAGGTCGAACATAGTAGCCTGTCCCGTCTTCTGGCGCGCCTGTTCGCGCTGCGAGAGCGCCAGCACCCGCCCGATGTTGGCGAGCAGGCTGCCCCGGCCCACCAGGCTGTCGAAAGCCCCGCCCTTGATGAGGCTCTCCAGGGCACGGCGGTTAGTGGCGGAGAGGTCGCAGCGGCGGCAGAACTCCTCAATCGAACCAAACGCGCCGCCTTTGTTACGTTCCTTGATGATGCCTTCCACCGCAGAGGACCCCACGTTCTTGATGGTCGCCAGGCCAAAGCGTATTGACGGCGTTCCCGGGCCGCCCTTCTCGATGGTAAAGCTCGTGTCGCTTTTATTAACGTCGGGGCCGAGTATGCCGATGCCCATGCGGCGGCACTCGGCGGTGGCGCTGGCGACCTTTTCCAGGTTACCGGCATGCGAGATGAGCAGGGCGGTCAGATACTCGGCGGTGAAGTTGGCTTTCAGATAAGCCGTCTGGTAAGCGATGAGAGCGTAGCTGAAGCTATGCGCCTTGTTGAAGGCGTAGCCGGCAAAAGGCTCAATCAGGGCAAAAATTTCTTCGGCGAGTTTGGCGGAAAATCCCAGTTTCTTTGCCCCGGCGAGAAAATTAGCCTTTTCCTTGCGCATCACCTCGGGGATTTTCTTGCCCATCGCCTTGCGGAAGATGTCGGCCTGCCCCAGGCTGTAACCGGCGAAAGTGCGTGCAATGAAGAGAACCTGGTCCTGGTAGACAATGACCCCGTAGGTCTCCTTGAGGATATTCGCCAGCGCCTCGTGGGGATAGTGAATCTTCTCCTCGCCGTGCTTGGCCTTGATGAAGGTGGGGATGTGTTCCATCGGGCCGGGGCGGTACAGGGCGACCATGGCGGCGATGTCGCCGAAGGTGCTGGGCTTGAGCTCCTTGATGTAGCGACGCATGCCGCTGCCTTCGAGCTGGAAGACGCCGGCCGTCTCACCCTTGCTCAGTAGTTCGAAGGTACGTTTGTCATCCATCGGGATACGATAGAGGTCGAGGGTAACGCCCCGGCTCTCTTTGATGATCTCAAGTGCCCGGGCGAGGATGGTCAGGTTAATCAGCCCCAGGATGTCCATTTTCAACAGGCCGATGCGGGCGATGTCACCCATCGGGAACTGGGTCATCACCTGGCCTTCGCCTTCGCCCCGACTTACCCGTGAAAGCGGCACGTAGCGGTTGAGCGGCTCACTGGAGATGACCACTCCGGCGGCATGGGTTGAGGCATGGCGGGAAATGCCCTCGACCTTGCGGGCTTTATCCACCAGGTTACGGATGATGTCGTCGGCCTCGTAGATTTGTTTCAACTCGATGTTTTCACTAAGCGCCCGGTCTAATGTCATGCCGGGGGCAAAGGGTACTAACCTTGCCACCCGGTCAACGTCGCCGTAGCTCATGCCCAGCGCCCGGCCCACGTCCCGCAGGGCGGCGCGGGCGCCGAGCGTGCCGAAGGTGATAATCTGGGCGACATGGTCGGTGCCGTACTTGCGGCTGATATGGCTGATGACCTCGTCGCGCCGGTCGTCCTGGAAGTCCATATCAATATCAGGCATCTCCTTACGCTCGATGTTGAGGAAGCGCTCGAAGACCAGGCCGCTGGAGATGGGGTCAACCTCGGTGATACCCAGGCAGCGCAGTACCAAACTCGCGGCGGCGCTGCCTCTCACCCCGAAGAAAATTTTGTTCTGGCGCGTGAAAGAGACGATGTCCCAGACCACCAGGAAGTAGTTGGCGAACTCGGTCTTTTTGATAACCTCCAACTCGTATTCCAGCCGCGCTTTAAGCTCCGGCGAGGGGTCGGGATAAAACTTTTCGAGACCTTCGCGGCAGAGCGAGGCCAGGTACTCATCGGGGCTAAGTCCAGCGGGACGTTCGATTTCAGGCAGGTGCAGGCGGCCAAAATCAAGCTCCAGGTGGCACATCTCGGCGACTTTCGCGGTATTCTCAATTGCCTCGGGCAGATCGGCAAAAAGCTCTGCCATTTCTTCAGGACTTTTGAGATAAAAACTGTCGGCAGCCATCTTGATGCGCCTGGGGTCGTTCACGGTAGAGTTGGTGCCGATGCAGAGCAGAATGTCATGGGCTTCGGCATCCTCGCGGTTGATGTAGTGGACATCGTTGGTCGCCACCAGGGGAATGTCAAGCTCCTTGCCCAGCGATACTAAAAACTTGTTGAGTGATTCAAGCTCTGGCAAGGGATGGCGCATTATCTCAAAGTAGTAGTCCCCGAAAGTCTCTTTGTACCACTTTGCCGCCGCCTTCGCCTCCGGGATGCAGTTCTGGAGGAAAAGGTGCGGCACCTCGCCGCCGAGACAGGCGGAAAGGGCAATCAGCCCCTGGTGGTACTCTTTAAGCAGTTCCTTGTCAACGCGTGGTTTGTAGTAATAACCTTCGAGGTGAGCTTTGGTAACCAGCTGCAGCAGGTTGCGGTAACCGGTCTGGTCTTTAGCCAGAAGCACAAGATGATAGCTTTCCTTATCAGACGCCGACCGTCCTGTCCGGCTATCCTGGGCTAAATAAATCTCGCAGCCGATGATGGGCTTAATGCCCGCCTGCCTAGCTGCCTGGTAGAATTCGATGGCGCCGTAGAGGACGCCGTGGTCGGTGATGGCTAAGCTGGTCATACCCAGCTCTTTGGCACGGTTGACAAGCTGGGGAATGCGGCACATGCCGTCTAACAGGCTGTATTCGGTATGAACGTGGAGGTGAGTGAACATGATGACACCAAATTATAGCACAGGGACTAGCCCAATGTTGTTAAAAGATGGGGATAGGATATCTACTAACTTTGAACAGCTTGCCATCAGGCAGATAATCTGATGTTCGATAATAGGAAATACCAGAGAGGGTTTATTTATAGGTACTTCGAGTTCAGTTTGGAATTCAGGATGACTTATTGCGAAATTTTGTTTTCAGGGATATTATTTAACGGCTGCCGCATTGGTGAATCAGGATATGGGCCATTGCCTCTAAAAAATCCGGCTACTTTGTAACCTTTATCAGATGTGCCTTCCATGACAAAGCGGTAATAGAAGTTTTCCTTTTCAGTTTGTCCTTCAAGGAAAATATTCATAGCTGGTTGTCCAAGAATAGGTTCATACTCTGTTGCGGTAACTTTGGAAGGATAGCCAGTAGGATGCATTTTTACTAGAATTCCGGTAAACTCTTCTGGCGAATAACCTTTCTTCATCCCACCCGACAATATATCATATGCCTTTTGCAGATCTTGCTGCACAAAAGCTATGTCTGCAAATTCCTGCGCTTCTATTGCCGCCATTGATGGTTCGTGATGGAGAACTCTGGCTGTGACGCATCCTAAAATAAGTAAAAATAAAACCAGAGGCATGAAGACCAAAATCTTCTTATAATTTTGTTTAAGCCATTTCATTTCGTTAAAAGCATACTACTTTACAATTTGCGATTCAACACTATAATCATCAGTGAAACATACACAACGTCCGCGTGAAACGGCAAACACCCCGATGAGGCGAAGAACCGCTAATTATGACAATCTTGATTGGCTGGCAGGCAAAAAGGTACACTTAAAGGTAGCCCAAAATGTGATAATGCCGTATTTCGGAGGAATATCGAATATTTTGAAAATCTTCTTTACTAACCTGGCAAAAGCCCTCTTTGCCGTAAGCTTGGCCACGGTCATTTTATCGGGCGTGCTGGCGGTGGCGTTCAACAGCCGCGCCCTCTACCTCTACGGCTTTCAGAAATATAATGTCGCCGCGACCACCGGCCTTAGCCAGACCGAACTCAACAAGGCCGCTACCGGCCTCATCAGCTACTTCAACTCAGGCGAAGAGTTTATCAACATCTCCGTGACCAAAGACGGACAGACCTTCGAGCTTTTCAACGAGCGCGAGATAGTCCACCTGAAAGATGTAAAGGGGCTTTTCTGGCTCGACTACCGGGTCTTAGCCATTGGCCTGGCTTATATCCTCGGTTTTATCCTCTGGACGGTTTCGCGAAAGCCACGCAGGTGGCGGGAGCTGGCGGGCGGGATACTTGGCGGCAGCGCCCTCCTGCTCGGGGTGATGGCGGCACTGGGCATCGCTTCGGCTATCAACTTCAACTGGCTGTTTTACCAGTTCCACTTTATCAGCTTCGCTAACGACTTCTGGATGCTTGACCCCACGCGCGACTACCTGATAATGCTTTTCCCGAGCGGCTTCTGGTTCGACGTTTTTATTTACTGCGTCGTTGCCGCTGGTGTCATCTCGGTGGTTCTGGGAATGTTGGCCTGGCGCTATCTCGCCCGTTCTAAATAACAGGCCGCTAGCCGCTGATTTTTCGGAGCCTTGTCGCCGCCAAAGGCCTGGAACCAGAAAGGGTCGCCGAGCCGCCGCCGCCGCATTAAAGAGGTTAAAGAGGGAAAGACTATTCCCTAGAAAGAAGCAAAAAACAGACTTGGCACTTAGGGATTCGAGCATTTTCTCATTGACGCTACAACTTCGTGACAGGTAGAATTGTCTCAGGAAAGCGAGGCGGTTTTTGCCGTTTTTGTATAATGAAACCGATAGCGACGTTGCCCGTCTTGAAGAGACGCTGGGGACATTACCCCAGCCGGTTGCCCGGCCAGGGTTCATCGTGATTTCCGGGCTTCCGGGAACCGGCAAGTCTCACCTGGCGAGTTTACTGGCAAAGAGGCTGCATTATCTTGTGCTGGAAAGCGATCGGCTGCGTAAAGTCCTTTTCCCCAGGCCGAGCTATCAGCCCGGGGAAAGCGCCCGGCTTTTTGCGGCCATCCACCGCCTGATAGAAACACTGTTGAAAAAGGGTATAAGCGTCATTCTGGATGCCACCAACCTTTCCGAGCGTAACCGGGAATACTTGTATAGCATCGCCGACCGCGCCGGTGCTAAGCTTGTCATCGCGGCGGTGGAAGCCCCGCCGGAGACGGTGAAAATACGGCTTACTACACGGCGGAAAGCGCCGGATGGCTCCGAGGCCGACTGGTCGGTCTACCAGAAGATGAAAGCGGAAGTAGAAAAGATTGGCCGCCACCACCTGGTGGTGGATACCTCGCAGGACACCGGCCCGGCCATCGAAAAAATCGCCCGTGCAGCAGAAGGAGACCACAAGAAATGAAAATAAGAGCAATCAGCGGCGACATCTCAGCCATTAAGGCCGATGCCATCATCATCAGCGTGTTTGAGGAAGCCAGAAAGCCCGAAGGCGAGCTTGCCCGCATTGACAAAAAGCTGGGCGGAGCTGTTACCAAGATGATGAAAGAGGGCGAAGTAAAGGGCAAGCTCTCCGAAATCGCCCTCATCCACAGCCTGGGAAAGCTGGGGGCTGGCCGAGTGGCGGTCGTCGGCCTGGGCAAGAAAGCCGAGCTTACCCAAGATAAGGTTCGCCAGGCAGCTGGCGAAACCCTGCGCTACCTGAAAAAGAAGGGTGTGGCGACGGCTGCCAGCCTTAACCTCGGGGCAGGCGCGGCGGGCATCAGTCCCGAAGACGCCGCCCAAACGCTGGCCGAGGCGGCGCTTCTCGGTACTTATTCTTTCGACAAACACCTGACCAAGAAGAACAATAATCACAAAGAAATCAAAGAACTGAGCATTGTCGCCGTTGCTTCGCAGCTTGCCTCTGCCCAAAAAGGCATTGACCGGGGCGTCATCATCGCCGAAGCCGCCAATCTGGCGCGGGACATGACCAACGAACCGGCCAACTTTATGACCCCGACCGAGATGGCTAATGTCGCCAAAAAGCTCGCCGGTGATTACGGGCTTGAACTGACCATCACGGAGAAAAAGGAGATGAAGGCGTTGGGCATGGGGGGCGTCCTATCGGTGAATCAGGGGAGCGCCCAGCCGCCGAAGTTCATCATCCTGAGCTACCGGGGACGCAAGACGGAAAAGGTGGACATCGCCCTGGTAGGCAAGGGCGTTACCTTCGACTCCGGCGGCATTTCCATCAAGCCGTCCGAAGGGATGGGCGAGATGAAGGGCGATATGGCCGGCGGGGCGGCGGTGATTGCCGCCATCGGCGCAATTGCGCAACTGAAACCGAAGGTGAACGTGGTTGCCCTGTGCGCCGCCACCGAAAATATGCCCGACGCCGATGCCCTGAAGCCGGGGGACATCATCACCATAATGAACGGCAAGACCGTGGAAATCATCTCCACCGACGCCGAGGGGCGTCTCACTCTGGCCGACGTCCTTTGCTACGCGGTGGACAAACTCAAGGCCAAAAACATCGTGGACGTTGCCACTCTCACCGGGGCCTGCCGCGTCGCCCTGGGCGACATCACCACCGGCGCTTTCGCCAACAACCAGGCACTGGCTGACCGGCTGCTCAAGGCAGCGAAAGAGACCGGCGAATACACCTGGCAGATGCCGATGTACGAGGAATACAAGGAGCAAAACAAGAGCGACGTCGCCGACATCAAGAATGCCGGCAACCGCTGGGCGGGGGCCATCACCGCCGCCTTGTTCCTGTCGGAGTTCGCGGGCGAAACACCCTGGGTGCACCTGGATATTGCCGGAACCTCGGATACCGATAAAGACCATGGGTATCAGGTCAAGGGGGCAACCGGCGTGCCGGTGAGGACGCTGGTGAAACTGGTGATGTCGCTGGCGAAATAAGCTTCTGTTGTTTCCTCCCCCTTCCTTTTGCGATAATTAATCTGTATGCTTGTGCCATTACTGGGTCGTGATACCTCAGAACTGCGGGCGCTTCTGCAAAAAGAAGGCGCACCGGCCTATCGCGGCGGCCAGCTTGCCGAATGGCTCTACCGGCGCAGGGCGCTCACCTTCGATGAAATGAGCAATTTGCCCGGCGCGCTGCGCACTCGTTTGCAGGATAAATACGAAGTTGGCCGTTCCCGCCTGGTCACCGCCTGCCACAGCCAGGACGGCACGGTCAAGCTCCTCCTTGAACTGCGGGACGGCGCCCGAATCGAAACCGTGGGACTACCCTACGCCGACCGCTTCAGCGGCTGCCTTTCCACCCAGGTGGGTTGCCCGGTGGGCTGTGTTTTTTGCGCTACCGGCCAGGGCGGGTTTACCCGCAATCTTACGGCGGGCGAGATTGTTGACCAGGCGCTGGCAATACAGGCCGAAGGCAGCGACCGCCGCCTCGACCACGTCATTTTTATGGGCATGGGCGAGCCGCTGCTCAATTATGAGGCAGTGATGAAGGCCGCCCGGCTGTTAAATAACGAGGTGGGCGTCGCCATGCGTCACATAACTCTGAGCACGGGGGGCATCGTCCCCGGTATCCTCAGGCTGGCTGAGGAGAAATCGCAGCTTGGCCTGGCGGTTTCCCTGCACGCCCCCGCCGACAACCTGCGCCGCCGGATTGTCCCCAACGCAAAATGGCCGGTGGCCGAAGTTATCGCTGCCTGCCACCAATATATCAGGCTAACCGGGCGGCGCGTGACCTTCGAATACTGCCTGCTGGGCGGCGTTAACGACGACTTAGAACAGGCACGGCAGCTGGCGGCTCTATTGCATGGCCTTAATTGCCATGTAAACCTGATTCCTTATAACTCTTCGGGTACTGCGAGATTTCGCGAGCCTTCACTGGAGAGCATCCGGGCTTTCCGCAGGGCGCTGGCGAATCTCGGGATTCAGGTTACGCAAAGGCTGAGGCGCGGGCGGGACATCGAGGCCGCCTGCGGGCAGTTGAGACAGCGGATAGACAAAGAGACGCGGCTCTAGTGCTTAGTTTCATGAATTCATGATATGATAATTCGCTCGTTCTGAGCCTGTCGAAGGGCGAGCCGATGGTTCGACAAGCTCACCATAAGCGGCTCGCATAACAGTTCTTGTTACAGCTAAGAACTAGATTGCTGTGGCATGCTCGGGGAACAACTTACCCGCCACCTCGCCGAGCCGCTCCAGCCCCTTAATCTCGTAGGGAAACAGGGGCACTTCCACCAGGGTCAGATTCTGGTATTTATCGTGGATGGCATCGAGGTACTTTTTCTGCTGGGCTGCCTTGCTGGTCAGGAAGGCCGACCCTTCGGCCTTAACCACGTTATTGATGATAAGCTGCTGCACCTTGATGCCGTACCGGTCAAGCTCGCAGAAGACACCTTCCAGCTGGTTTACCGCCAGCGCCTCGGGGATGGTCACCAGCGTGAACCCGACCTCGTTGCGAAGAAAGGCAATATTCTCGGTGGAGAGCTTCTGCCAGCGCCTGATGATGTTGATGATAGGCTCGCGGCTGTCCCGTCCGGCCTTGAGCCGCGAGTAGATGCGGGGCGCCATCCGCAAGTGCTCTTTCAGCATCGAAGGTGTTTCCAGCAGGGTGAGCGTCTGGCCGAGGGGGGCGGTGTCCCAGATGATGACGTCGTATTTATTGCTCAGGCCAAGCTCGCGGATGTAGTCAACCATGAATTCGTCGAAAAGCCCCGGCAGTAGCGAAGTCATAAAGGCAACGAAATCCTCGTATTCGATGGCGACGATGGCGGAAAAGACGGCGTAGACCTCTTTGCCAAACTTCCGGTCCCACATCTCGCGGACTTCTTCGACGCCCAGCTCGGCCACGTGGAGTGCGTCGCGCACCTTCGCCGGTTTCTGCCCATTTTGAATTTCAAAGATGTGCGATAGCGAGGGCGTGGCATCGGTGGAGATGATAAGTGTCCGCTGTCCCAGAGAGGAATGGTGAAGCGCGGTAGCGGCGGCGCTGGTGGTTTTGCCGACGCCGCCCTTGCCGCTGAACATTATGAGCTGGCACTTTTGGGGATTATTTTGTTTCATGTTATCTGGCTGGGGAAGAAGGATTCGAACCTTCGCTAGCGGATCCAGAGTCCGCTGTCCTACCACTAGACGATTCCCCAGCGCATCTCAAAATTATAGTTTATCAGGCGGCCACTGTCAAAAATTGAAGTCGGGCTACTGGACGTCCCTGAAGCTATCGGGTATTATAGGGTTTAAGACAGCTATGGACGACTCCGGTTCTGACACTAACAGCGATTTAGCGGCGCTCGAGCAGTGGCTCGGGGTAACTTTCCATGACCGCTCGCTCCTCGAACAGGCGCTGCGCCACAGTTCTTACATCAACGAAAACCCCGG
>QZJL01000015.1 GCA_003599745.1 Dehalococcoidia bacterium | reverse complement strand
TGTCGACCTCGTCCGGCTCCTTCTTCCGCCTCGCCATGGGACCCTCCTGGCTGGAGAATCTACACCATGGCCAGTTACACAGTTAGAGATACACTCCCCACTGGTCCCCCGTTGGCTCAAGGATCATGCCTCGCGCGGCCTTGTGAACCAGTAGTCGGCAGGCGCAGCGTCGCAGCATGCTAGGAGCGCATAATGCTGTATGCAGCACCATAGCTGACATATTGAGCCGGCAGTCTGGGCGGGTCCATTGTTTTCGACACTGCTTTCCGGCTGCCTGTTACACAGTTCGGTTGACAAAGCCCAAGCCGAGGGACACACTCTTGGCTATCGCCCAGCGTACAATTGCTCCAAAGCAAGCCCTGCATTTGAATAGCTTCTTAGTGCTTCAACATATTTTACAAAACGCTGCGCTCTTGTCTGCGCATAGCTCTTAACTTGTGCGGCTGATAAATCAGCAACACTACCCGTCACGCCATCGGCACTATCAAAAATGTACGTATTGCCCGAATAGTACTCATGCTCATATGCTCGTGCGATACTATCTACATTCAATTGGCCGGCCAGGATCTCAAGCGACGGCATCGCAGCACTGGCGGCTGACTTCAAATCAGCCAGACCTTCAATATAACTTTCGTAATCTAGTGCTTCTGAAGCATTGTCAGAAAGCAAGCCAGCGATTTTCTGCTCCAAATTCAACACTGGATCTACAATCTGTCCGACGATTTCGCCCGGTACTAGATCGAGTATTGGCTGTGTCACCGCATAGTCCACAAGAACATCGCGCACTTCCCCTTCGGAAAAGTTCAGCTCATTAACCACAGATTCTGCCTGTTTATAGGAGGAGTATGTATCGCGATACGCTCCTGGATCTACACCGTCCGGAATTGCTGGCATTGGCTCCGAATGCAGTACACAGCCCTCATTGAGCAGCGGTTCTGAATAGCTCTCTCCGGTATCAGCAATGTGCACATGATAATCAAGCATTCCATCACCATTGGTATCAACATACACATCTGCAGTGCTGTTAGCATTCTCATACATAAGTCCATCACCGCGGCCAATGACACCATTCCCATCGATGTCTAGCGGTGTTCCACCTCTTCCCTCAACAGCATCAGACCATGCCAACTGCTCACTCACGGCATCGTCACTCCACGCCTGTAGCGTTTTCTCAAAGCTTGGCGGTGAGCGCTCCACTGCTTCCTCCCGCAAACCTCCGTCCGTCGCACTCTCTCCCTCGCCGGCGATGACCCACTCATCAGACTGTGTTAGGTCTTCAATGCTAGATTCCCCAAAACTCGCGTCCATGTCGGCAGCCAGACCTCCGGGTGCCGACGGGCCCCCAGAGAAAAGGCTCTCCCATACGGAACCCGCCACCTCTGCGATGCCACCGTATAGAGCCATTTCAGTACGAAGCCGCTCCCAGTCGCTTTCCCGCGCCGCCGCCCCTCCACTGGGATCATCCCCCCCCCGCCCCTGGTCACGGTTACGGCACCAGGTACAATAGTCTCGAAAAGTACGCTCAAAAGCAGGACACTCCTTGCATACCATGCACTGATAGCCATCACCGTTAGCGGCAATGTGCTGATTGATGCAATCCAAATACGCTTGCTCGAGTTGCAGGCGCCTCTGCCAGTCCTCCAGTCGGTTCTGCGCCTTTACACTTACGAGGTCCCTAAATAATTTCGTACATGGCCCCTGGGGCGGACTACAATACAACTCCTCAATATCTGGCGGTGATTCTATAGTAGCCGAGCTTGCCTGCGTGAGCATACCCATTATAAGCATAGCTATAAGTACGGTGCAGCACTTACCGCCACACCACCTTGCCACAACCGCATCGCTCATATTGCGTGCATCCCTATTCTGCGTACCGCCATAAGCGGTACCACTTCTTACCAATTGCATCAACACTTGCCTCACGCGCCCAATGACTCATCGTCTTAGCTGAATGCGCCGCGGATCTACTATTCCTCTCGACTACGGTCACCTGTTTGCCACGCACGGGACTGCGCCATGAAGCGCTGCGCATCCTGCGGCCGCACCGCAGATGCTAGCACGCTCACATGCGACGCTTTGAAGCGCCAGCGTGGCATCCTGTTGCATTCTTTCGTCATGTTTGAATGCGCCCCCCTTCGTGTTCGTCGACCAATTGCTGCGAATGCCATTGTTGTGCATCCCCTGCACTTTTCATGTGACGGCACGGCCCATTGCATTGTTGTGCCCGCCTCTACTGGGTATGCCTTACACAAAGAACGCCAGCATCGGTATTGCACTTAATCCGAGCCCCTTTGCCTTTATAGTAAGCGCACCAATACACATTCGCGCCAGGCGCGACAGCTTCGCTGCTCCACACTGTATAACTACTAAGCTCAATAGGATCACGAATGCTATAATGTGCTTGGTTTACATTTCCGGTTGATTGCATGCCTTCATTCAGCAATGTTCTCAGTTCCGCGATTGTAGGCAGACGCCAGTCATGATACCCGTCAGCAGTGCAACTGTTGCAGTACCGCTGCGCTGATTCCCAGTTCATCTCTTGACCAGCATCTCGCTTTGTCCACATAAGGCCGTCGTAAATCACCGTTGCGATTGTGGGCTGCGTACTTGGCAACAATTGACTCACGGTGCTAGCGCAATCTGTCTTGTATTTGGATATATACCCGTTCACCATGGATTCCAGCTCCCCGGACTCCATGACATACCATATTTCGCGCACGCCTTCGGACCGCCATCGCTCGGCATTGCAAAAATGACTATTGGCCATTCCTACGTCGTTGCTCTTGGCTGCACAAATGCCAAGCGCCACTTCATATGCATAGCTTAGCTCTTGTGCCGCCTCAGGCCACGTTTGTGATTGTGCAGCATTGAGTAGATATGGCGCAGCTACACGCCAATTCGCGTTCTGCAGTACATCAGCTAGAAGAGCGCGCGCAAAGTTTTGTCTTTCTGAACCATGCATTAATAGCAACCCAGAAGCTTCTGGGTAAGTTACGACATCGACAAGACAGGAATCAAAGAGCGCGCGGCTGGCAGGGGTACGTGCCTTCCATTGTGGGGGCACACTGCTATATAGCACACACGCGGCTGATGCCAAAGAATAACTGCCACTTTCGTGCATGGGCAAAGTGAGTGCTCTATGGTAGGCCGATAGTGCATCTTCTGGTCGCTGTTCAGAGAGTATGTTGCCGGCGCAAATGGCTATACGGCCAGCCGCTCGCGCGCCGCCTACGAACGATGTAAAGGTCGCCTTCGTAACCGCGCGTGCCAGGCTATCTGGATTGGCCAGTAGCGCGCCGTTGCAAAAACATGCGTCGCTCGGCAGACTACGATGTTTGCTATCACTGCGAAAGTCAGTTGCGATGTCCGCGGCATAAATGCATATCCACTGCAACATAGCGTATACTTCGGCCGAATCAATGCCATACCTTGCAATTAGATCCGGCATGGCGTCAATGGCCAGTTGTTTGCAATCATCAGCTTGGTAGGCATGCATTCCACTGCCGAAACCGCCATTGGCGCCGCACATGCGTTGCAGTTCCGCAATGCGCTCTCCGGCCTTCTTTGCGTGCCTCGTCGCCAGAGCACCAAGAAGTTTCCCCGCCAAGTGGCCAGCAGGTCCAAACAGTCGCTCGCCAGTTGCCGTCGCAGCATACTTGCCCGCCTGCTCCGCAAATTCACCTGCTACAATAAGATAGGCATTATCTGAATCGCGGTCTCCCCGGAGGACTTTTGCCTCGAGCTTTCCCTCCGGGAGGAGCTTTAACCATTGGCACTTTACCAAGAGTCGTCTAGCTGCCTCGACCGCTCGCCCGCTACGCGCATCGTCAGCCGAGCGCTCCAGGAAGCGGGTGAGGTAGAGGGATGATGAATCAAATGCGGCTGATCTGTACAAAACGGCACCAAGTCGGAACTGCGCAGCTGCATTGTGGGGGTTTATTGCCAGAGCACGCTTGTATTCGTTAATAGCTTTTCCGTAGTCATTGCTATTTGAGCTTAACACTTCGTTTTCATATGACAAACCCAACATAACGCGCGGCACATCCGCATTCGGGCATAACCGGACCGCTTCAAGCAGCGCCGCTCTTTCAACAGCTCTATCGTTGCTAGACTGCGCATAATGTACAAGCTGTTTGGCGCCCGAGCAGTCGGGGAGCACGTTTGGTAGCTTTGGATTGGCACTTGCCGGCGCTCCCAATGCCATTGCTAAAGCGATTCCGCAACATAATAGCCTATAACTTGTCATTGCGTCACCCTATGCGCGAGGGCTGAATACAGCTTGGGCCGTTACATCGTAAGTGGCTAATGTTTAACTTTAGCATGCGCTGCATGTTGCCCACATTATTTTACCATCAGCAACTTAACGCTTTGGCTACCATCTGTTGCACGAATACGGCAGAAATACGTTCCGGAAGCCGCTTGCTGTCCAGCGGAATCCTTCCCATCCCAATCGACCGTGACCCTGCCGGCCGCGACGCTTGTGTTCAGCACTTGTTTCACTAGTCGTCCCTGCACATTATACACGGCCACCTGCAGAATCCCCTCCGTGGGAACAAGTAATCCAATGTGAACTGACGCGTTGAATGGATTTGGCACAACTTCAAGTACTTGCAGGGCAGCGTCGTTCGTACGGTCATTAACGTGCGTGATGGCGTCTGACTCATACAGAAAGGTTACTGGACGCGTCATTTGTGTCCTGTCATACACTGCAGTGCGACCACTAGGCCATGTAATCCGCACGTTGTTTACGCTGCTCCACGAAACTCCAAGGCCACACCACACTATCGGTCCGTTCTGCCCGAGGTATGCGTTGCTCAGATCAACCTCCCGATTTACTGACACGCCCCCGACATTAACGCTGATTCGTGCTCCAATTCCATCACGGTTTGTGCCATATGGCAGTCCACCAAGCCCAACAAGCCGGAATCCTACTTGCTGGCGGTCCCAGGACAATTCATTGCGCAGAAGGCGCGAATTGCTCGACCCCGAAACACTAACAAACAAATCGACATCGCCATCTAGGTCGTAATCATTTGTCGTGATGTCTGCGCTGCTGCCGACATAGGCAACAGGTATTGATGACCGATCAGTAAATGTTCCATCGCCACCATTGATTAGCAACTGATTTGGCCCGCCGTATCGTATGCACGCAATGTCAAGGTGGGTGTCGTTGTCACAATCGAACCACGCGGCACTTGCTAGCCGGTAATCGTCACCTGCAGGGAAACTAGTCGCGGTGACATCGACAAACGCAGTACCTTGAGTGTTGCGCAACAAAACCGACGCTTCTCCTCCTGGCCCAGAGCGCACAACCAACAAGTCAAACCAGCCGTCGTTATTATAATCACCCCATGCGCCTGCACTTGCATAGCCGTGCGTAGAGACGGGAAGAAGCGAGCTGGCATCTGAAAAAGTGCCATCGCCATTATTGGCAAAGAGCCGATTACGCCCGCTATCGGAATACGCGGGCACAAACAGATCGCGATTGCCATCATTATTATAGTCACACCAACTAGCGCTTTTGCAATTGTCGTGAACGGCCACGTCTGCCATAACATAATCAGTGTTGTCGTCAAAGTCCGCCCCAGCAATGTTGCGCAGCAAGTGATTGCCGGCGTATTCTTGCACAAGGTACACGTCCAAGAAACCATCGTTGTCATAATCAGCCCATGCAGCGCAGCAACCTGGACCCGACACGCTTAGATTCGGAATCATGACCTCGGCGAAGCCACCGTATCGATCCCTTTTGAGCATTTGGTTAGCTCGATTACGATTGACAACATAAAGGTCCCAATCTCCATCATTGTCGTAGTCGGCCCATGAGGCCTGCACGATCTCTGGTGGCAGAACCGGACGAGGTACATCCCAGCAAACGTCAAAGTAGCTTGTACCGGTCGAGTCCTGTTGCTGGCAGTAAAAGCTCTCTATGCCCTGCGGCGCTGGGGCAACTAGCAACAGTGCCGCGTCGGCATAGGTATCGGGGACGAGCCGGAGGTATGTCCACGCCGATGAAGGTGACGCCCCAAATACACTAGGTTCTCCCCATACGGACGGATTCACGAGTGTCCATTCTGCTTCGCCTTGGGTGGAAAAATGAAAGCAGGTAGACCAGTCACTCCAGGCGTTGCCACAAATTGGATCACGAACGCGCACTCGCCACGCGTACTGAGCATTCGGAGTGAGATCGCTGATAGTTACGCTCGTGCCGGCAGATTGCACAATGCGACCATAGCCGCAGGTACTGCCGACTTGGACTTCGTAAACGCTCGAACCAGCACCACCGTACACTAGAGTGACGCTTGAGTTGACAATGGAATTGTCAAATGGCAACATTGGAAAGGGCACGGGCAGCGGCGCATCGCGAACCGAGAAGCGTCGGCATTCTGACCATCCGCTCCAGCACTCAGAACTGCCTGTCCGTGCCCTTACCTTCCAAACAAGCGTTGCGCCGTAGCCAGGAGAAGGGTATGCGTACTTCGGCTCATTAGTAAACGCTTGCACAAATCCTGGGTAGTCGCAGTCCCCGTTAAACGGCAGGCGCACCTCGTATTCGACTGCATTAGCAACCGGTTCCCACGTCAGGTATCCGTATAGGGGTTCGCAGTCGCTGTTGTTTACAGGACTAACAAGCACCGGTGCAATCGCATCATATCCAACATCGACGGCAATGTTGCTCACTGCCGTTCCCGCAAACGCGTCATTGACTACAACAGTAGCGTTGTAGGTCCCGCTGCTCGCCGGAGCAACACCATAAATGGTAAGCTGTTCTTCTTCCCCCGGAAAAAAGGAACCATGGTCTGGGGATATCGACGTAATACACGGATTGTCGCATGTAGCATTATACCACGCGTAAATATTTCCAACATTTTTCACTGTGACGATTGTCTGGAACGACTCGCCCGGATCAAGTCCACACAAGGAAACAGAAGACGGAGTCATAGCTACGTATGGCTGAATGTGTATACCGGCGTTGTACAAATCACCCGGTCCAATTGCTGAAGCTGGGCCATGACCGCCTGCCAACAAGATCACACCAATGTGATAGTAACCTCCGGGCACTGATAATGGAATGACTGGTGGTTCCGTAACCTCGACTACAACAGATGATAGAGGCTGAAACACGTGGGAAAAGCTGTGCTGCTGAATAAGAATATCGTTGGTCGTAATGTACTCGCCTTGCGAAAGATAAACTGCGACGTCAACCTGGCCGGACCAGCTCGCCGTGGAGTAGTTTCCAACAACATAGGCGAGATGTTGTAATTGATTGCCCTTTGGAATAACGAACGGAGATCTCTCCATACCGAGCGGGATCAAGTTAGGTGTGCTCGGGCAGTGTTCGGCTATAATGTTGTCGCGAACTTGATAGAAACGCTCCTGCCCAATGCGAGTGTCACCGTTAAAAGCATACTTTGCTTTGGGGTCTATTCCATGAGTTGTAATTGAGTAAACGACTCGGTTTGTTGTCCAATAGGTACCAGAACCACTTGAACCGCCATAAGCGACGTTTCTCCAGAATAGTGTTTCATCGCCATAGAGACCACAACCATCAAATGTACCAATGCGATCGTACATGAGATTCCCGTTGAATCCTGGTCCGTCTTGGGGATAGCCGCGGTTTACAAATAGGTTTCCATCAGTATAAAAGGAGCAATTGTTGTTGAACCCGTATCCGAGCCATCCCGCGAGAAATCCAACCGGCCGGTTGAGGTAGACAATGCCAAAGTCGCTGTTCGGGTCCTGATCGTTAATCCATCCATTAGAAATATACACGGTTAGAGCGCCAGCGGCTCCGTACGGGAAGCTATTGTCATCGTAGGCAGGCTTTACAACAACTTGCGTTGGCCACTCCTGGGCTTCGGTATGGTAAAGACAATGTCCCCCAGTTAAAACATGACTTGCGTCAATTAGGACTCCCGAACCGCGGTCAATCAGTTGGTTGTTTGTGATTGGATAGGCGGCCTGGATCTTGACTGCAGTTGATGCCGGATATTCGAATGGATGCGGAGTGCGCAAATAGTCGGAAAAATTCTTTGTGTCTTCTTCCGTGCTCGGCAAGAGACCGGGCTTACCTGGCACATAGTTACTTTCTTCTGGGCTGAGCTGCGATAGGGCCATACCCATTGCCATGCAATGCTCGCCGTTGCGATCGTGCGCAATGATGCAATGTGATCCACAGGTGTGAGGAGGTTGTGGCTTGGATATGTTCCTGGCGGCTGCTTGGTATGCAGCGTCTTGAGCTTCCGCGGGCATCATGCGCTCCGCGTCAAAAGCAGGGTCCGGCAAGGAGCGAACGGTCGAGTCGGAGGGCGCTTTGTGCCCCCAGGTGCTGACTAGGGGGATACGCGCGTGGGTGTCGGCATGAATCGCCTCTGAATTCGACACAACCAGCACGAGGGCCATCAACCAGCTCATGAATGTGCTGCCTGCTTCTAAGTACATGTCCAAATGACTCCCTTGCGAAAGCCAGCTTACCCCACAACAGCATTCAGGGCCGCCACAGCTACCTGGTTATCCGCGCCCGGCGGCGCTGAGCTGTTGCACAGGGCACCGTGGGCAAGTACTGAGCGCGGCACAATCTGTAGCGAGCAGGTCGCGCCCCTCCCCTGACTTCACGAGTTGTCTAGGTGCTGTGACAATTGTTCACCTACTCGCGCATGGGCTGCGGATCAGGAAACTCCCGCTCGACCTGCGCCGGAGGTGCGTCGACTGAATCGAATCTAACCTTCTCCCAGCCTTTCCAGCGTGCCGAAACGAAGTAATCGAATGTTGCCTGTTCGCTGTTAGCGCCGGATGCCACAACGGAAAAACCAGTGGCGGTCTTTTTAACGTAATATGTTTCTGGAGAAGGAGAGGTGAAGGTCACGAAAATGCGAAGTTGTTCATTATTCTGGATCGTAACACACTCCAAGAACGTCGCATCTAGCTGAACGGTCCCAATCCCATTTACCACTGCGCCGCCACCAAAATCCTGGAACCAGGCCTCGGGGCTCTCCGGCGCAATCAGTCCAACACTTCCCTTTGTTGTGGGCATAACAGTCGACACTGCGCCGGTACCAGATATCTTGTAGTTATTACCGCTCGAGTTAACATATGCGACGCGCGCATAGGTAGTTGTAGAGCTGAAGGGACTCGAGAAGTACCCGCCGGCACGAGTACCGGAGATATTGGATGCTTTGCCATAGACTCCATAAGCTGGGCCGATCCCCGCAATGCCTGATCCGGATGTTAAGACAGACCAAGGGGGGTCGGTTGCAGTTCCAATTAGCGCCGTAGCGCCATTTGCTAGATTATAAAAGTACCCTGCAGGCTTGGTACTGCTGTTGGTATATCCGGTAATACCTATATTTCCAGTCGAACTATACACGCCAAGAGCATCCGAATTATTGTACCCGTTAATCCAACAAGCGCGAAGATTGCTGTTCGCAGCGGCGACTATATGGAGGTATGGCATTTGTAGACCATCAGCAACTAGGCTAAGTTGCGAGGCCGCCAGAGTAGAGGGACCGGTAAACACAGGTATGTGATTCGCTTCGCCTGCACCAATGATGCCGCTGCTTGAGCCCGCCGTTCTGGCGCTATCCGCCACCGCCGCCTTCATTGCCCACGGCACCGAAGTCAAGCGCATGCGCGGCATAGTTTCTGGCTGGGTGTCTAGCGTTATCCCCAGCCACAGGCTTGGGCTTGCAAACAGCGCATCGCTAATTGGTGACACGCCGCCAAGAATAACGCCAAACAAGCCCCGACTCAGCACCACCCCCTGGTGCGTTTCCGCCCATATAGCGCCACCAGAAAGGCTGTCAGCATAGACTCTGAATGTGAGGTCATGCGCGCCTTCGAGAGCGACGCCGTCGGCGTCTGTCAGAATTCCCTGGTAGTTGATCATGCGCGGGATGGCGCCAAGCGCGGTAGCCGTACTCAACACTACTACCAGCATTGCGATACGGAACAGAACCTGCCGTTTCATCTCGCCACCCTCCTACCTAAGCAGCGCCAAACGCCTAGTATGCTCATGCCAGCGTACGTTAGTTGTCGTCGTTGCTGTCAACGCCGTTTTCCGCGCTTTTATTATACAATTGTGGATGCAAGTACTTATGTACTTGGTCATTGCTTTTATTTTCCTCAACAATAATTGGGTGTGCCTGCGCATAGGCATCCTTGCGCACACCAGTTACCTGCCAACACACTGTGGTCCCGATTATGCCCCCGGCAATAGTAAAAGTGTTTCCGGAAATCTCTTGTGCAATGAATACTGGAGCATATGACCCCACGCACGTCAACTGGTACCGATAGCTTCTATTAAGCGCCTCAAAATACTTGGGCAATTCAACTACTGCTTTTCCGTTCGCGTCAAGAACGCAAGTTCCGCTGTACACATTTAGCATTTCAGGACTTTCCACGAAACTATGTCGCAAGTACATGTTAGCCGGGTCAAGAGGATGATCGATTTCAAAAGCGCCCGCACCCTTGGTCAATGTTCCTGTGACCCGTACATTACCGCTAAAGTAGCCGGCATAATTTGTTGTCGCTCCTGTTGCATAACCGTATACTGCATAATTGGTGCTGGCACCGCCGCTTACATAACCACGCAGACCATACTTGGACCCTGAAGTGACACTTGGCTCCGCGCCAACATTTGCGTACACGCCGATGGGGTTGTTGGATGACCCATTCAGCTTGTAGCTGGACGCATATACCCCATAATCGCTGCCGCCCGCCCTTACGCCTTGAGAGCCAGAAAAATAGCCGCCTGTTCCCTTCAAGGACGTGCCCATAATGGCGCGCTGGGCAACACTGCTTGAGTCTGAAACGTCGAGAACGCTATATGAGCCAAAGGGTATATATTGATCATATCTTCCTGACAGACGGTAGGGGCGGACCAGCAATCCCGTCGGATCTCCAAGCCAGGCAGTGCTGGTAGCATCGCGCAAATGCAAGACGGCTCGTGGTTTGGAAACATTGATTCCTAGTCTATTGCCCTTAATAATAATACCGTCGCGAATGGGATTGGTTATGTGCACAGCACTGTCAGTTCGGGCCCAGTATACGCGTGCCTGCGTTAGACCGCCGCGACTTAGCACTATCTCTGGACCGAGGTCGGTTGACGCGCTTGTCATGTCGAGTGTGACATCGGGATTGCTATTAGAGATGTGCAGCGAGCTTACGGGATTCGCGGTCCCAAGCCCAATCCTGCCCAAGGATCTGTACACGTTCTGGCCGTCAGACTCCCAAAGTGACTCGCCCCCGCCTCCGCTCGCTGCCACCCGGGCAGAGTCTGCCACAGCGGACCTAATCGCCCAAGGTACTGATGTAAGCCGCATGCGGGGTGCCGTCTCTTGACTGCTGTCAACGCCGATACCCAGCCAGCGGCTGGATCCCGCAAAGACCTCATCGGTAATTGGTGTTAGACCGCCGAGAATGACGCTGAATACGCCCTTCGACAGCGGGACAGCAGAATGGACTTCCGTCCACGCAGCCGTCGTCGCCGTGCTGTCCTCATAGATGCTGAAGGCGAGGTCGTGCGCGCCTTCCAGTACAACGCCGACGGCATCTGTTAGAACGCCCTGGTAGTTGATCAAGCGCGGAACGGACGCAAAGGCGGCTGTTGCGTTCAACAGATTGATCAGCAGCGCGATACGAAATAGAGCATGCCGTTTCATCCCGCGACCCTCCTACTTGACTAACGTCATGCGCTTGATAGAGAGAAAGTTACCGGCTTCCAGTCGGTAGACGTACGCACCTGAGGCCATGGAGCGACCCCCGTTGTCGCGACCATCCCACAAGACGCGATACCTACCGGGTTCCTGACGGGCGTTCACCAGCTCGCGCACCAAGCGACCGCGCAGATTGTAGATGTCCAGCCTGACCAGGGAGCCCGTCGCCAGGCTGTATTCGATCGTGGTGGCCGGGTTGAAGGGGTTGGGATGGTTCTGCAGAAGCTGGAAGCGGGGGATCTCAACTTCTGGAACGGGCGTGACCCCCAGATAGCTCTGGGTCACCCAGAAGCCCCCGCGCTGGACATGGTTCTGGTTCTGAGTCACGCCGATCGGCTGCGGCTGGCCGAGAGTCCCGTTGAGCCGATACCCAGCCGCGGCGGAAGGCGCGCCACCGGCGCCGATGACTCCAGATCGCAGCACTGTCGTAGTCTGGGCGCTGGTCTCCGCAACCACCGAACCCAGGGCGAGCAAGGCCGCGACAAGCATGCTTCCGATGAACGGACGCGCAGGACGCATGCGGCACCTCCGGGATAGGCAGGGTATCGTGAGTCGAAAGCTTGATGACGATGGGGAGTCGACGACTGAGGAGCGGCCGTTGCCGGCGAACGAATACACAAAGGCCCCGGCGAGCTTCAAACCGGCGTCATCCGGCACGATCTCGTCCCCCCGACAGACCGTGTTGCGCCAGTGGGCAGGGTGGCGAGTCCCTGTGGGCGAGGAGCCATTATATCAAGCGCACTGTCTTGGGGAGAGAGATTCTCGCTAAACGTAGGAGCCTTCCTTGAAGTCGGGGGACATGGGTCCTTATTCTGCGTTGCGATATATCCCGCCTCGGCCCCGGACGGTCCACGCGAGCATGAAAGCTCCTTGCATCCAGATTCTGAGAATAGGAACCAAGCATTCTCCGAAGCTTCATGAACGACCCTTAGCCTTCTTCCATGGAACCGAGGAGTGACGAAGAAGGCTCGGATCACGAGCGTATCCCCCTCGATTCGTGCGACCTCCAAGCCCATGTCGATGACCTCGCGTGCCCCGTGATTGCGGTTGCACATCTCAACCATGCACACGGAGCCGAACCCCCTTCTGCGCGAATCCCCACGCCAGATCCAGCACCCGCTCCATATCCGCGACGCTGTTATCCTCCAGATAGAGCGGCGGCAGCCAGACCGTGATCTCGCTTCCCAACCTGAGGGTCCGCGCAAGTTCGCCGAGAGACGCATCGGTCATCAGTCGCCCGTCCAGATACAGGCGGCCGTCGTGGTCCATGATGAGTGCGTCCTGGTACATGCTGAAGCGGGGGTGAGTTCGCACGTCGACGGGAGGCTCGTCGGGGATGAGCTTTCCAGCGAGGATTGCGACGGCCGTCGTGTCGCCGTTGGCGGCATCGACCTTCAGCAGCTCCAGCTCGGCCTTGTCCCAGCGGGTCAGCCTGCCGCCAGCGGTGCCAACTTCTCCCGGGCGGGACCACACGACCGTGCCGGTCATTCCGCACTTGCACTCGTTCCATCGCGAGCTGATGACCGCAAACAC
>QZJL01000064.1 GCA_003599745.1 Dehalococcoidia bacterium | reverse complement strand
ATATCACACCCCTGTTATTTCCAGGCTGCGACGATAAACAAGCGATAGCATTTTTGTCGTGGCATAGCGATGGTTGCATTTTAATCCTTTGAATTTTCTTCGCCCAGAGCTCCTGGACTTCGCTGGGGGCAACCGGGGTATAATTGGCAGTGACAAACTTGCCAGGTAAAAATGCTAAACGGCATACCATTCCTTCTTCCTAATATGATACTTGTTATTTATTTGTGAGACGCTTCGCATGCTAAAATAATTCCCTTCGTTAAGACAATATTCTATCGATTCTTTGTTATTATGCCACAATTAACCAGGTAGAGAAAGACGGCGGGTTGGGTGCTGGGTTTTCCGCCGCCGTTTTCCTGGTATCGATTGACGATACCTGTCGGTGATGCGGTTTAGACCATCGGCAAAAAGTCGGGAAGTAAACGCTTTTAGGGCTTTTCGTAACTCTATGAGACCTTTTGGTCAAGGAACATGTACATCTCTATTTACGTTTTCTCGCGGCACGCTCGTAAATCAACAGCGAAATCAGAACCACGCCCAAAATGAGGTTCAGCCAGGCAAGCGGGTAAAAGACCGTGCCGCGCACGATAAAAAGGTGCGTGCTCTGCAGAGTGTCGCCGTATGCCCTGAGTATGAAGAAGTTGAGGATGAGGATTACACCGCTTACCCACGGTACCCAACGCAATTTGCTCATATTTTGCTGACCTCCGAAGCTCTGTCGTTTCAAGACGAAGGCTTATGCCGGGTAGCCAGTAGCACTGCCACGCAGTGTTTGCAAAATAGCTTCTTCTTTCCCGCCGCTTTTCGCAATCTCTTCGCCGAGCTTGATGTTTGCTGGTGCCGCGAGCAAGCGGAGCGAATCGGGGTTGGCATAATCAGTGATAGGCTTTGTCTTGCTCACAACTACATTCTACCATAGATGATTTGAACCCTTGCCCTCACCACCCGCATCTGTTATCTTAGAGGGGATGTAGACGATCAGACAAGGAGGGAAGGCATATGAAGACATTGACGTTTTTCATGATAATGCTTATCACCTTGTTGGCTAGCTGCTCTTCGTCTTCAACTGATCCCTCGCATTATACCCCAACCTCACCGGCTTCGATATACTCAGCAGAAATAAGCGGGCGCGTGACCGTTGCTAACAAAGTGGTAGTTAAGTCTCCAAAAACACAGAAAATTAGAGAGCGAACACCCATTGGAAATGATAGGGTCTGGTGGATTGTGGAAGTATCGGTCAAGAACCATAGCTATGAAAATCCGATAACTTCCACTTGGGATAAGTCCATTTCCATGCCTGTGGGCGAGGAAACCTAGATTTGGTCAATCATAATTGATGGCAAAGTGTGGTCTGGATTAGAAGAGATTGATTATTTCCCGCCAGCACCCATGAACATAGACAAGGGACAAACTGGTACCACTGTATTCCTGTTTGAAGCTCCTAACATAGAACCGGGTAAGGCTCAAATAACTTACCGAGGTCAAGAACCTTATTCTTACGGTAAACTTACTGGCGGTGATGTAGTTGCGCTGTACGACTGGGATTCGAAAAAGGCATTGCCAAAACCAAAGCCAACCACTGTCGTAGGTATTTGGAAATTTCAGCTAAACGAAAGCAAATGGGATGGAAGCACCGTCACTCTAAACCTGACAATCACAAATCTTGGTGAAAGACAAACATTTGGTTACCCAAGCGATACTGCTGAACTTACCGCTATCGACAGTACCGATAAGATGATAAAGGCTTGGAGACCAGAACCAACAAGCAAAGAGGAGTTTCTTAATCAGGTATTCTCTGGGTATCCTTATCAGAAGGAGTATTACCCGAATGAAAGTTGGACAGGAGACTTGAAATTCATAATGAGTCCTTATTCAGGTGAGACGTCGCTTTATTACGGGCAATACTACTGGACTAAAACCTACAAACTGTTTGACCTAGGTTCACCACAATAATGGATGGAGGTATTCATAGATGATGACGTGTGAGTTTTGTGGAGCGGAATTTGAAGATGGGCGTGGGCTATCTGCTCATATGAGGACAGAGCATAAGGGTATCTATCTTAAACCTGACTATAGACCAAAGTATACGTCCGATAATGCTCAGTTTGACCATTCTGACATTTTCAAGAAAAAGAAGAATTAACCGCGATATTCGAGGTCACAATGTCTAGCCTTGGCATAACTAAATGCGGCAGTACCGAGTTCCGCTGGGGCGAGCGAACCTACGTTATGGGCATCATTAACGTTTCGCCTGACTCTTTTTCCGGTGACGGGCTTGCCGGGCCGATCGTCGCCCTGGAACAGGCGCGCCGCTTCGTCATCTCTGGAGCAGACATTCTCGATATCGGCGGCGAGTCCACCCGCCCCAACGCCGCCCCGGTTTCGGTTGACGAGGAAATCAAGCGGGTGGTGCCTGCTATCGAGAAAATCGCCGCCGAGGTGCCGGTGCCCGTCAGCGTGGACACTTATAAGTCAGAAGTGGCAAAAAGGGCACTCGGCGCCGGAGCATCAATGCTCAACGACCAGTGGGGATTGAAGCGCGACCCCAAGCTTGCCGACCTTGCCGCTGAAAACGGCGTTCCCATTATCCTGATGAGTAACCAGCGGGACAAGGGCGGCTACGACAGCGGCATCCAGCGCGACACCGCCTATTACAGTGACCTGATTGCTGAAGTGCTTGGCTCACTGCGGGGCAGTCTCAAACTGGCGAAAGAGCGCGGCGTGCCGGAGGAAAACATCATCATTGACCCGGGTATCGGCTTCGGCAAGACCTGGCGGCAGGAGCTGGAGCTTATCCGCCGCCTGGATGAGCTAAAAGCGCTGGGACGGCCAATCCTCGTCGGACCTTCGCGAAAATCCTTCATCGGCATGGTGCTCGACCTGCCGGCGGAGCAACGCCTCGAAGGGACGGCGGCGGCGGTTGCCATCAGCATCGCTAAGGGTGCCGACATGGTCAGGGTGCATGACGTGCCGCCAATGGTACGCATCTGCCGTATGAGCGACGCCATCGTCCGCTGGGCCTAGCGGGACTTGAGACTCTTACGCACCAGCGCCCGGTAGGCCTTTTGTAGCCTGGCAGTAACCGCGCCTCGCTTACCGTCTGAAATTGGTTTACCGTCAACCTCGACCAGCGGCATAATTTCGATTAGCGAGTTGGTCAAAAAGGCTTCATCAGCTTCAAAAATCGCTTCCGGTGGGATTTCTGTCTCAACTGCCTTGATACCCAGCTTCGCCGCCAGTTCCAGCACAACGCCCCGCGTAATGCCGGGTAATATGCCGCTTGATAAGTCAGGCGTCATCAGGATGCTGTCTTTAGCCAGAAACAGGTTGCTCATTGAAGCCTCGGCGAGCGTACCCTTTTCGTTGAGCAGCAGGGCTTCATCGGCGCCGGTCTTTTTCGCCTCGCGGCGGGCGAGGATATTTTCCAAATAGTTGGAAGTTTTCAATCCCGAGAGAGGCGATTGGCTATTGCGGCGGTACGAGGCGGTGACCGCTCTCAACCCGTTACGGTATATGCGTGCCGGGTAAGGCCGGTAAGGTTCGCCCATCACCAGCGCGGTGGCCTTTTTGCAGGAGTCGGGGTCGGGAGTCAGTCTGCCCTCGCCCTTGGAAACGGCAAGGCGCACCCGGGCGCTCGACAACCCGTTGGCCTTGATGACTGCTGCCACCGCCTTCGCCAGCTCTGGCGCTGCTACTGGAATGTCCAGCCGGGCAGCGGCGGCCTCAAGGCGGCTCAAGTGTCTATCCAGCAGAAATACCTGCCCCTGGTATGCGCGCATCGTCTCAAAAAGGCCGTAACCGAAGAGAAAGCCGTAGTCCAACACGCTTACCGCCGCCTTATCGCGGGGTACGAGGGACCCGTTCAGGTAAACGATGTCAGTCAAGGCTGGCTCCTCCGGGCCACCGTGCCTGGGAAAAGGCCAGGAAATTCTGGAGCAAATGCTGGCCTTCTCCGGTCATAATTGATTCCGGGTGAAACTGCACGCCTTCGACCACGTAGTCTTTGTGCCTTACGCCCATGATAACCCCGTCATTGGTGGTGGCGGTCACCTTCAGGCTCGGCGGCAGGGTCTTGGGGCTGATGACCAGGGAGTGGTAGCGCCCGCCTTCGATGGGGTTGGGTAGTCTCCGGTAGACTGACTCGCTGTCATGGCGAATGACCGAGCTTTTACCGTGGGTCGGCACTTCCGCCCGCACAATCTGGCCGCCATAGACGTAGCCGATGCACTGGTGCCCCAGGCAAACGCCGAGAATGGGTATGCGTCCGCCGAAATACCAGATTAAATCGTTGGAGATGCCGGCTTCCAGCGGCGTGCATGGGCCGGGCGAGATTATTAAGTGGCTGGGACGCAGGTTTTCAATCTGCTCCAGTGTGAGGGCGTCATTGCGATAAACCGCCGGCTCGCCGCCCAGTTCGCCGACGTACTGGGCGAGATTATAGACGAAAGAGTCGTAGTTATCAAGGATGATAATCACGTATTGGTCGCCTGTGCCCTGGTCAGATTAAGGGCGTCTACCAGCGCCCTGCCTTTGTCCAGCGTCTCCTGGTACTCGGATTCCGGGTCGGAGTCGTAGACCACCGCCCCGCCCACCTGGAAATAGGCCTTTTGGTCCTTGATGATAAAAGTGCGGATGGCGATGTTGAGGTCGAGGTCGCCGTTAAAGCCGAGGTAGCCGACGGCGCCGGTATAGACGCTGCGCCGCGTCGGCTCCAGCTCGTCAATGATTTCCATGGCGCGCACCTTGGGGGCGCCGGTGATGGAGCCGCCGGGGAAGGTGGCTTTTAACAGACTGGCGGTGTTCTTGCCGGGGCTTAATCTGCCTTCTATCGTCGAGGTGAGATGAAAGACGGTGGGAAAGGTTTCCAATATGGCAAGCTCGGTCACTTTGACGCTGCCGAAGCGGCAGACCCGCCCAAGGTCGTTCCTCTCAAGGTCAACAATCATGATATTTTCGGCGCGGTCTTTGGCGCTGGCGAGCAGTTCTTCAGCGAGCGCTTTATCTTGTTCGAGAGTCTTGCCCCGGCGGCGGGTGCCCTTGATGGGCCGGGTCTCGACCAGGTCGTCGCGGCGTCGCAAAAACCTCTCGGGCGAGGCGCTTGCCACCGCCACCTCTTCGAAGCCCAGGTAGGCAGCGAAGGGCGCCGGGTTGATTTGCCGCAGGCGCTGATACAACTCGTATGGGGCGGTGTTTAAGTCGGCGGCAAAGCGCTGCGAGAGGTTGACCTCGAAAATGTCGCCGTCAACGATATATTTGCGGGCGCGGGCGACGGCGGCCAGGTATTCTTCGTGCTTGAAGCTGCTGCTCAAGGCCACCGGCTTCAGCGTTCGGCCTGTTTCGGGGGGTGAGCTGGTAGCTCTCATGCCCGAGCCTGATAGCAGTAACCGGGTCTCTTCGATGCGGCGGCTGGCCCTATCAAGCCTTTTGGTTTCTTCTGTTTCCGGGAAACCGTTTGCCACCGTATAAGCTTTGCCTGTCAGGTTATCGAAGGCGATGACCATGTCGTAAAAGCCGAGGTAGCTCTCGGGAAGTTGTAAATCATCAACTGCTTCAGACGGCAAGCGCTCGATGAAACGGCCCAGGTCGTAGCTCAGGTAACCGACCGCCCCGCCTGAAAAAGGCACCGGCATTTCTTCGGGAGTATCCAGCCGGTATTCGTTGAGAAGCTGTCCCAGGACATCGAAGGGATTACCGGATTGATGGCCTTCTTTCCCGCCGGAAATGAGCCGGATTTCATCGCCCCGGCTTTTCAGCACCAGGAAGGGGTCGGACCCGATAAACGAGTAGCGTCCCAGCTTGCCGGCGTCCATGCCGCTGTCCAGGAAGAAGCTGTATGGCCTTTCCTTGAAAAGCTCGAAAGCTGCCGGTGGCGCGAGCGGCAGCCTGATTTCCTCGACGAAGGGGTAGCGTACTTCGGTCATCCCGATAATTTTACCATCTTTTGGGTAAAGGCAGAAAAAGGGTATTTGGCAATGTGCTATAATTACGGTGAATTTCGGGGTAGAGGAAGAAGTTGGATATCATCGTTTCCGGCTCGCTGGCCTACGACCGCATCATGGATTTCCCCGGCTACTTTGCCGACCATATCCTGCCGGAGAAAATTCACGTTCTTAACGTGAGCTTTACCGTCAACGGCCTGGTTGAGAAGTTCGGCGGCACGGCGGGTAACATCGCCTACGCTCTTACTCTTCTCGGCGAAAAGCCCAGGGTTGTGGCGGCGGTCGGCAAGGACTACCAGCCCTATTTCGACTGGCTTACCGAAAACGGCGTCGCCTGCGACCACATCACGGTTGTCAACGAGACCCTCACCGCCTGCGCCTACATCACCACCGATATGTCCGATAACCAGATTACCGGTTTCAACGCCGGCGCGATGAAATACCCGTCATCCTTTGACTTCAGCAAGCTAAGTCCTCAGGAGACCCTGGCTATCATCGCCCCGGGCAATCTTCAGGATATGCAAAACTACGCCGGCGTCTGCCGCGAGTGTGGTATCGGCTATATTTTTGACCCCGGCCAGTCACTGCCGATGTGGACGGAACGTAGCCTCATCCGTTGTCTTGAAGGCTCCCGCTTGCTTATTTCCAACGATTACGAGCTGGAAATGATTACGGCAAAGACCGGGCTTGGCAAAAAGCGGCTGCTGGAGCTTACTGGCACGGTCATCACCACTTTGGGGGAACTGGGCTCCTGTGTTTGCGCCGACGGCTGCGAGGTACGTATCCCGGCGGTAAAGCCCTGCGAGGTGGTTGACCCCACCGGCGCCGGTGATGCCTATCGCGGGGGTCTTATCAAGGGGTTGGCGCTTGGCAAGGACATTGAGGAAAGTGCCCGTATGGGCAGCGCCTGTGCTTCTTTCGCGGTCGAGTGTTACGGTACCCAGTGCTACCGCTTCACTCCCGAAGAGTTCGAAGCCAGGGTCGCGGTCTGTTCGACTTAAAACGGGAACCGCGGGGCGCGGCTTCAGCCTGTTTGAAATCTTCTTTGCCGGCTCCGGCTTATCCGGTGACGGCTACTGACAGCGGGCGATATTCCCGTTTTATCGGAGAGAGGCAGGGCCTCGACCACCTCTACTACTCGGCTCTTGAGCTTCTTCCCGTTGAGGTTGGCGATGGCGGCAAAGCCAGCGGATTTCAGTGCCATTTCCACGTAGCCGTAGCCCCTGGTCTGGCCGCTGCCGATGTACCTGTCATTCATGATACGCACGGCGAGGACTTCTCCGAAGGCGACAAATTCCGTCCGCAGTTCATCTGCGGTAGTTTCGAGCGACAGGTTGCCGACATAGATATTCATGCTGCTCCTTATCGCGGTTGTAAGGTTACTTCTAGAAGTTCTGCCGCCGCCTTCGCCTGGCGTTCTTCTTTATCCTGATTCTGGCAGCCTCGCCCTTTGACACAAAGCGGCGGCTGGCTTTTGCCTCTCTCAGAATGCCGCTCATCTGCACCATCTTTTGAAAGCGGCGTAACAGCGATTCCTGCGATTCACCGTTATGTATCGAAACTTCTAATACCAAAACTCACCTTGCTTTAAGCCACGCCCGGGCCGGTCGCCCGACCCGGGACGCGACTACAGAAGACTTAAACCACTAGGTTATCGGCTCGGTCTGATTTTCCGGTAGCAGTCGTTGCAGTAGACCGGCTTATCGCCGCGAGGCTGGAAGGGAACTTCGGTGCTCTTACCGCATTCGGCACAGGTTGCCGGGAACATCTGGCGCGGGGCGCCGTAGCTGCTTCTGCCGCCGCCACTGCTGCCGTACCGCTCAGATTTCCTGGCCTGCCGACAATCGGGGCAGCGCTTGGGCTCGTTGGTATAGCCCCTTGACTGGAAGAATTCCTGGTCTTCGGCGCTGAAGGTGAAGGTTTTGCCGCAGTCGGCGCACTCGAGGGACTTGTCCTGGAAACTCATCGGATGACCTCCTCTCGTTATAGATTAGTTAGAGTTCGGGTCATCCAATACTCAAAGAAGAATCTGTTAGGTGTGGATTCTATTGCGCTTGTATAACCTAAACCTGACTTACATCTCACTATAGCATGATGTTAACGATAAGCGCAACTTTCGACGCCAACGTGGATTTTATGAATATTGGCTAACAGCGGTTTGAAATATAGTTTCCGATACGGTAAAATAAAACCCAGCCCCTGTAGCTCAGTTGGATAGAGCACCAGCCCCCGGAGCTGGGAGCGAGCGTTCGAGTCGCTCCAGGGGCGGTTTTTTTAATTTTCAGGAGGCAAGGTGGCAGAGCAGAGCGGTATGATTGAAATCAGGTGGCACGGGCGTGGAGGCCAGGGAGCGGTGACTTCGGCGGAACTGGTGGCCCAGGCCGCCATCGCTGAAAACCGTTTTGCCCAGGCTTTTCCCAGTTTTGGCCCGGAGAGAAGAGGCGCGCCGGTGCAGGCCTTTGTGCGGGTGAGCGACTTGAGCCCGGTCAAGGTCAGGGCGGAAATCACCCAGCCGGACGTGGTGGTGGTCTTAGACCCGGGGCTGCTTCCCATCGTGAACGTGGCTTCAGGCCTGAAAAAGGGCGGTATCATGGTGATAAATACCAAAAAGACGGCGGCGCAGCTTCGCCAGGAGTTCGGCTATACCGAGCGGCTGGCGACGGTTGACGCCAACCGTATCGCCCGAGAGGTGCTCGGCGTTCTGATTACCAACACGACCATGGTCGGCGCTCTGGTCAAGGCCACCGGCGTGGTAAAAATGGAATCGCTGGTAGAGCCGCTAGGCAGACGGTTTGGCAAGCTGGCCGACCGTAACTTCAACGCCGCCAAAAGGGCCTACGATGAAACTGTGGTAGAGGAGTCCTAGAGTTGGTCAAGAAGAAAGAGAATGAGCTTACCTGGAAAGACCTGGAGATTGGCTGTATCGTCACCGAGCCGGGCAGCGCCATGGCTTACCGCACCGGCGACTGGCGGTCGCAGCGCCCGACCTACGATTTCAATAAGTGCATCAAGTGCGGCCTCTGTGCCATCTACTGCCCCGAGGGCTGCATCAAGCCTAATGCCGAGGGGCATTTTGAGGCTGACCTCTACTACTGCAAGGGCTGCGGCATCTGCGCCCGCGAGTGTCCCACCAGAGTCATCACCATGGTGGAGGAGGAGGAATAATGGCACATAAAGCAGGCATGGAAGTGTCAATGGCAGTGAGTGAAGTCGTCGCCTTGACCGATACTGACGTTGTGGCCGCTTATCCCATCACCCCGCAGACGCATATCGTTGAGCACCTGGCGGAGCTGGTCGCCAATGGCGAGCTTGACGCCGAGTTTATCCCCGTCGAGTCCGAGCATTCGGCGATGAGCGCCTGCCTCGGTTCGGCGGCAGCCGGCGCTCGCACCTTCACTGCCACCGCCGGCCAGGGACTGGAGCTGATGCACGAGGTGCTTTACGTGGCCTCCTCGATGCGCCTACCCATTGTGATGACGGTTGCCAACCGCGCCCTGTCAGCGCCCTTGAGTGTCTGGGGCGACCACTCCGACGTGATGGCGGTACGCGATACCGGCTGGATACAGATTTTCACCGAGAACGGCCAGGAAGTTATAGATAACGTCATTTGCGCTTTCCGTATCGCCGAAGACCGGCGGGTGCTGCTGCCGGTGATGGTGCACCTCGACGGCTTCAACCTTTCCCATATGATTGAGCCGCTCCTTTTCCCCGAACACGGTGAGGTTAAAGATTTCCTGCCGCCCAATAACTATCCCCTGCCGCTTGACCCCCGCAGGCCGGTGGCGATGGGCGACTTCGGCCCGCCGGTCATCTACACCGAGGCCAAGTGGGCGCAGGAAGTAAATTTACAAAAGAGCTACGATGTCATCCTGGAGGTCTGGCAGAAGTTCGCCGATAAATTCGGGCGCAAGTATAACCCGGTAGAGACATATCACGGCGACGCCCGCACCCTGCTTTACATCACCGGTAGCTTCAGCGAGACGGCGATGACGGCGGTTGACAGTATGCGGAAAGCTGGCCAGGACATCGGCCTGGTGCGGCTGCGGCTCTGGCGGCCTTTCCCCTTCAAGGAATTCCGCAAGGCGGTAAAAGATGCTGAGTTGCTTATCACGGTTGACCGGGCAATATCTTTCGGCGGGCCGCCCCCAATCGCATCCGAGATAAAGGCGGCTATCTACAACGAACCGAAAAAACCGAAGGTTGTCAGCTTCGTGGGCGGTCTCGGCGGGCGCGACATCCACGTTGATGGCTTCGAGACCATTGTCCAACGGGGCATAGAAATCGCCCGAAAGGGCAGCCAGAACGAGTACGAAATATTCGGGGTGAGGGAATAAATGGCAGAACTGGGTGTATATGTTTCGCGGGTAGCGCCGAAGGTAGAAACTTTTTTGCCGGGGCACCGCGCCTGCATCGGCTGTGCCGAGGCACTGGCGTTGAGGCTGATATGTAAAGCCCTGGGCACGAACGTCATCGTGGCTAACGCCACCGGCTGCATGGAGATTGTTTCCTCGCAGGTGCCCTATACTTCCTGGGGGGTGCCCTGGATTCATACCCTGTTCGAGAACACCGCGGCGGTGGCCTCCGGCATCGAGGCGGCGCGCAAAGCCATGGAGCGCAAGGGCAGAATCCCGGCAAGCAATACTAAAATCGTGGCCGTCGGCGGCGACGGCGCCACCTCGGACATCGGTCTCCAGGCCATCTCGGGGGCTTTCGAGCGCGGCCACAACATGATTTATGTCTGTCTCGACAACGAAGCCTATATGAACACCGGCATCCAGCGGTCTTCGGCCACCCCCTTCGGCGCTTCGACCACCACTTCGCCGCCGGGTAAGTTGAGCACCGGCCAGTTCAGCTGGAAAAAGGATATGCCGGCCATCGCCGTTGCCCACAAAATCCCCTATGTGGCGACCGCCTGCCACAGCTACCCCTTCGACCTGATGAAAAAGGTGAAAAAGGCGCTGGCGGTCGAAGGGCCGTCGTACCTTCACGTACTCTCGGTCTGCCCCACCGGCTGGCGCTGTCCGCCGGACCTGGCGGTGCGCGTCGGGCGGCTGGCGGTGGAGACCGGTGTCTTCCCCTTGTACGAGGTGGAAAACGGCGGGTACCGGATGAGCGTTGATTTCCCGGCGCTCAAGCCGCTTACCGATTACACCAAGCTCCAGGGCCGGTTCCGGCACCTCTCCGAGGATATGCTCGCTCAGATTCAAGCGCGGGTGACCGAGGAATACCAGAAACTCAAGGAGAAAGCAAGTTGACGGCGAAGACAAAGACGGCGGCAAAGTCACCGGATAAAGTCGAAGCGATTTTAGCAAAGTACCAGCGTAATCCCGCCTGGCTGGTCTCTATTTTACAGGATATTCAGGCTGAGCTTCATTACCTGTCCGAAGGCTCTCTGAAGAAAGTGAGTAGAGGGCTTGACACACCTCTTACCCGGGTCTACAGCGTGGCAACTTTCTTCAGGGCATTCAGCCTCAAACCCCGGGGTCGCCATCTAATCAACGTCTGCCTGGGGACAGCCTGCCACGTGCGGGGTTCGGTGCGCATTCTGGATAAGCTGGAGCGCGACCTGGGAGTCAAAGCTGGCGAGACTACCGCAGATGAAAGGTTCAGCCTGGAGAGCGTTAACTGTGTTGGCGCCTGCGCCCTGGGCCCCATCGTCGTGGTGGATGGCAAGTACCACGGACAGATGACCGGCGATAAAGTTGAAGGTCTGCTGAAAGAATACGAATAGCTATGGAGGATTTCTCCGGTGGCGACAATTAAAACTGCTCCGATAGTCAGTACCCGTGACGAACTGGAAAAGCTGAGAAAACAAGTCATCGCAAAACGGGACCCGAACCAGACGGTGGTCACCCTCTGCGGTGGCACCGGCTGCCGGGCCTACGGTGCCGAAGCCATCATCACCGCTTTCCAGGATGAAATCAAAAAACAGGGGCTTACCGGCAAGGTCGCCTTCCGCAACACCGGCTGCCACGGTTTTTGCGAGCGCGGCCCGGTGCTGGTTATCCGCCCCAAAAATATATTCTACGAGAGAATTAAAATCAGCGATGTCCCCGAGATAATTTCGGAGACGGTGGTTAAGGGCAACGTTATCGAGCGGCTGCTCTACACCGACCCGGAAACGAAAAAGAAAGTTATCTATGAGCACGATGTCCCTTTCTACGCCAAGCAGAAACGTCTGGTCTTCGGCGACAACGGCTTCATTGACCCCGAGGATATTGAAGACTACCTGGCGGTGAGCGGCTACGCGGCGCTGGCTAAGGCGCTTTTCGGTATGAAGCCCGACGCCATTATCGAAGAGGTGAAGAAGTCGGGGCTGCGGGGCCGGGGCGGTGGTGGCTTCCCCACCGGTAGCAAGTGGCATTCAACCCGCCGGGCGCACGGCGAGCCGAAGTACGTTGTCTGCAACGCCGACGAAGGCGACCCCGGCGCTTACATGGACCGCAGCCTTCTGGAAGGTAACCCGCACCGGGTGCTGGAAGGTATGATAATCAGCGCCTTTGCCGTCGGCGCTTCCGAGGGCTACATTTACGTTCGTTATGAATACCCGCTGGCGGTTAAAAACGCCCAGCTTGCCATTGACCAGGCCAGAAAATACGGGCTGCTGGGCAAGAACATCCTTGGCTCGGGTTTCGACTTCGACATCAAGATTAACCGGGGTGGCGGTGCTTTCATCTGCGGTGAGTCCACCGCCCTGATGGCCTCGATGGAAGGCAAGGTTGGCGAACCGCGCGCCAAGTACGTGCATACCTCCGAGGTCGGTCTCTGGGATAAGCCCACCAACCTCAATAACGTCGAGACCTACGCTAACGTACCCCTGATCATTAATCAGGGTGCCGACTGGTACTCAACCATCGGCACCCAAGGTTCTAAAGGCACCAAGATATTTTCGCTGGTGGGCAAAATTAACAACACCGGCCTGGTGGAAGTGCCGATGGGCATCACTCTGCGGGAGATTGTCTACGGCATCGGCGGCGGCATTCCCAATGGCAGGAAATTCAAGGCCGTTCAGACCGGTGGCCCTTCCGGCGGTTGCATTCCCGCAAGTCTCATTGACCTGCCGGTGGACTTCGATGAGCTGAACAAGGTCGGCTCGATGATGGGCTCGGGCGGCATGATTGTGATGGATGAAGATAACTGCATGGTGGACATCGCCCGCTACTTCATCAAATTTCTTGAAGAGGAGTCATGCGGCAAGTGCGTGCCCTGCCGCGAGGGACTCAAGCGCGCCGCCCAGATACTCACCGACATCACCGAGGGCAGGGGCGAAGAGGGCGACATCGAGTTATTAGAGGAGCTTTCCCAGACGCTCAAGGACGGCTCGCTCTGCGGCCTGGGGCAGTCGGCGGCCAACCCGGTACTTTCCACCATCCGCTATTTCCGTGATG
>QZJL01000047.1 GCA_003599745.1 Dehalococcoidia bacterium | reverse complement strand
CCGGGGTCAAAGACCTGGCCGGTAATGCCCTGGCGGTTGACAAAGTGTGGACATTTACCACCGGTGCCGCAGCAATAGCCAACCCAACCGCTCCAGTCCTTGGTGAGACAAGCAGATTCGTGATTCTGGCCAGCCAAAAAGTCACCACAACTGTTGGCTCCGCTATTAGCAACGGGGACATGGGAATACTGGACCAGGCCCGTTCGTATTATGAGGGCTTCACGGCAGGTATCGAACCACTAACATTTGTTGAGCTCACCAATGGGCTTTCATATGCGCACGATGATATAAGCCCAATACCTGCACCATATGCCTCTATCATTGCGTTTATAGATCAGGTTAGAACCGACTTGGGAATTGCATATACCTTCCTGGCTGCTGACCCGAATCCGGGTGCACCGACTCAGGTTTGCCCGATAGAACTGGGCGGGCAGACCCTCACCCGGGGCGTTTATAAGACCGCTGCCGATGTTACAATAATGACGGGGGACCTCCATCTTGACGCACAGGGAGACCCGAATTCAGTCTGGGTTTTCACGATAGATGGCAAACTTACCACTGGAGCCCCATTCGGTAACATCGTCCTCGAAAATGGCGCGCAGGCTAAGAACGTCTATTGGAGGGTGGCCGGCGTAACGGCTATTGGGACAGGTACCACTTTCTACGGTAACGTATTCTCTTGGCAACAGGTAAACGTACTCACCGGCGCTACCGTAACTGGCAGATTGTTTTCAGTAACTGAGCAAGTTACTTTAGATGCTAACACCGTTACAAAAGCCCCGTAGGCATAAGGTATTTAGGCAGAGGCCGGGGCCTTAAACCCCGGCCTCTGCCGCCCATTGTATGTGGCGCCGTTCAGAACGTGACCGGCGGGGGGTGTCAGTAAATAAATAGGAGGTCAATATGCTAAGTTTGCTCTTGATAATTGGTATTATCCTCTTGGTTTTGTGGGTGCTGGGTTTTTCTATAGGCTTTTTAACAGGCCCGCTCCTCTGGATTCTGCTTGTGATTGGGATCATCTTGTTGATTTTCTGGCTGGTGCCGCGAGTTAGACGCAGGTAGCCCCGTATCTGAATATACCAAGGCTAGTAGAATCCTTGGATTTAAAGGCAAAACCAATAATAAGAGAAGGAGGGAAGAAACATGCCACGAAAGGTAAGGAGTGACAAGACGGTTGGTAAAGTAGAAGAAGGGCTGGGTCTATCCACCGGCGCAATAAGGAATAAGGATGGAAGGGATACCCGGTCTGACAAGAAACTTGGAACCATAAGAAAAGAGCAAAGCAAGTAGAAGGTGAAATGTCCCGGCCTTTCATCTTCAAATAGTGCGGTGGCTAAGGTTACTGGCAGGCATGTCAGCCAGCCGCCAAAGGAAGATTTATATGGAGGAAGACAATGGGTAGCAAATCGGCAAGGTTCGTTCCAAGCGTCAGGTTGGCGCAGTATGACGTCGTCAATAAACAGGGCGACGACATGGGTCAGGTGCAGACCTTTGTGGTGGACATGCAAGAAGGTCTGATTGCGTTCGCGCTGGTCGCATTCGGAGGCTTTCTTGGCATCACCGACAAGTGGTTTGCCCTACCCTGGGCTGCTTTAAAGTGGCAACCGGAGACAAAGAAGTTCATTCTGGATATGCCGGAAGAAGTTCTCAAGGAAGCTCCGGGGATGGACAAGGATAAGTGGCTGGAGGAAATTGATAGGTGGCAGGCAGAGACAGACCTTCAGTTGCTTGACCATTATTACACCAGCCATGGTTACCAGTCCTACGCGGGAATAGTGCAAAAAAGGGTAACAAATATAGGTAGCCGCAAGCCTGATGCCAAGTTTGAGATAGACAAGGACGTGGCGGGGGAATTCAGGTTTAAGATGGTTGCTACAAACGGACAGACCATCGCGGTATCTGAGGGTTATACCACCAAAGACAATGTGCTGAATGGCATTGAATCCATCAGGCAGAACGCGGCTGCGGCTGTGATAGAAGACAAGACAGTTTAGCATCGGTAAGTCAAACAGCTTGACAAGAGAATTGAAATACCATGGTGAGCCGGCGAAGCGGGCCGGCTCACCTACTCCATGACGGAAAGGTGATGAACAATGGGTATCGAATGGTTCCGTGACTTGAGTATAACTATCCTGGGATTTGTGACCTCAGGCGTGCTCATCTTTATCATGGTTTTAATCTACCATCTGTATCGCAAGGCAAAGTCCGCGCTACAGATGGCTGAGTCAGCGTTGAAAATTGCGCATGATACCGTTTCCCTGGTGCAAGCGGGCATCAAGCCACTGCTTCCGATACTGACATTGATTCAAGGTATCCGCGGTGGATACAAAGGCATCAGTAAAATATTCAAAAAGGGAAAGTAATGAAGGAGGAAACAGTAATGAACAATGATAATGCTATAGGTTTTGGTATCGGCTTAATTGCCGGAGCAATCATTGGTGGAGTTATGGCTTTGCTCTATGCGCCGCAGTCCGGCAAGAAGACCCAAAAGCTCATTAAGGACAAGGTCACTGAATTCGTGGACGAAGTCGTGGACACAGTCAAAGAAGAGACCGGCGGAGTTATAGACACGGTCGAGGAGGCGGTATCCGAGGCAGGCCGGAAGGGCAAGGCGGTTGTCAAGGCGATAAAGAGCTAGAAAACCTCGCATCTGCGACGAAACCATTGGCTCTAGTGAATAATGTGGTACCCCGTGCAGCGGGGCAGGAATTGGTAGACGAATTGCAGCGCAAAGGTCCGAAACTTGCTATCGCCGTTTTGCCAAGGGCCATCCTGTCTCACTACCCAGGTGAACTGCCGTAGGCGTCAGATATGAACTCAGTCAGCGCACTAATAAGAAGGCACTGGCAGCTCATAGTTTTCATGCTGGGGCTGGTCTTCCTTTTCTGGTTAATCTGGGTGTTACGAAGCGTCCTTCTACCTTTTATTGTTGGCCTCATTCTCGCATCCCTGATGCTGCCGATTATCAGGTGGGTTGAGAAACGTCTACCTGGCGCGGGCAAGAAGCCAAAGCTAAAACAGCTAAAGCGAATTTCCATCATAGTAATAGTGTATCTTCTGTCTCTGGCTGTCATCGGACTGTTAATATTCTATACCGTTACCCTCGTAGGTAAAGCCATCGGCACCCTAGCGCAGGATGCTTCCCAGATCCTCCCGAACGGACTGGATACAATAAAACAATGGCTAAAATCTATCCCGCTGCTGTCTAATCCATGGGTTCAGGAGAATATCGACGTCTATATGGCAAAAGCCCAAGAAGCACTGCCTGGTGTACTAAATGACTTTTTAACCAGTAGTGTGAAGAATATCCAGGCTTCCGCAGGCATGATTTTAGGGTTTGTTATCATGCCAATTTTCATTTTCTTCATTCTAAAAGACTGGGATAGCCTGCGCGACACGTTTTATAAGGTACTACCAGTATGGACTCGTAAACACATTAAGGGCATTTTATCTATTCTGCAACGTGTGGTAGTGCACTATATTCGCGGGCAACTATTGTTGGCGCTGGCTGTTGGGCTTTGTGCCGGGATCTTGTTGTTTATTTTGAAAATCGAGTTTGCTCTACCGCTGGCCGTCTTTGCGGGACTAACGGAAATGGTACCTATGATTGGTCCCTGGCTGGGTGGCGGACTGGCAGTCATTGTTACACTGGCAACGGCGCCGGAAAAGTTCATCTGGGTGGGCCTGGGCTTTTTACTTATTCAACTGCTTGAGAACAACCTGCTGGTACCGAAAATACAGGGTTCGCAAATGGAGATTCATCCGGCATTTATAATAGTGCTGAGTGTCATCGGGGCGTACTTTGCCGGAATCATCGGATTTATTATCGTCCTGCCGATTACCATGTTTATCCTGGGTCTATTTAAGTACTTTCGTGATAGCATACGGAATAGTGGCATTAGCTAGATTGGATTGGCCACCAGGCCGCTGACGAATATTTCCGTATTATTTCACAGCTGATTAATGTTATTGACATGAGGTAAATGATATAGGGTGATGTTTAATCAAGTAAAGCGCTTGAAAGCCAGGTTACAGAGGGAAAAAGGCCGTCTGCTCAAAATACCCGCAGTACAGTTGATATACAATACCGCAGAGGGAGCAGGCGATCACGATGCCACGCAAAGAGCCGCTGGTGTGGCCTACTATGCCTTCCTGTCCATATTTCCACTGCTGCTGGGGCTCATTGCTCTTTTTGGGTTTTTCTTATCTTCAATAAATCTGCAAGACGAACTGCTGAACTATGTCGGTGATAATATCCCCGGTGCCACCGATATCCTGAAGCAAAATATTGCCAGTATTATCGAGTTACGGGGCACCATGGGTGTACTGAGCATAGTAATCTTCATCTGGGGTGCTAGTGCAATGTTCGGTGCGATAAGCCTGGCGATCAACCGCGCCTGGGATATTCACCGGTACCGCCGCTCTTTCTTCATCAGAAAAGGCAGCGAACTAGGCATGGTATTTGGTATTGGTATTCTCTTCCTGCTCTCCCTGGGAGCCAGTGCCATCATTTCAATTTTACGCGGAGTATTAAACCTGCCCGTAGCAAACCTGCTAATAGTAAACATGGGTAGCAGGCTGGTAGCATTCTTACTGATACTGGTTGTTTTCCTGTTACTCTATAAACTCATCCCGAACACCAGGACGTACTGGCGTTATATCTGGCCGGGAGCGCTCCTGGCAGCTATCCTCTTCGAAATCGCCAGGACTCTGTTTGTTTTCTACATTGAGAACTTAGCTAACTATCAACTTATCTATGGTTCTATCGCTTCTATTATTATCCTGCTCGTCTGGATATACTATTCGGCATTCATTGTGATTCTGGGAGCAGAATTCACCTTCCAATATGGTCGCACGCGCCACCCGGTGACTATGGGAAGTGGCGCCGATAAGTAAAAGGAGGCAACATGGGTATCTTATTAGCTATTGGAATTATTCTCTTAATCTTGTGGCTACTGGGATTATTCGTCTTTAGTTGGGGTGCTCTGATCCATATAGCACTGGTTGTCGCAGTTATTCTCATAATTATCTGGCTGCTGAAAGCAGTGTTCAGGAGAGGTTAGGCCATTCTGGTCATTCAATAAAACTTTAGCGTCCGGGAAACAATTGGAAGCGTCCCGGAATTTCATGAAACTGCATGCCAGGAGTAAAATGCAGTAAAGGAGAGAACGTGCAAAATATGAGACGGGTCTTAAGCATCATTGGCCTGTCGGTCATCCTCCTCCTTGTGTTCACCACTATCGGCTGCAGTCGCGCCACCAGAATTGGTGACATACTGGCTGACCCCTCACAATACGAGGGTAAAGACCTGACCATTAGGGGGACAGTTGGCGAGACTGGTTGGCTCACCCTGGTGGAGAAAGGGGCTTACCAGCTTGGTGATAGTAGTGGCACTATCTGGGTAATCACCAGCCAGCCGCCGCCTCAGAAAGAGCAATCAATCTCAACTAAAGGGAAAGTCCAGTCGGCTTTCAGCATAGCAGGGCAATCATATGGCACCGTGCTGGTAGAAACGCAGAGGGACTAGCCAGTGCGAAGTCGGCATCATTCCCTTCGTTTTGTGGCTGCTGACAAAATTTTTCGTTTCAGCCGGCGGTAGCCAGAACCGCATACTACTTCTCAGGCGGGGCACTCAAACTATTGAGGCACCTTTAGAAAATATATCCCAAGTGATAAAAAGGGGCGTTATTATGAAAATACTGCTTGTATACCCTCAGTATCCGGACACTTTCTGGAGCTTTAAGCATGCCCTGAAATTCGTCTCCAAGAAAGCCGCATTCCCCCCACTAGGCTTACTGACAGTGGCAGCGATGCTGCCGGCAGACTGGGAGAAAAAGCTGATAGATATAAACGTAACAAGGCTCACCGATAGTGATATCAGGTGGGCTGACTTCGTATTTATCAGCGCTATGGCGGTGCAGAAAGAATCGGTAAAAGAAGTAGTCACCCGGTGCAGGTATTTGGGTGCGAAAATCGTAGCCGGAGGCCCTCTGTTTACCGCCGGATTCGAAGAATTCGAGGGCATCGACCACTTCGTCCTAGGTGAAGCCGAAGTTACCCTGCGTCCTTTCCTGGAAGACCTCGATAAGGGGCAGGCGCAGCATATCTACGCTTCCGATGAACGTCCGGATATCAGCACCACCCCTATCCCGATGTGGTCACTGATAAACATGAAGCATTATTCATCGATGAACCTGCAATATTCAAGAGGGTGTCCCTTCGATTGTGAATTCTGCGATATCGTCATATTGAATGGGCACACGCCACGGACTAAAAGCAAGGAGCAGCTAATCTCAGAACTGGATTCACTCTATGAGCATGGCTGGCGCGGCAGCCTCTTCGTTGTCGATGATAATTTCATCGGTAATAAGAAAAAATTGAAAGCCGAAATACTGCCGGCGATTATTGAGTGGAAAAAACGGAAGAGGTACCCGTTTGCTTTTTGTACGGAAGCTTCCATAAATCTGGCTGATGATGAAGAGCTGATGCGCTTAATGGTGGCTGCCGGATTTGATGTGGTGTTCGTCGGTATCGAAACTCCAAATGAAGAAAGCCTTCTAGAGTGTACCAAGTACCAGAATCAGAACCGCAACCTTGTAGATTCGGTAAAGAAGCTCCAGCAGTTCGGGTTGGAGGTGCAGGGAGGCTTTATCGTCGGTTTCGATAGCGACCCGGAGTCTATTTTCCAGGCACAGATAGACTTCATTCAGCGGAGCGGTATCGTCACCGCGATGGTCGGGCTGTTGAATGCGCCTACGGGCACCAGACTCTACCAGCGTTTGAAGGAAGAAGGCCGCCTGCTGAGCTCATTTAACGGTAACAATACCGACTTCTCCTTCAATTTCATCCCGAAAATGGACACTGACAGGCTGATCAGCGGCTATAAGCATATCCTGGATACGATATATTCACCCAGGGAATACTACGAAAGAATCAGGACATTCTTTCATGTGTATAAGCCGCCGAGAACGACACCCGGCAAAGTACACAGTCACCAGATAAAGGCATTCTTCAGGTCTGTATGGTACCTCGGTATCAGAGAGCAGGGGCGGAGTCATTACTGGAGGCTATTTGTTGCATATCTGATGAAATCCCGGCCGAAGTTCGCCAGGTTCATTCTTTTTTCCGTCTATGGATACCACTTCCGCAAGGTTTTGCTTACTAACACTTGGTAACCAAAAAACTCCGAGCGTACGGCCAAAAAATTTATATTATCTACGGCTGGTTCCATTATTATCCAATGTTGGGATGTAGAATCATGACAGACCAAGAAGAACAATCACTAAAAGAGACCAAGCGAAAGGAATTGTGGTTAATATATTGGATTTCTATCTCGCTTCCCGGGCCGCGCTGGTGAGCCAGTGCAACTATGCCAAAATCAGGTGTAGAAAGTGACGTTCACAAATTTGGTAGCGGGTAGGAAACTTAGCAAGTAAACGGTATATAATGTCAAGGCAGGCAAGCGAAGATCTTGACTAAGACGCAGAATAATACACCCAAGGGCAATGTAGTGTCTGATAACAAGGCTACTAAGGCAACTATCAAATCGTTAATCGCCGACCTGGCGAGTGAAGACGGAGTAGTGCGTGTAAAAGCACGTCAGCAGCTTGTAGCTTATAAAAAACGGTCTTTGGCTCCATTAATAAGAACTCTGTCCGATGAGAACGACTGGGTGCGATGGGAAGCAGCCAAAGCTTTGAGCCAAATCGGCAATAATAGGGCAATCAAGGCACTACTTGAAGCCTTATCAGATGAGAAATTCGAGGTTCGTTGGCTGGCTGCTGAGGGATTAATTCGAATAGGGCGCAAAGCAATAGTCCCCTTGCTGGAGGCATTAGTCAAGCATTCGGATTCATACTGGTTACGTGAGGGCATCCATCACGTGCTACACGACATGAACACAGGGAAAATTACAGAGGTATTACGGCCGGTTTTAGTAGCATTGGAAGGGCCCACGCCATCGTTAGAAGTACCTCTGGCAGCACAGATAGCCCTGGATGCCTTAATTAAAAAGGACTAGTCCACGTCAATTACTCATAATTTGGAAATAACATTACTATTGTGTGGATTTGGAGGATTTAAGTAAGAGAAGGCAAAATTACCGTGAAGACCGATGCAGAACTGCAGCAGGATGTTATGAATGAGCTTAAATGGGAACCGACTATTAAAAGCGGCGGAGATTGGTGTTGCTGTCAAAGATGGTGTTGTGACGCTGAGTGGCTATGTCGATAGCTATGTTAAGAAGTGGACCGCCGAGCGTGCCGCCGCACGAGTTTTTGGCGTCAGGGCAGTGGCTGAAGAAATCCAGGTCAGGTTTGCCCGGCTCTCTTAAGCGTTCAGATGAGGATATCGCCGCGGTGGGTGATTCTCTCGGGCAGTGTGCGCAACTGGGCAGAGAGAGGAGAAGCTCAGTGGGTGGCCTGGGCCGCACCAGGCGTGTCCGAAGTTGAGAACAATATCATAATTAGCCCTTAGGCAGACAACAGAAGGGGGAACTTATATGATACGAGATGCTAAATATATCCGCTGGTTTGAGGAAATCAAGATTGAAGATGTCCCCATTGTTGGCGGCAAGAATGCCTCTCTGGGAGAGATGTACCGTGAGCTTGTAAGCCAGGGAATCAAAATTCCGAATGGATTTGCGGTAACTGCCGAGGCATACTGGCACGTATTGGAATCAGCCGGAATTCTTAATGATCTAAAGGATGCGATGCTGGACATGGACAAGACTAACCTGACTGACCTTATGAAACGAGGGAAAATATCTCGCGACTTGATTTTGAATGCGGGTATTCCCGATGACCTCTGGGCTGAAATAAGGGCTGCCTACGACAGGCTTTGCGAGGAATATGGCCCGGATACGGACGTGGCGGTGCGCAGTTCGGCCACGGCAGAAGACCTCCCCACGGCTTCATTCGCCGGTCAGCAGGAGACTTATTTAAATATAAGCGGATACCCTGCTCTGAGAGAAGCCTGCAGCAAATGCTTTGCGTCGCTGTTTACCAACCGGGCAATATCCTATCGTATTGATAATAACTTCGACCATTTCGAGGTAGCCCTTTCTATCGGTATTATGAAGATGGTACGTTCTGACCTGGCCACCAGCGGCGTGATGTTTACTATTGATACCGAGACGGGCTTCAGTGACGTCGTTTTCATTACTGCATCCTACGGGTTGGGGGAAAACATTGTCCAGGGAGCGGTCAGCCCTGATGAGTACTATGTTTTCAAACCGACTTACAGAGAAGGCTACAGGGCGATAATCAGGAAAAACCTTGGTGGTAAATCCATTAAAATGGTTTATGGCATAGGCGACTCAAAAGTTCTAACGCGAAACGTGGCGGTGCCCGAAGCCGATCAAAGGCGTTTCTGTATTACCGATGATGAGATACTGACACTGGCCGGCTATGCGCTTAAGATAGAAGACCACTATTCGGGGAAAACCGGAGATACCCGGCCAATGGATATCGAATGGGCGAAAGACGGTATCAGCGGCGAGTTATTCATAGTTCAAGCTCGACCAGAAACAGTTGAGTCACAGAAAGCCCTGGATATACTGGAGACATATTACCTGGACAAGAAAGGCTCGATCCTGGTAACAGGTAAGGGTGTAGGGGAAAAGATCGCCAGAGGTAAAAGTCGCGTAATCTCCAATGTAGCACAGCTTTCTTCGTTCAAACCCGGAGAGATACTCGTGTCAGACAGCACTAACCCGGACTGGGAACCCGTAATGAAAACTGCGGCTGCAATTATCAGTAACAGGGGTGGCAGGACCTGCCATGCAGCTATTGTCAGCCGCGAGCTCGGCATCCCGGCGGTGGTTGGTGCTGGCGATGCTACGGAAAAAATCCATACGGGACAAGAAGTGACAGTAAGCTGTGCCGAGGGCGATCAAGGTTTAGTGTATGAGGGTATCCTCCCGTTTCATGTGGAAAAGGTCAGCCTCAAAGAGCTCCGACGGCCAAAAACAGAGATTATGATGAACCTTGGCAATCCTGAACAAGCCTTTTCCCTCTCCAAGATCCCAAATGATGGTGTAGGCCTGGCACGTATGGAATTTATTGTCAACAGTTACATACAGGTTCACCCTATGGCTCTTGTCCATCCTGAAAAGATAACAGATGAGGCAGAACGGAGACAATTAGAAGATATCACTTTCGGCTATCAAGATAAAAAGGACTACTTTGTGGAAAAGCTAGCCCATGGTGTCGGAACCATCGCCGCGGCTTTCTATCCGAAACCTGTTATCGTACGCATGAGTGACTTCAAAACTAATGAATACGCCCATCTCATAGGTGGACGCTACTTCGAACCGGTAGAAGAGAATCCCATGATAGGTTTTCGCGGTGCCTCTCGTTACTATAACGAACGATACAGGGAAGGCTTTGCGCTGGAGTGCAGGGCGATGAAACGGGTTCGAGAAGAGATGGGATTGAACAATCTCATCATAATGATCCCCTTTTGCCGTCGGTTGGATGAAAGTGAAAGAGTTCTGGCTGAGATGGCAAAGAATGGCTTGAAACGGGGAGAAAACGGACTCCAAGTTTATATCATGTGTGAAATTCCAAATAATGTCATCCTGGTTGATGAATTCAGCAAGCTATTTGATGGCTTTTCCATCGGGTCCAATGACCTGACCCAACTGGTATTAGGGGTTGACCGTGACTCAGCACTGGTAGCCCACGATTTCGATGAACGTGACCCCGGAGTGATGAAGATGATTTCCATGGCTATCCAGGGAGCCAGAGGAAACCACCGCCATATTGGGCTCTGCGGTCAGGCGCCGAGCGACTATCCTGAGTTTGCTAAATTCCTGGTGAAAGAAGGGGTAAATTCAATGTCTCTCAACCCTGATTCGATAATGAAAGTTACCCTTCAGTTAGTAGATATAGAAAATGAACCTCCAAAATAGTGCCTTGAGAGAGCATATGTTGGTGAAGTGGCATAATCTCACTGTCGAAGAGACTCTGAAAGAGCTTGACGCTTCGCGCTCCGGTCTTTCCAAAGAAAAGGCGAAGGAACGGCTGCATCAACACGGGCCGAATGAGCTTACGGCAAAGGGTAAAACTCCGGCGATCCTCGTCTTTCTACGTCAGTTTGCCAGCCCTCTCATCTATATATTGCTGGCTGCCGCCCTGATTGAGTTCTTTGTCATGCATAAACCTACTGACGCCTCAGTTATTCTCGCCGTAGTCTTCCTCAACGCTATTATCGGTTTTGTGCAGGAAAGCAGGGCGGAGCGGGCGATGGAAGCACTCAAGCGGCTGGCTGTTCCCCAGGCGAAGGTACTGAGAGCAGGTGCTGTTATTCAGGCTCCCGCCAGGCAACTCGTCCCCGGTGACATCATCGTGCTTGAGGCAGGCGACAAGATTCCCGCTGACGCCCGGCTAATTGAGGCGGCAAGTCTATCCGTAGACGAGTCCATCCTCACCGGAGAATCGGTCCCGGTGGAGAAATTTACCGGCGCAATCAAAGGTGAAGCAGTCGTAGCTGATATGGGCAATATGGCACACATGGGCTGTGCCGTGGTCAACGGCCGCGGGGTGGCTGTGGTCACGTCTACCGGCATGAATACCGAGATTGGCAAGATTGCCGGCCAGATACAAGAAGTCAAACCCCCACCCACACCGCTTCAGCGCAATGTTTCCAGGCTGGGGCGCTATATCGGCATCTTGGTGCTCGGCATTATCGGGGTGCTTGTTGTCATCGGTGTGATTAAGGGTTACGGCTTCGAAGAGATGTTTACTCTGGCCGTAGCCGCCGCCGTTTCCGCCATTCCGGAAGGTCTCCCGGTCATGGTAACTGTAGTCCTGGCTTTAGGGATGAGACGGATGGCAAAAAGGCATGCTCTTATCCGGAAACTGACAGCGGTGGAGACAATGGGTGCCGTTACCGCGATATGTTCGGATAAGACCGGCACGCTAACCGAAAGCGAGATGACACTGCGCCAGGTATATCTTTCCGGCAGAACGATAGAAATCACCGGGGCCGGCTACCGTCCCGAGGGAGAGTTCCTGGAAAACGGTCAAAAGATTGAACCTGTAAAGGATGAAGGTTTTCTCCTGGTTCTTAGAATCAGCGCTCTGTGTAATGATTCTACGCTGAAATTAGATGGCGATAAGCATCAAATTCTTGGTGATCCCACCGAGGGGGCCTTACTGGTAGCCGCTCTTAAGGCAGGACTGAATCAAAAGGCATTACAGGAGGAGCAGCCACGACTGGCCGAACTGCCTTTCACGAGCGAAAAGCGCTACATGGCCACTCTTCACCCCGGCAAGGATGGCAAAGCAATAGCTTACGTGAAGGGGTCGGTAGACAATGTGCTGGCGATGAGCCGGCAGATACTCGTAAATGGCACAGCTCAGGAAATGACTCCCGAGAAAAGGACTGAGCTTGAAGAAAAGAACGTGGAGATGGCATCGAAGGCGCTGCGGGTGATGGCGCTAGCCTATGCTGAAAGCTCTCCTACCCCGGAGCAGCTCTCTCATGAGCATCTTGATGGTGCTCTGACCCTGGTTGCCTTGGTGGGGATGATTGACCCGCCCCGGCAAGAAGCCAAGAAGGCAATCGCCGACTGCAAACGCGCTGGCATCAAGGTAATGATGATAACCGGGGATCAGAAAGTCACGGCAGTAGCCATTGCCGAAGAACTCGGACTCCCGCCGGGCGAAGCGGTCACTGGCCTGGAACTGGGTCAGATGAGCGATGAAGAACTCAGCAACAGGATAGATGGTATCTCGGTCTTTGCCCGCGTTGAGCCTATCCATAAGCTAAGAATAGTCAATGCCATGAAAACAAAAGGTTATACTGTCGCCGTGACCGGAGACGGAGTAAATGATGGCCCGGCGCTGAGAGCCGCCGATATCGGGATAGCCATGGGCATTAAAGGCACCGATGTTGCCCGCGAAGCTTCGGACATGGTGCTCACCGACGATAATTTTGCCTCCATCGTTGCGGCGGTGGAAGAGGGCAGGGTTATTTTCAGCAACATCCGCCGTTCTGTTTTCTATCTCTTGAGCACCAATATTGGTGAGCTGATTACCCTGATAATTGCTATCGTGGCCGGCATTCCCCTTCCCGTTGTAGCTGTCCAGCTGCTTTGGATCAATCTGGTCACTGATGGCATTTTTACCATACCGCTAGGAGTGGAGCCCAGACACAGTAATGTCCTTGAAGATCCGCCGCGGCGTAAAAAGGCGGGAATCGTCTATAGCGGGATGTTATGGAGAATTGTCTTCATCGCCCTGTTCATGTCAATTGGGACATTCTTTGTCTTCAAATGGGAGTTGCCGAGGGTCGGATTAGAAGAAGCCCGGACAATTGCTTTCAGTATGCTGGTTGCTTTCCAGTGGTTCAATGCCCTTAACGCCCGCTCCGACCAGCAATCAATTTTCAAGCTGGGTTTGCTCAGCAATCGGTTACTTCTCGGTGGGTTAGGGCTGGCTGTCATTCTGCAGGCAATCGTTATCTATGCGCCGCCATTCCAGAAACTATTCTACACCGTACCTTTATCTCTTGAAGATTGGGGAGTCGTTGTTTTGATGGCGGGTGGCATCTTTGTCGTTGAAGAGTTGCGCAAGCTGATTGCGCCACGCATCTTTAATAGTGGGAAATAGAACCGCGGCCTCTAAGAGACAGCAGGCACGGGCGGCCGTGACTATTGAAGGACGCACAATTAGCATTGACGGCACTCAGGCAACTGTCCAATATACTTTACCGGTGCCACCAACGGGGAACAGTAAGGAGACTATATCGGTTCTGCCTTGTATGTTAACCAGGTGGTATCATTT
>QZJL01000007.1 GCA_003599745.1 Dehalococcoidia bacterium | reverse complement strand
TTGAAGTACCGACACTTAAGTACAAGCCCATGCCCGGTCTGTACACGGAAAGGCCGCAAGGCCCACACCTCGAGGTGACGTTAAAACGATTTGCTAATGGTGCGCACGAGCTTGTCGCCTTTCGTGGTGATCTTGCCCGTCGTTATCGTCGCTCGGTGTGCGAACAGCCGCAGGAATTTTTAGCCAAGCGTGAAGCCGTCGAGCTTGAAATGCTGCGCGAGCAAATGACGGAGGAAGATTTTCACCGGTCAGCAACCAGAGCGCGCCGGATGCTTCGGCATCGCGTGCTGTCGCTCGGTGCTGATCGGTTGCTAACCACGACTTACCGAGAGAACAAAATAGACTTGAAAGAATGTTGGGCCGATGTTTGGCGCTTCGTTCGGCTCTGCCGCGAACAGTGGCCAGATTTTAAATATGTGTGCGCACCGGAACGGCAACAGCGTGGTGCGTGGCACTTTCATTTTGCGGTAAAGGGATTTTATAACGTCAACGTCCTTCGTCACTTCTGGCACAAGGCCACTCGCAGCGAGAGGGGGCAAGTAAATGTTGACATGACTTCGCCTCGCGGCGGCGCTCAGTGGAACAGCGGAAAACTTGCGCGATATCTCGCAAAGTATCTGAGCAAGGGCGACCACGTCAGCGAGATCGGCGCCCGTCGCTACTCAAGCTCTCAAACTATTTCGCACCCGGAGAAGAAAACCTATTTCCTTACGGTGTCGGACTCTAATTTCTACTTGCTCTCTCAACTGCTCGGGTCGGTGAGTCACCGGGGCATGCAACGATCTTTTGAGGTAACGGATTCATTCGGCTTGATCTGGATGGCGGATTACTGATGGCGACCTACCAATACACCTGCGTCATTGCGGACGGCACCACGCCCACGAACAACTGCAACAACGGTTCTGTGTCTTGGCAATTGGCACCAAACGATTCTTTGGGAATCGGCGTTACCGAATTTCACAGTATCGCGATGGAAGGGCTGCTCGCTCTGACCGTCGCGGCAGGTTTGGCAATCCTGATCAGGATTGCACGTGAGTGGTAACGGTGAAGGTTTGCGACCGATGAAATGCAAACCGGCAACAAGGGGAAACACGATGAAGAAGCTGGCTGCTGTGCTGGCGCTTGCGTTCGGTGTCGTCTCTGGTGCCTTCGCTGCGGTCGATACGACCGCCGTCACCGCTTACATCGCGGGCGAGCTTACGACTAACGTCGTGGCTGTCGCGCTCGCGATGCTGTTGGTGGTGTTCACCGTGAAGGGCATCAAGATGCTTCGCCGGGCCTAAGCGGGAGAGCAGGGGAGAGGGTGCACACTCTCCCCGGTTCTTTTTCTCATCGGAGATAAACATGCTGCTACACGATTTCTTCTTGCTCTCTTTTCTGGGGTTTATATGGCTCGGCTGCTTCTGGCTGCTCTTTTCTTCGCTGCGCTGACACCTGCGTATGCTGATGATCGCGGCCTTTACGACACGGCCTCGGAGGCGTATGCGAAATGCCTTGATGCAGCGCGACAGGCAGGACAGAGTTATTGCACCCAATATTCAGGCGGCGAGACTGTAACCTATAACGGCGGCTCTTGTGTTGTCGGCGGTCGCTATCAGTATGTATTTGATCAGCGTTTTTACTTCTGTGCTGCGAATACGCCGGGGGCCGTGAGTTGTCCGCCCGGTCAGACTTGGAATAATGCCACTCAACAATGTGAAGCTCCGCCTGATCCCTGCCTCGCGACCCAGGGCGTCGAGATTAAAGCGGCGGGCGACTCTCCGCTGCCATCGTCGGTCTGTAGTAATTCCTGTAACTATGATCGCGCAGGTGTAGCTGTAATAACGCCTTCAAACGGCAGGTGGTCTGCATCGTTTTTTGGCTCAGGCGCTTCGTGCAGTGCGGGGCTCCCTGCGGGCTATGTGGATTTTACGAGTGAATGGCAGGCTGCATCGTCTGTCCCGAGTGAGTCTTATACCGGTGCCGATGGTTCGCAAACCATAGCCTATAACCCTCCGGGCGCCATGTCGTTTTCCTGTCGTATGGTCAACGGTGTCGCTAACTGCGAAACCCCGACAGGCATCATGTGCAATGGCACAGAGTGCCGGCAGTACACGACCACCACCCAGGGCGCATATAACGCTGTATCCACATCAACCACCACCAACGGTGACGGTACGCAGACGGTCACGCAATACGAGTACAACAGCACGACCGGCGCGACGCGTACTACGGAAACGATTAAAGACGCACAGGGCAACGTCGTCGGTTTACCCACGACTACGACAAGCACGGGTCTAACCAATCCGGCATCGCCTGACGGCACGGGCGCGGCAACCGGCGTTCCGTCCGGTCCGGATGTGCCGCAAGGCACACTCCCGACGTCAAGCGTCGATCTGACCCAAACCGGTTTTACCGAGCAAAGTTATTTATCCTTCGGCTCTGCCACCTGTCCCGCGCCGCGCTCGTTCACGGTGCGCGGCCAGTCCACGTCGTTTTCTTTTGATCGCATCTGTGAAGGGCTGGCGATGTTCGGCCTCCTGCTCGTCGCGCTTGGTGCCTTCATCGGTGTAACGATCTTTTTGAAAATGTTCCCCAACGTCGCCTTAGGGTGATCTATGCAATTCATCGCGCCTTTACTCTCGTTCCTCGGTGGTTTGTTTACCAGCTCGTCGGCGTTTTTTCTCAAGCTCTTTTCGTCGGGCTACATCAAATACATCCTTGCAGCCATCGGCATTGGCATCGTCACGTACACGGGCGGCACGCTGTTGATTTCTAGCACCATCGCTTATCTCGTTAACAACTTTACAAGCTTGCCACCTGAGGTTGTCCCGTTGCTCGCTATCGCCAAGGTGGACACGTTTCTAAATCTCATTCTCTCGGGTTACACCTCGGGTATCGCTCTACGTGCGGCGACGAACCTTAGTAGCCGCTTCATGGTCATTCCGCCGGCATGATTTATTTATTTTCGGGTCTCAACGGTTCGGGCAAGACTCAGCGGGCGCTTGCTCGCATGCTCGATTGGGACAAAGAGGGCAGGCCGTGCTTTTATACGCACGTCCCTTTTAAGTTCATTCCCGCGGGCTGGAAGGAATGCAAGCCCGAGGACTGGCGCATGCTCCCGCCCAAATCCGTTTTTCTCATCGATGAGTGTCAGAATTATTTTCCCGGCGGCCAACAGGCGTTCAAGCTCCCCGAGTGGGTCTTAAAAATCGCAGAGCATCGCCACCTCGGCATAGACTTTCTGCTTGTCACGCCCAACCCGTCGATGATGGCGAAATTCGTCCGTGATCTGGTCGGCGAGTGGTCTGAGCTAACGCGCATCTTCGGTAAGCACGCTTCATGGGTCACGGTCCGGGCCAAGTGCAGCGATACGGCGGAGGTCCTTTCCAAAACCGCTTGGGTCTGGGACAAAAAAATCTGGTCTCTCTACCAATCGAGCAAGGAACATACGGAACACGGCCACGTCCCTTTTAAGGTCAAGGCTTATTTGGTTCTCGCGCTCGCCATCGTCTCTTTCTTCGGATACACGATGTGGAACTCCCGCCTTGTGCGCGGCCAAGGCGCACCGATTGCCGATGTGGTCGCAGCTACGACACCGCCGCCACCGTCGCCCAAGCCTGCACTCGCGGAACCGGTCATTACGTCCGCCAGGTCGGATTGTCCGGTGTTGGTCGGTGTAGTCTTGAACGAAACGCGCAAAACCGGGCTTGCTCTGTTGGAGAATGACGCGGGCCATATCATCCGCGTGAGCATCCCGCATACCGGCCTCCCGGATGACTGGACTTGGCGCGGCTGCCGTTACTATCTCGCGGGTGGTTCGCTCGTGTCGGTGGACTCGGGCCGCGCTTCTGCTGCGAAAGTAGCGCGTGCGAGGGCACAAGAGGAAAGGGAGGGCGGCAGCGATCGAGTACAGCAACAATCTCCTCTTGACCAACCAGCGGTGCCCTCGCAGCCCCCGCGCCAGTCCCCGCCGCCCGTTATCGCTTCGCAGTCCCCGGAACCAAAACCGGCGCAACCAGTGCGCGGCCCAGCCGCGCAACCGCCGCTCCATCCGGCGCGTGAGGTCGAGTTGCGGCCCGCGCACGTCCGCCCCCGTTAAGCACGCCCTCTAGGGCTTGAATCGCGGCCAGCACCGCAACACGCTGGCGCGGTTCTAGCCCGTCCCCCTCAAGCTCCCGCACGCGCTGGCGCAGGTAGTCGAGGTCTGCGCCTGTGCCGGCGAGGGCGAGTATTTCCCATGGCTGAAAGGTGGTGCCGTCTGGTGCAATCAATCTCGAGATGCTCGAGCGTCCATAGCTCGAGAGCTTCCAACCGCGCCACGCAGGGTCATAGGCCGCGAGATCTAGCGGCTGCTTCCTTGTTGTTTTCATGGATCCTCCCGAGGGGGAGGACTATGCAAATACTGTGCTGAAACGTGAGGGAAATGACTTAAACCATTGATACAGAATGATTATCGTATTTAACATAACATACATTATACGATTCCTGGGCAGGGATAACGGCGATGCTTAAGCTCGCGTTATCCGTTACCCGGCATCGTCCCCGCCGGCCAGGGTCAACCTACTGCACGGTCAACATCGTGTGGTCATCGTGCCTCGTTGTGGCTGCAATCACACATCGCGGCAGAAAAATTTCAATCAGGTTCAACATCAAGCTAGGCGTTGAGCTGATTGAAAAAGATTGAAAAAGTTTTGTGTGGTGACGTCGGCGATGTGATCGAACGACACCCCTCTCACCTCGGCCAGGCGCTCGGCCACGTGTCGCACATAGGCCGGTTCGTTGGTCTTACCGCGGTACGGCACCGGGGCCAGGTACGGCGAGTCGGTCTCGACCAGCAGCCGGTCGTCCGGAACCTTTGCGGCGACCTCACGCAAGGCCGCGGCATTGGCAAAGGTCACGATCCCCGAGAACGAGATATAGAAGCCGAGGTCCATGGCAGCCTTGGCGACGTCCCAGGATTCGGTAAAGCAATGCATGACGGCGCCGGCCTCAGCGGCGTTTTCCTCGCGCAGAATCGCCAGCGTGTCCGCGGCGGCGTCGCGCGTATGGATGATGAGCGGCTTGCGGGCCTGGCGGGCGGCCTGGATATGGCGCCGGAAGCGGTCCTGCTGCCAGCCCATGTCGCCTTGAGAGCGATAGTAATCGAGCCCAGTTTCGCCAATCGCGACGACTCTGGGATTGGCAGCGAGTGTTACAAGCTCGTCGACGTCCGGATCGCGGCCTTCGCGTTCGTTCGGATGCACGCCGACGGACGAGAAAATGTGTGAATGTTGTTCAGCAATTGCCTGTATTTTCGGATAATTTTCCAGTGTTACCGAGACGCACAGCATATGCCCAACGCCGTTGCCACGGGCACGCGTTAACACCTCGGCGAGCTGGTCGCCAAGCGGTTCGAAATCGAGATGGCAGTGGGAATCGACGAGCTCGGCCACGCCGCACACTACATCGTATGGGTCGGCCGATCGGAGCTCAGCATACCGGCGAGGATGGTTTCGATCTTGCTGCGCGCCACGCCGGAATCCTTTTCGTTGAACTGGATGCCGATGCCGGCGGTGCGCCCGCCCTGGGCGCCTTGGGGCGTAAGCCAGATGACGTGGCCCGCGACCGGAATCTTTTCCTTGCTCTCCATGAGCGTGAGCAGCATGAATACTTCCTCACCGAGCTTGTACGGGCGGCTACTCGGAACGAACAACCCGCCGCCTTTCACGAACGGCATATAGGCGGCATAGAGCGCGTTCTTGTCCTTGATGGTGAGCGACAGTACCCCGGGACGTGCCGGCTGCGGCGGCGCGGACGACGGACCCGCCGACACCGGGCGCACCGGTGCCTTGGGAATGTTCGGCAGGTTGGGAAGATTCGGCATCCCGCCGGGCAAAGGGGGTTTGGGGTCGCTCATGTCAGGTTCCGGTTTTGATTGTAGGCGAGCGTTCGGCCATTCGACACCAGCGGATCAGGAGGTCCTCAAGCAGCAGAAGCTCATCCAGTCCGCCGGAAAATAACCCGTTTCTTGCACTAGAAACGACATCAAGATATATATATAACTTATTTAAAGTTAATACATTTTTTGTATTTTTCAATAAGGTAGGTGCCGGCTCGCCTGGAACAGCCAGACCACGGATCAGGCCGGCCACAAACGCGGTCAACCAGTCGATACAAGCCGACGCGCCGAGTCCTTTCCAACGCTGGGCGCAAGTCACCGGGTCTTCGTTTCCCGCCAACAGCCGTTCAAGATCGCTCAACAAGGTCTCGCGCTTGACCAGAAAATCCTCCCGACTCAGGGCGAGCGCCCGCAACGGGGTGCCCCCGGCCTCGCCGAGCAGTTGCGCCGCCGCCTCTCCGCCCTCTCTGCCCTTGAGCCAGCTCTGGGCTAGGCCGCGTTCGGGAACCTGAAACAAGACCCGCTGGCAGCGGCTGCGGATCGTCGCCGGCAGGCGCGCCGGCTGGCTCGCCACCAGCAGCAGGATACTGCCAAGCGGCGGTTCCTCCAGAATCTTGAGCAGGCTGTTGGCGGCGTTCAGATTCATGCTGTCGGCCGGTGACAGGATCGCCACCTTGCGCGCCGCGGTGTGCGGTCGCAGCGCGAGGTACGTGCCGAGACCGCGGATCTGGTCGATGACGATGCCGCGCCGGTCTTCCTCGGGCATCACCAGCTTCAGATCCGGATGGGTCCCGGCTGCGAGCAGCTGGCAGCTGTGGCACTGGCCGCAGGCGGACTCGGCTTTCGGCTGGGCGCACAACAATGCCGTCGCCAGGCGCAAGGCAAAATCCTGCTTGCCGAGACCGGCGGGGCCCTGCAGCAATAAGGCGTGCGGCAGGCGCGCGAAGTCGCCCGTCAGCGTCGACCAGACCGCGGCATGCCAGGGATACACCTCGATCGGAAACCGGGCGACCGGTACCGTTTCAGCGTCCGCCACTGCAACACTCCACAAGCACGCTGGTAATTTGATGTTGCACTTCCGCCGGCGTGCGGCTGGCGTCGATCACGCGCAGCCGCTGCGGTTCGCGTCGCGCGCGTTCGAGATAGGTCGCTCGCACGCGCTCGAAGAATTCCTGCTGCTCGCGCTCGAACCGGTCCGGTTCGCTGCGCTGGTTGGCGCGCTTGAGCCCCACGTCCACCGGCACGTCCAGCAGCAGCGTCAGGTTCGGCCGCAGCGCCCCCTGCACCCAGGCCTCGAGCTGGGCGATGCGTTCGATAGACAACCCGCGCCCGCCGCCCTGGTAGGCGTAGGTCGCGTCGGTGAAGCGGTCGCAGAGCACGGTCTTGCCGGCGTCCAGCGACGGCCGGATGACGCGCTCCAGATGCTCCGCGCGGGCGGCGAACATGAGCAACGCCTCGGTCTCGGCGGTCATGTGCAGCTCACGTGCATGCAGCAGGATATCGCGCACGCGTTCCCCGAGCGGCGTGCCGCCGGGCTCGCGGGTAACCACGACGTCGCGGCCAGCCTGGACCAGCCAGTCGCGCATGAACGCGAGCATGGTGCTCTTGCCCGCGCCCTCGCCGCCTTCGACCGTGATGAAAAATCCGTGCGCCATGTTTAAAAAAATTGTTTAACCACAGAGGACACAGAGATCACAGAGGGAAATCCATCTTTTAAAGGCAAGACCCTCTCTGTGCCCTCCGTGTTCTCTGTGGTAGACATTAGTATTATCTTTTCGCCGGCGGCTTGCCGCCGAGTTGGTATTGGACCACAGCTTTGTTGTGTTCCTCCAGTGTCTCGGAAAAATAATGCGAGCCGTCGCCGCGCGAGACGAAATAGAGCGCGCGCGTCTTCGCCGGGTGCAGCACCGCGCGCACGGCGTCGCCGCCGGGCATGGCGATCGGCGTCGGCGGCAGGCCGACGCGGGTGTAGGTGTTGTACGGCGTGTCTTTTTTCAGGTCGCGCAGGCGCAGGTTGCCATCGAAGCTCTTGCCCATCCCGTAGATCACGGTCGGGTCGGTCTGCAGCTTCATGCCCTTGCGCAGGCGGTTGATGAAGACGCCGGCGATGAGTGGCCGCTCCTCGGCCTTGCCGGTTTCTTTTTCGACGATCGAGGCCAGAGTCAGCGCCTCGTCCAGCGACTTGAACGGCAAGCCGTCCTCGCGTCCTTCCCATTCGCGCGCCAGCCGCTCGCGCATCTTCTCGAAGGCCTTGGCGAGAATCGTGTGGTCCGGCTGGTCGGTCGTATAGTAATAAGTATCCGGATAGAACCGCCCTTCCGGATGCAGGCCGGGATAGCCCAGGCGCATCATGATTTCCCGATCCGGCAGGCCATTGAGCGTCCGCGTGAGCCTGGGCGCCGCCTGCATGGCCTGGCGCATCTGGGCGAAGGTCCAGCCTTCCACGAACCGCAGTGGGTACTCCACCACCTTGCCGGCGATCATCTGCGCCAGCAGCGCGCGCGGGCTGATGCCGTCGGCAAAGCGGTATTCACCGGCCTTGAGCTTGCGACCTTGTCCGGTGAGCGTGGCGCCCCAGACGAGCGAACGCGTTTCCGGGAGCACGCCGCGACGCTTGAGCTCCCCGGCCACGCCGCGCAGCGTCGTGCCCTGCTTGAAGTAATAGGTCTCGGCACCGGGCTTGAGCCCGTGGGTCCAGTACCACAGCTCGTACGCGGCCAGCGCCAGCAGCGCGCCGACGGCAAGCGCGAGCTTACCCCGCCACATAGGCATCGCGAATCGCCTGCTGGATTTTGTGTGTGATGTCGCCAATGGCGTAGCTCCGGCGCTCAACACGCCGCACCGGCCACAGGCCGATGAGACAGTTGGTCAGAAAAATCTCCTGCGCCAGTTCCAGGTATTCTGGCGTCACGGTCTCGACGCGGCACGCAATCCCAAGCCGCGCGGCGCGCGCCAGCACCTCCGAACGCATGACACCCTCGACGCCGCAGCGGTCCAGCGCCGGCGTAACGAGCGTACCGTCACACACAAGGAAAACATTGGTCATTGTGCCTTCGACGATGTTACCGGATTCGTCCTGCATCAGTCCTTCGGCGTACTCATCGCCCCACTCGGCGCGCGCCAGCACCTGCTCCAGTCTATTAAGGTGCTTGAGTCCGGCCAGCGCCGGTTGGGCAGCGAGCCGCGTACGGCACAGACGTACATCCACTCCCTCTTTCGTGTAGCCCGTGGGATAAGACAGCCAGTCCGACAGACTGAGCACCCGCGTCGGCGTGGCGGCGGGATCGCCGCGATAGCCGCGCATGCTGATGCCACGCGTGACGATAATCTTGAGCACGCCGCGCTCGACGTTGCGGCAAAGTTGTTCGGCCTCCTGACGCAGCAATGCCGGCGATATCTGAAAGCCAAGGCGTTCCGCGCCCGCGCTCAGGCGCGCGAGATGCTTGTCCAGCAGAAACGGCATACCGTGCTGCACGGCGAGGGTTTCAAACAGCCCGTCGCCGTATTGAAAACCGCGATCTCGCGCCGAGACGGCGTCCGTCAGCTCGCCGTTAACGAGCACAGCATTCATGAGCCGCCTCCATAAGGGCAAGTTCCGATCCACTGCGCACGTTGTCGGCGGCATGCGGCCTTCGCCGGTCGCATCCCCACGCTGCGCGCGGGGCCCCTGCTCTGCGGCTCATGCCGCTGCCAAAGCCGCCAACAGGCCTTTCGCCTTGGCCCGCGTCTCTTCCAGCTCGCGCGCCGGTACCGAGTCGGCGACGATGCCGGCGCCGGCGCGCAGGCGGATAGACACCCCATCCTGTACCAAAGTACGAATGAGAATGTTGAGGTCCATGCCGCCGTCGCGGTTGATATAGCCGAGCGCGCCGGTGTAGGCGCCGCGTGGCACGCGTTCCAGCTCGGCGACGATTTGCATGCAGCGGACCTTGGGACAACCGGTGATGGTGCCGCCGGGAAACACGGCGCGGATCACCCGCGCCGGCGTGATACCGTCGCGCAACTCGCCACGCACCTCGGAGACGATATGGTGCACGTGGCGATAGGATTCGAGCACCATGAATTCCGGCACGCGCACCGTGCCCGGACGACACACGCGCCCGAGATCGTTGCGCTCCAGATCGATCAACATCACATGCTCCGCGCGCTCCTTGGGATGCACCAGCAACGCCTGGGACAGCCGCCGGTCTTCGGCGGTGTCGGCGCTGCGTGGATGGGTGCCGGCGATCGGGCGCGTGCGCACGATGTTGCCTTCCACCCGCACCAAGCGCTCGGGCGATGAGCTGATCACGCCGCGATTGCCGGGCAGAGTCATCAACGCGGCGAATGGCGCCGGGTTGGCGTGACGCAGACGCCGGTAAAGTTCGACAGGCGCCGATGGCGCGGCGAGCCGCGCACGCCACTCGCGCGACAGGTTTACCTGAAACACATCGCCGGCGCGAATGTATTCGAGCACCCGCTCCACGCCATCCAGAAAATCCTGTGGGTCGTCTTCCACCACGTCGGTCACGTCGCAACCGCGTGACGGTACAACTTGCAGCGCCTCGACATCGGCGCACAGCCGCGGCATCAGCTCCGCGGCCCGCTCTGTCTCGCATACCAATAATGTCGTGCGTGTCTGATGGTCACGGATAACCGCGGCGGGAAAACGCGTGGCTAGGGCCACCGGGAGCGTCGCGTCGCGCGGCAGCACGCCGAGCGCGGGTTCGATCTCGGCGCCGAGCTCGTAGGACAGGAACACGAACCAGCCGCCGGTGAACGGCGGCGTATCGGCGAATTCGGTCATACTTGTCGGTATGTTTGCCAAGGGCGCGAAGGCGGTACAGGACGTCAAGCTCTCGCCGCTCGGCAATATGTTCGGGATTCTGCATATCGCTTACGCGCTCGGAACGGTCATGAACCGCGACTTTATTATTTCCGTTCCTCATTGGCTGAATATACTTTATACCATCGTTCTTGCATCGATTGTCGCGCTTCTTATCTCGCGCGGCACCCGTTTTACGATACTCGCGGGACTGGTCGGTATCGTTATCCCTATCGGCGTGGGTTTCGCACTATTTTTCGCAAATATCGAAATATTGACGCTCATCCCGCTGATCACGAATGCGTTGACGCTGATAGCCGGTGAAATATATCTGCTTCTTACCGAAGAAAAGGAAAAACGTTTTATCAAGAGCACCTTCTCCAGCTATGTAAACCCCGAAGTCGTCGATATTCTCATCAAGCACCCCGATAAAATGAAGCTCGGAGGCGATTCGAAGGAACTGACGATTATGTTCTCCGATATCAGGGGATTCACTTCGATCTCGGAAGGCATGACGCCGGAGTACCTGATTAACTTCCTGAACGAGTACCTCACCGGCCAGACCGATATCGTCATGGAGACACAGGGTACGCTCGATAAATACATCGGCGACGCGGTAATGGCATTCTGGGGCGCTCCGATCGAAATCGCCGATCATGTGCTGAAGGCATGTCAGGCCGCCGTAAAGATGATGGAAGCGGTGCATACGTTTAACGAGTCACGGGTCGTTCACGGTGATAAGCCGATCGATATCGGCATCGGTCTGAATACAGCTATCGTGAACGTCGGGAACGTGGGCTCGTCGACACGCAAGAACTATACGGTTATCGGCGACGGTGTGAACCTCGCATCGCGCTTAGAAGGTACGAACAAAATTTACCACACGAATATCATTATCAGCGAGGCGACCTACGAAAAGGTAAAAGACTATCTGATCGTCCGGGAACTCGATTATATCGCTGTAAAGGGTAAGAAAGAGCCTGTAAAAATATACGAACTCTGGGATGTGAAGAAGTGGGATTAAAATCCCGGATTATTGACTAAAACAGTGTATTCCGCTAAAATATCTCTTGGGCGCTTCCGCATAATGGATCTTTCATTCTGCGGGAGTGCCCATTGAGCGGTTTCGTCGATTAGGATGTAATACAACCGGAATCGCGCTTAATTTATTCGGCAGAACAAGGGGTAACGATGTCTCAAGCTCCTGCTATACCTTTGAATGAGGTAATCGAGGAATCGCGGAATAACCTGTTTTCACAGGACGCCATTGGAATCATGTTCAATAATCTCGGCTTGATCAAGTTTAAGAACATGCTGACTATGCCGAACGACGGCAGTGTACCGCTCTATACGATCTTCATGAAGCCGGATAACACTGCCCTCATCTTGGACAAAGTTCCCAAACTTTTCCCCTACACGAAAGGCATCACATTAAAGCTGACCGCACCGCAGAAACGGCGGAAGCTGATTACTTATCTAAACGACTCCATCCTCGATTTTATCGACCGGATGGAACTCGAGACATCGATCAATATTATCCACGAGCTTACCGCGAACGGCGAAAAAGCGAACCTCGAGAATATCATTGTCCGGCAGAAACTCGCCACCGATCCGAAAGAAGTTCCTCCGCTGATTCGCAACGAGCGGGATATGCTTTTACAGATGTGCAATAATCGCAGTAAATGGGTAAAAATTTCGTGGAAATTCACCCATAAGATATTTAAGATTGAAGTAAAAAACAATACTCCCATCGACAGTATGGGTCTTTCAAATATTAAGGAAAAAGTCTCCACCAAGCTGAACACGATCGCGGATGGGTTTATCGGCGAAATCGACGATAAAATCGGAGCAGGTTTGGGGCTTTTCTTCGTAAACTTCTTCAAGGATGAAATGAAAGAAAAATATGATTTCGAGACTATTTTCCGGGTATACGAAAGCGATTTCGGCGAGACCATCGCCAGTCTGACGGTGATGTTTGAGAGGAATTAAGCGCCCCCGAAATCCCGTTGAGTATGAGTAAATAATGCATGATAGTAAATAAAATACCCCAATAACGCAGCCTTCCGCCGGTTTTAGGCGATTTAAAATGCGTTATAAAAAGAGGTTCCTTTGAAATTCCGACTATTTATACTATTGATATTTTCCGTCCTTTTTATTTCTTGCGGCCCGTCGCTGATCAAGCAGACAGAAGACGCAAAAAAAGCGGTACAGGACGGGCTGGTAAAATCCTACACCCGGGACCTTAAGGTCGAACTACATTTTTTTACCAACCTTTCCGGCCAAAAGGATATCAATTATCTTTCCAAAGCGCTTCCCGAAATGCTGTATGCATACCTCAAACCCGTCGAAGCCGAACAGGCATATGTGGATTTTTTACCCGCCGGACTGACAGTTTCCCCGGAATTGGAAAAGACTATTCTGGATAATATCATGTTTTTTTCCAATTATATCACCAATGTCGCGTCCGTACTGACCCAGAGAGCGTTCCAACTCCTTACCAATACTAATTTTTTCGCTCATGCCTCGAATTACACTAAATATCTCTCCGTGTCCAATACCTATATGAACATCATTCTGACAAACTACAGTATGAAAATCCAGTGGAAAAACACGAATACCATCACCAATATGATCGTAAATATTTTTACCAATTTCACAGGTACGAATGTTACAAAAACCAATCTGAACCGCATATTCGGCCCTCAGCTTTACACCCTGATAACAAACGAGTTTCCCAATTTGAAAACGAGTTTCTCGCATATCCCCGTGTCGCTTGTTAAAAAATTCACCCTGACGGCTACAAATCTTCCCGCAGCCGGGAAAACACCCGATGTTCCCAAACCGGTCACTGCCGATGCAGTCCAGCCGTCCAAAGAAGCGCCCCCGAAAAATACAAAGGATGCCAAAGCGCCTCCGAAGGCCGATCCGAAAAAGGATGTGAAAACACCTCCGGCGAAGGATAAGACTCCCGAAGCGCCTGTCAAGCAAACCAATATTCTTAAACCCGCCGAGGAGTTGAAACCGTTTACGTTATATATCAAGGGGGCGTATAAAATCAAGTCGCAGGGGAAAGGCCCGACGATAATCGAGATAACGCTTAAACTGACCAAAGTTGCGGGCAAAACGAATACAAACACCTATACGCTTGTCTGCCGCGAAGACCAAGTAT
>QZJL01000074.1 GCA_003599745.1 Dehalococcoidia bacterium | reverse complement strand
GTGCTCTTCCGATCTTATAATTGGCTTTTCTGGCGAACGTGGCGCTAACTTGACTCTTTGCCTACCGGCGTAAACCCCAAAGTTATGCAGGATTAGTTCGTCTATTATCAATTTGAACTCTCCTGTATATCACAATCAAGCTTCATATTTGCTTTATCCAATGCATCACGTTTATTGCGTGCTCTTAAAATGGCATCTGTCTCATCATCATAGGCGCCCTTATGGAAAGCCTTTTCAATTTGCTCGAATAATCCGGCCCGACGCAGCATGGAACTATAGCGTCTCTCGATATTGAGTAGGTCTCTGCACAGCTGATAATGCAATTCATCGTCTCCACAGAGATCTCTCAGAATTTGCATTTCTGGGGCACCAAAAGTTTTATTGTCATCAAACTGCCTGCCCGGATAAGGTTTACTCAAGACTTCCTCATAGATGAGCGGCAGCCTATCTTCAATCTCGTTTTTATCGACTACCCAAACGCGCCTTATTTCTTTCAGCTCATCTATTGTTATTAATTCAAGGTCTTTGACTGATTCAGGTCCGAGCTCTCTTATTTTTTCTTGTGCTTCTAACAAATCGCGCAAAAGGTCCTCACGTACAGCTTGTTTGTAGGGACCATGCACTACTTTATCATTGTGGAGTTGAACTGAACCGGTCATGCGCCTGAAATCGCGCAAACCACGGTCATCCCATTTCCCTTCATTGTCTTTTAGCGCCAACCTGTCCCGTATTTCGATTAAGGGTGCCATCCAAAATTTGTCTAAATCATTTTGCAGCATAGCCTGCATAGACTTGTCCTTTTCTACCAGGGTACAAACCCAGCAGCCAAATCGACTATCCCCACAGCTTGGTGTCTTAGTATCCATCACCAAAGGGCACTCATTGTCGGGTGAAGCTCCCTTATAAAGTTCTAGCAGATTGCTATTGTCGTGCCCCCAAGGATTGGGCGTGTTTAACAAAAAGGCCCAGACGTCATCGTTAGACCAATCCTGTATTGGGGTATAGATATAAGCGTTAGGCAAGCCTCCATTGGGGCTTAGAAGATCACGGACCCTACGCGCCTCAAATTTCTTCATATTTTGGGCTCGGCGCGCACTCTCCGCTTTGCGAGTGCCCAAAACCATAATGGCTTCACCCTGTGCCTGGACCACTGAACTGACGAAATTGTGTGCAGGACCAATTTTGAGGCGCTCTGTGCACCAACGAAACCAAGGTCGAGGTGCGGGGTAACCACGGCCGATCAGGTTGACCCAAAAGGATTGGGTAGGATCAGGCGTAAGTCGGTGCGGTGTGAAAGGCAGGTCTTGGTTCATAGCGGCCTGCCCAATTTTCGATAGGGACAGTTTTACCCAATTGGCCACCACCGGGTTCTCTACCAGGGTGTCAGTGCTGATAACATGAACAGGTTTTACCCTTTTCTCGGAATGAAGACAAGCCAGAGCCATCCAGACAAGTTGCAGTGTTGCAGTGGAGTCCTTGCCACCGCTGTACCCAATTACCCACTGTATTTCATCAGATAGGTAAAGGTCCTGGATTTCTTCCAAGAGAAGTTCAATGGCTCTCTTGAAACCAAGCGCTTCAAAGAACGAAAGGGGTTTATTGTTCATATTAGTCATCTGTCTCGCGATTGTAGGCGTCCTCAACCCGCTGCTCTTCTGGCGACAAATGAAGGCCCAAATGCATCTTAATGGCGTTTGAAGTCAGGAGAATATTGTGCTGAGCTTTCGAGACACGTCCACCGATCATCGCCCTTCCTTCCCAGAGCTGCAAATTACTCCGTCTCCAATCTAGTTCTTTAAGTAGCTTTAGCTTTGGTTTCCAACTGTTGGGATAATCAGCAAGCAAGGCGCTACCTGCTCTGCCCAAAGCCTGTAAAACAACACCGTGAGTATTAATGAAGTCTTGTCTGACCTCACCTGCCGAAATCTTTCCTTGTTGTACTAAACTCCATTCTTTGAGGTTTTTCGCTACCTCATCCCAATATTCGATAGCAGCTTCTGTCAAGTCGCCGAAGTTTTCAAGTCCGGAATTAACCAATAATTCACTAGTAGCGCTGTAAATCGAGCTCAAGGTGAAGAGGCGTCTAGACCTCGGTGATAGACTCGTTTTTTCAAGCTCTACCAGATCTCTGAAAACTGGTGAACGGTAAACCAAATCACGTGCCAGAGCAGCAAATTCGTCACGGTGATCATATAATAAACCTAAAGAACGGGATGGGCGAATAGCATAGCGGTTGAGGTCAGCAAACATTTGCTGACAACGTTCAAGACCCTTATCCAAAAAAAATACAACAGCTATGGTTTCATCACCGAGCTCCGGACGCTCCTTGAGGGCTCTTTCAATGGCCGCTCTTCGATGCTGACCGTCGTTGATAATGAAGCGGGCTGACATAGGGATTTGGAGTCGTCCGACCTTGTTACCTTCTCCCTGGTTTCCAAGTGGTTCAAATATCACTTCGCCATCGATAGAGGCAGTAAGTGCTGAGAAAACGTAGTTTTCTAGGTTATCGGTGAGGTATCTGACCAACTCAGGGAGCCGACCTTTGTTCAGCTGACGTTGAGCACGAAGCTCTGGGCGTAGCTCTTCCTCATTGAATATAAATATTTTGGGTATTAGATAAAGCGGACACATGGAGACAAAATAGGCTCTCCCCGCCTGAATACCTCTAATAGATGGAAATGTATATATAAAATCGCTTGAGGCCAAAGCATTCTCCAGCGCTACTTTATGGCTATGTTAATTTATATACTTGTGTTTGTCAATTTATTGCATACAAAGGTTAATTAAATGGACTTCCAAACCTCTATACAAGCATTAACCGATTAATGTACAATTGTTTTACAATTTACAGTAAGTATTTGATGTTCAAACGTTAAGTGCCAGCATGGAGTCATTCAGGAAGTAGAACCGCAACTTGAAGTAATCGTTGTCCCTGAAGCCATAGGTTTGACGTTAAAGGACCTTGATCTTATTGTTGCGGCCCTCCTAAGGGCCGGTGGTGATGCTGTGCTTGAAGTGGGCCAAGAGGCCAGGCGATGGTTGTCCAAGGTATCGGCGAGCTTGGCAAAGTGTTTGTTGCCCAAGGCGCTGGCCTGCCGAATCCAGGAGTTCAGGAAGATTTCGGCCGCTCAGGGGTTGTGGCTGTTCCAAAACATCCTGAGGTCTTCTTTGAGCAGGTAGGCCTGGTACAGGGGCAGATTCATTTCCATGAGATCGGTCAGCCTGGACATGGAGGCGGGGTTGAGCTTGTCCAGCGCCCTGAGCAGGAGGAAGCGGCTGCCCTTGATGACCTTCTGCTCCTGGCCCTTGAGGTCCCTGTACAGATCCCGCCTGGTTTCATCGATGGCGCGGTTGGCCAGGGCCACCACGTGGTAGGGGTCATGAACGATATCCAGGTCGGGGAATACCGTCCTTACGGCTTGCAGGTAGGCGGGGGACATGTCCATGGCCACGGCCCGGAGCTTGGCCCCGCGCCGCTTGAGCTTTTCCAGGAAGGGGATGAGGGCCTGGGCGTCCCTGCCCTCGTGGGCATGGAGTATCTGGCCTGTCTCCAGGTCCAAGACCACGGTCATGTAGTGATGGCGCTTGCGGATGGAAAACTCGTCCACCGCGATATAGCGCACCGGCCCCAGCTTGCGCCGGAGCAGCTTGGCCTTCAGGTGCTGCTTGAACAGGTCTTTGACCAAATCCCAGCCCACCCCCAGCAACCGGGCTACCTGCTTGATGTGAGCAATCCCGCACAAGTCCACCACGAAGCGGTCAAAGGAGTTCGTCCGTCTGCGCTTGCCCCTGGCGAACTCGATGGGCTCCCACAGGGTGGACCCGCAGCGCCGGCAGCGTTGCTCGTGCCCGTGCAGGACCACGAACTGGGGGCGCCTGCCCACCGGGACAGTCCTGAACTCACGGGTGAAGGAGCCGGCCAGCACCACTTCCCACCCGGGTGCCCCGCAGCCAGCGCAGAAACGCTTCTTTCGTTTCCTGGCCACGTGGTAGGAAACCGCCCCTCCCCGAAATTCAGTGCGCATAAGCAGGTGGTGGATCAGTCCCAGGGCGTGATAAAGGTAGCTGGTCGTCGCCATGGCCGGACTCCTCTCGTGTTGAAGCATTTCCCAGCTACACGAGATACCGCCAAGGCGGCGACTTTTCTATCCCTTAACCAAATCACTCCATCTGGCCATTTGCCGGATGAACCAGATGTGAGTTACTATGCTCTAAATAATAATAAAACGCCATTGGGGCAACATTTCACCGGGAGAAGCTAATGGATCGAAACGAGGCCAAGAGTGAAACCTGTTGAATTAATAATTGTCATTCTAATAGGTTAGGCTATTGAGTAATCAAATGGCTGATCAGAGGAAACAACTTGATAAGCAGTGCGCAGCGTATTTAGATGCGAATATTTACGAATTTCCCCTCTCGGTGAGGGTAAGCCACTGTTTTACTCGTATGGGTCTAGAATCAGTAAGAGATCTTGTTCGGTATAGCGAAAGTGTTTTATTGAAAGAGAGAAATTTTGGAAGAACTTCTCTGTCTGAAGTCAAGCAATTGCTCGAGAAGGTTGGATTACGCCTTGGGATGTCAGATGATGATATTTGCGCTCTTGAATCCAAGCCAGATAAAATAGAAGAAGTTATTTCATCCAGTGGTGTTACACAAGATGATCCAAATAGAATTTATTTAACCATTCCTTGGTTTGCTTCGGTTGCTTACAAATTAGTATTACAGTATATAAATAATCAATATTCAAGTGTCGCAGAAGCTTTAAATGTTAATCCTATTGTAGGGTATGATTCGAAAATAATTGATGCGTTGAAAAGTATAGGGTTCAGGTTCTTCGGTGAAATATATGATGAGGTACTAAAATCTTTATCAGACAGGCAAAATGATATAGTTAGTAACCGATTACACAGCCGTCACCCAAAATCGCTTGAAGAGTTGGCGCAGTTATTTCATATAACTAGGGAACGGGTTCGCCAGCTTGAGGAAAAGGCTGAGCATCAATTTTTACACATTTTGACAGGTATTACCACAAAAATTCAGCTTAAAGCCATTAATGGTCTTCTTGGCAAAATTGTTTTATACGAAACTGCTCGTGGTATATCAAATCCTCTAATCTGCTCAAGTGCTCACCCAGACCAGGCCTTCATGGCTTTGATAACATTTGTTGGTCCATTCGAGATCAACGGTGACTGGATATTGCGAAATGATACTATCGATAATGTTCACCAACTAATTGACAAAATGAGAAAAGAAAGTGATCGCCTTGGAAGAATTAGTAGCGAAACCATCGACAATACACTAGATTCATTTTTTCAATCTAAAAAAGAAAGAGATAAATATTTAGAAGATCAATTACACTTTTCAAATATTGATGGTGAGTGGTTTGTTCGCGATAGTAGGCAGATAAGGATACTGCTTGCTCTTGATAAAATTGGCCGCCCCGCTACACAAGAAGAAATCGCTATAGTTGCTGGCCTTGATGATCCATCACGCATTAATGCTCAATTTCATAGGTATGATTTCATCTGCCGTGCTGACAAGTATAGATATGCTTTTATTGAATGGGTCGATGATCCTTATGATGGTATCGTAGGAGAAATAGAGCAGCGCATAGAGGAAGGTGGAGGGATCGCATCAGTTGATAATTTGCTTGAAGAAATACCAAATAGATTCAATGTATCGAAAACGTCGATTATCGCTTACTTGAGTACTCCAATGTTTGTAGTTATAGATGGTTTTGTAAGGCTTGCCTCCCAGGAAGAACTCGATGCCATTTGGTTTGGTGATCCTAGAGATGCGTCAAATGGTGTCCTACTAGTAGATGGCTCTTGGGCTGTACGTATCCATATTGAAAAGCGCTTTATTGATCGGGGGTATTCTGCCGCAATTCCTTGCTCAATCGCGGCAGAATGTGGATTACGTGTGGGCGATTCAATTACAGTTCCGGTTGAAAATTCAAATCACTGCGTTAGTTTGATTTGGAGATTAACAACTATTAATCGAACCGTTGATTTGGGCAGGCTATCTCCCATATTAATTGAATTAAATATAAAGCCTGGGGATGATATAATTGTTGCACCGTCTAGAGATTTGGTTCGTATTTATTCTGTTGTTGATGCCCCTATTTGCACTAATAAAATTGGGTCAGCTAAAGATAATTTCCGAAACGTTGACCAAATTTTAAAAGACATTTTTAAAAAATGAAACTTAATCCTCCCAAATTACGTGATTTTGAGTGGAAGGTTGGCTACAGTAGCGACCAATGCGATTTAATATCAGCATTTTATGAGCCAGCAATGATTGCGTCAAAAAGATACGACCGTGCTGTAGGATACTTCAGTAGTAGCGCTTTGGCCCTTATTTCGAAAGGAATTCAAAACTTATATTTACAAAATGGAAAAATAAGACTGATAGCATCTCCTGCTATGACGCTAAAAGACCGGGAGGCAATCAGGCAAGGTTATTCACAACGTGATAGAATTGTGGAAATGCGACTTCTTGAATATCTAGACCCTAATCGACTATCACAAGATGAGCGACATCGATTACAATTATTAACAGGTATGATAGCGGATGGGTTGCTTGATGTAAGAATTGCGGTAAAAGAAGATGAAGATGGGTATATTAACCTTTACCATGAAAAAATCGGGGTCTTTGTTGATAAGACTGATGATTATATAACATTTATTGGTTCGCCAAATGAATCGTGGAATGGCTGGGTTGGAAACGCCGAATCTTTTGCTCTACATAAATCGTGGGATTTTAGTTCTGAAAACGCTATTTGGGAACGTACTCTCTTTGAAAGCACATGGGAAGGACAGCGCGAAAGGGTTGCTGTTAGAGATTTTCCTAACGCTTTGAGAAAAGCACTTTTTGACCTATTCCCACCTAAAGATCCGAGTTCACTTGAGGATAGAGCAAAGTACAATAAAACATTAAAACGATCAGAAAAATTAATTGCATTACCAAATTGGTTGGATGAGGGCTTAGGTCTTCGCAATTATCAAAAAAATGCTGTTAACGCCTGGCTAGAAGGAAATGGTCGTGGAATTTATGCAATGGCCACCGGCACCGGCAAAACTATTACTGCTCTGGCGGCAGCAGCCCAACTTTCAAACGCATACATTAAACGAAAACAGAGTCTTCTAATACTCACAATTGTACCATCGAAGGACCTTGTAAAACAATGGTACGATAATGCAAGTCAATTCCATCTATGTCCTATTTGCTGCCACAGCGGTGTTTCCCACTATTGGCCTAAAGAATTGCAAGCAGTACTGGATGGACTAAATTATTCGGATGAAGCGGCCATAGAAATGATTATTGCCACTGCCGGAACTATGGTAACTTCACGATTTCAAAATGCAATCAACTCATACAAAGGGACGATGCTTTTAATAGGGGATGAAATGCATTCCCTTGGTACTCGTCGTCGAATTGATTCCTTGCCAAATGCTAAATATCGTCTTGGGCTATCGGCGACTCCCAAAAGGCACGGTGACGAGGAAGGTACAGAAGAGCTGATTGAATATTTCGGTAAAATTAAATGTAAAATTAATCTTAGGCAAGCTATTGAGCAAAAGGCATTAGTCCCTTATGTATATGAGCCTATATTAGTACCAATGAATGACGAGGAAATAAGGGCGTATCGGGAGCTTTCTGCAAAAATTGCTGCAGTGCTTGCATCCTCTGCCGACTACGATCATTTTATCCTTCGTGCTGGTAAACTCCTCAGAGATAGGACTCGCTTGCTTGGACATGTACAAGCAAAAATGACGAAATTAGAATCGATTATAACAAACTTATTAAATCCTTCACACAGTTTAATTTACGTAGCCGAGGATACGCATCCACTATATCAAACACGCCAAATGAATTTGGTAATTGATCTTTTGGGAAATAAGCTTGGTTTAAAAGTTAATACTTACACCAGTGAAACATCAACAGATGAAAGAATTATTTTCCAACGAATGCTCAGGGAGGGTAATCTTGATGCCTTGGTTGCAATGCGATGCTTAGATGAAGGAATTGACATTCCTGAAGCGAAAAGGGGTATCGTATTAGCAAGTACTCAAAATCCTAGGCAATTTATTCAAAGACGCGGTAGAATACTTCGGAGAGATGACAAAGGAGGAAAAACACACGCTGAACTTTTTGATTTACTAGTTGTTCCAAGCGACGTACCATCAAGAGAAGATCCAGCATTCCTTTCAGAACGCAGGCTAGTCGGAAGGGAAGTAACGCGTGCATTAGAGCTAGCTTCTGCGGCGAATAACTGCAAGATGGCTCCTCCAGATGCCCTTGTTGACGTTTTACGTCGTTATGAATTATTTGATCTTATAGCTGACTACTTAGAACCTATTGATTGGGATGATCAAAGAGGAGGGGGAAATGCCTACAGAGGATAATCAGAAGAAGCTAACTTTTAATGCTGAGGAAATTCGTGAGCTGATTGCTGAAATGCAACAAGACTCACTCACAATATTTGCATCTATTATTTCTGAGGTGAAGGACCATGGTAACGCTTTGACGGATGTGGTAATTAACGAATTAGCAAGAAAATATGCTGATAAAGCCCGTATGCTGGCGAAAGCAGGAGAGGAAGAATGAGATTAAATCGATTAACACTAACAAATTGGAGGAGTTTTAAGGGGACAAATACTATCGAATTTACGAAAGATAAGCAAAAAAACGTTACAGTTATAGTCGGTCAAAATGGCACTGGTAAAACAGCGCTGTTGAATGCTCTTACATGGGTATTGTATGGCGATACTACCGCAGGTTTTCGGCGTCCAAACGATTTATTTAATCATGCTGCGCTAAAAGAGATACCGAAGGGTAAATATGAACATATGAAAATCATATTAGAGCTTGAGCATGAAGGCGGCGATTACGAACTAATTAGAAAACAAGAGGCTATTCTTTCCAATGAAGGAAATATAATCCTTTCATCTCCAACCTTTAACGCAACATTGACTAGAAATGGTCTTACTAAACACATTGAACAAGATGATATAAACGGACTGTTGCCACCTGGATTGCATCCGTTTTTTTTCTTTCCAGCTGAAAACATAGGTAAGGACATTGATCAAAATGACGCGGCTGCCATTCGCGCAAGTATGTCACGGGCTATAGATGTATTATTGGGTATAGAACGTTATTCAAACTCACTAAAAATAATCTCTGTAGCTCTTAGTGATTATCTTAGGTTGCCAAGTAACACACCAAGGGATTCATCGCTAGATGATGCAGAAAATGACTTAAATATCAAGCGTCAAAAATGGGAGCAAGCAATAGAACTTAAAACTAAACTCCCAAAAGAAATAAAAAAATTAGAGGCACTTATCGAAGATCTCAATGGGGAGATTGAAAGGGCTGCACAGTACCAGGAAGCACTAAATAGTCTCAATAACATTAAATCAGATATTAAAGAAACTGAAATAAGCACTTCCAATGCACGTGAACGCCAAATAGAATTAATCAATGCAAATTGTGCGTTGCTATTCGGTAGAGAACTATTCTCAAAAGCGAGTAAAATACTTGATAAAGCACATAGGGATAACCTTATACCACCCAGGGTTTCTACAGGTTTATTAGAGGACATAATTGAAAATAATAAATGTATTTGCGGAAGAGAACTAGGACATAATGAGCTACTACAGATCGAAGCTGTTAGGTCTAAAACCGTAGAAGATCAAATAGCTGAATCAGCCAACAGCCTCCGCGGTAGATTGCCACGGTTGGTAGATGGAGAGTTGGATAAAATATGTGCCCAAGAAATACTTAAATATTCAATAAAAATATGTGAAAATGGTCGCAAATTGGCTAAATTACGGGCCAGTCAAAGGGAGCTGTTAAACGAACAGCCTGAAATCAGCTATAACGACCCAAATAAAACATTGGAAGCTTGGAAAGAGCAAAATAGAAGGTTGCAAAAATATGAAACCGATTTGAGCGAAATCGATGGAAAAATCGATAAATTTGAAAATGACAAAAAGGCTTCTGAACGAAAATATCAGCAAATTTTAAGTAAGTATTCATCAGCTAAACTTGTCAGTAGGGCTCGAAATATATTATCGGAAGTGGAAGACGCATTAACAAAAATTCAGAACGCAATACGTTCCAGTGCTCGCCAAGATGTTGAGCGTGCTATGAATGAATTTTATGGCCCCCTGCTACTAAAAGATTATTATATAAATCTTACCGAGGAGTTTAGGCACGAAATAGTCGACAAACAAACCAACTCGGTTGTTGGAGTATCATCATCAGAAATTGCATTGGCTACTTTTGCATTTGTAGGCTCTCTGGCTGGCTTGATGCCTGTTTATTCAAACTTAGAGAGATTGATACCTACTGGCGAAAAAGGTTCTGTAGGTGAGTTGCATGCTGATCGTTATAATGCTTATCCAGTGGTTCTAGATGCACCGCATAGCCCGTTTGGACCAAAATATGCTTTGGAATTCTCAAAAGCACTACCTGATCTTCTTCCTCAGAGCATTGTTATCGTAAGGGAGGATCAACTAAAATACCTTGATATTTTAATTGAACGAAATCGGATTGGCTCAGCATACCTTTTACAGCTGAATACAAGCCAAACCAATACCAGCACAATAAATTGGATGGGAAAACAATATGCTCTTGTTGTAAAACAGGACTCGGAAGGCCCGTCCTTCACTAATATTTCTCAACTTCCGATTGGATAGAAGAATGGCAACTAGAAATAGGATTTACATAGATAAGAAACTTGTTCCGTTGGCAGACCGGTTAGTTTTTAGAAATATACCAGGATCAGAATCAGAACAAGGAGTGTTCAGGGACACTAGAGAATTGATAGCTTTCGCGGCAACCATAGGCTATAAATTTTCGCATAAACGCACTGTACATGTAAACGGTCGAGAAATTAAATTATCAGCAGTGGAGCGTATACAGCTAGGAGGAATAGAGTTAGTAGAAGCCTTGGCTGTCGCAGAGACCGGCGATATTGAAATTTTATCTAAAGAGAATGAGGTTCGACGAGCAGAAATTTTGGAAAAATACGCTAATGGTGGATTAGAGAGAATAGAAGCAATTTCAGGCGATCGCACGGCTTTAGAAGAAATTGTAAATATAATTAAGGCAGAATATGCAATAGATGATAAACAATTAGAAGTTGTTGATTTGTTGAGCGAAAGGCTATAGATATTTGTGATTATTTAGATTTGTCGAAGATACGGATATTACATTTGTTGCCTAAGAGGGTAGTGATCATACAGCACGTTCTTTATTTATTAATTTGCCGGGAACGTCTCCGAGGATTCATGTATCTAAACCGGACGAGGAAGACGCATACTATAGTCTAGGCGGCTGTGGTATTATCATAGTTGTGGATTATGACCCCACCATTGAAATTGTCTCGCCCGTCAACAGACATGCTCAGGCCCGGGGTGCCGTTAAGACTTCCCAGGGCGGGGGCATCTACTATTCTGCTGTTTTGCCCCAAGACACCACCACCGGTCCGGTGGTTGACAACTGGCCTCCCACCGGCCGCGCTGGGTCAGCAGAAGGCCTTGCGCGTGCCGATCAAAGGAGCTGATCTTGGCCATATTAATAACCTAATACCCCTAATTTTATTAACCTCACCCTGAAGTTTTGAATTATTGGCCTTCTTGGCCACCTAATTTTCCATTATCTCCACATTTCAATTGATATCTCTCGATTTCAGCGAATATCTGCTTTCAGCCTCCTATCCACCTCCACCAGGCTCTTTTCAGCCGCAGCCCAACGCGCACCCAGTCGCATCGCGCACTGACAGCCCCAGCTTCCCTCCTTAACCGCCCACGCTCCCCCACCAGCACCAGCCACCGCTGCTTTTACTCGCGGGCCTGAATGAAATTCGGCCCGCTGTCGCCCCCCAGAGGGGCGACCAAGCTTGAACGCTAACTGCCGCCACATCCCCGGCTCCAGTTACTGACATACCCACGCTCTTTACCTTGCGGGCCTGAATGCAATTCGGCCCGCTGTCGCCCCCAGAGGGGCGACTACAGCATGAGCATCTATCTGCCGGAATTGACAACTCCAATTACCCGCACCACATCCTGCCTACCTCACCATTACATCACCTCCATTTAGGCCTGGCCATCACCAGCACCGCCTTGAGGGGCTAATCCCAGCCCGACCACCACCTGCAGCTGGCCTGTGGTCGCCCCCGTGAGGAGGGCGAACACTGGCCACCCTGTTCTGCTATCTTTTCTTCCAGTTCATCCTGCAATCATAAACAGATAGCCCCCACTCCCCCATCCCCTGGCCAGTCCTCCGCAGCCCAACCCATTGCTGCCGCAGCCTTTATTTCAGGGGTCCGATTGCTAATGAGGACCCCGGCTGCTCCCCCAGCCAAGTCAGCAGATGCTCCTCCCCGCCTCGATCTGCCCAGCTTGCCAACTGCTGCCTCAGCTGCCCAATCCTCCCGCCCGGCTTGCCTTTTCCTGCCCATGCCTGGCTGGGCGTCATCTTGTTCGCCCAGACCCTGCCCAGGCATTGCCATGTCTTGCCGCACCCTTAGCCAGTCATGCGCCTGCTTGGCCCTGGCGCTGACGCTCGATCTAACCCTGGCGAAGACCCTGCCCGGACCCAGCCCGGGCCTGCCGATGCTTCTCTCGGCTTAATCCGCCCGCAGCTGGCACTGCCGCTGGTCCTGCCGCTGGTCCTGCCGCTGGTCCTGCCGCTGGCCCTGGCGCGTCGTTTCCCGAGCACCGTTCGCAGAGCGGGGCTCGCCCTGGTTCGGTGTCAGACCGGTTAGCATCAAATTGTTTGGAAGCAATTTCGAGGAAAGTTAGTTAATGCAAGATATTGCGTTGTCGTGCTGATCTCTGATTCTGCCGGTATCGCCCCGTCTCGTCGATGCTAGGAGCCTGTCGGAGTAACGGTTCGCACGGGGTTATTTGATGAGACTCTATCTGGGTTGGTGACCACCGGTTCGGCCCACCAGCCCTGGGTTTCCCTTACACGTCTCTTCTCCCACGCCGGCCACCAGTCGCAGGCCGGCCCTCACGCCGGTTCGAGGCTTCCGTAACGATAAAGCTTGAGCAGATTGTGGGTCAGGCACCACAGCTTCCACTCGGCGGCCACGTTCTTCAGGCCACGCAATAGAAATTGCCCCAGCCCCCGCACCCGCTTCATCTGGCCGAAGACGGGCTCGACGATCACCTTGCGCCGCGCGTAGACCTCGTGCCCAGCCTTGGTGGCCAGCTTGCGGGCCATGCGTTGTCTGACGCTCATATCCTTGGGTGGCCGGCCTCGCACCGCCACGGGTTTCTCGCCATGCTTCACTTTGCCCGTGGCCACGTGAGGATTCAGACCAAACTCTTCCAGCACAAGCACGTTGTTTTCACTGAAGTAGCCGGCATCGGCCAGGATGTCCATGCCCGTAGGAATCTCGGCCAGGGTGCACGCCATCGACTCCACCATGGGCGCCACCTGCTGTTTATCATTGGCCTGGTCCGTCACCTCCACGGCCACGATCACCTGAAAGGCTGAGTCCACCGCCGCCTGGGCGTTGTAGCATTGCTCGAAGCTGCCCGTGCTGGCGTACTTCATGATCCGTGACTCGGGATCGGTAAAGTTCCGTTGGGTGCGGTCCTTGGGCTTGGCCTGGCCAGGGTCGGAAGGCCGGCGGCCACGGGGCTTGGGCTCATCGTCCTGATCAGAAGCGGTCTGTTCCCGTTCCTTGGCCTTAAGCACGGCCTCAGTCCGCGCCTCTTCCTCCAAGGCAGCCATAGCCTCTCTTATCTTGCGCAACCGGCTGTCACGGCGGCGAAATTCACCGACCAGGTCCCAGCCGCGCTCACCCTTGCCATGTCGGCGATCCTCGTCACTATCAGTGGCCTCGGCCTTCTCAAAAAGCTCCAAAATCTGCCGCTGCAATTCCTCTTCGGCCTTCTTCATGCGCCCGTAGCTCATGGCCTTGTGCTTGCTGGCGTTGGCCCGCACCTTGGT
>QZJL01000056.1 GCA_003599745.1 Dehalococcoidia bacterium | reverse complement strand
GGCCGGTTTCCCGCAGGTGGAAATTGCCGCTCATAGCGGCCAAAGCAGTTGCATCACCTGCCACAACCCCCACGACCCGCGCGAGGGACTGCCGCCCCGGCTGCCTCATTCCATGGAAGGACGCCAAGACTGTCAGTCATGCCATAACCCGTCAGAACCACTCTTAACCGTACCGCCTCCGGTACCGCATACGCTGGAAGGCCGCTCTGACTGCGCCCTCTGCCACACCACCATCGGCACGACAACGAAAGCGATTCCCGTCATTCCCCACACTCTGGAAGGGCGCGATAACTGTCTTCTATGCCATAATTCAAGTTCCATAAAACCTTTCCCGCAGGAAGACCACGCCGGGCGCACCTCGGATACCTGCCGCGCCTGCCATCAGGTGGCACGCAAATGAAACGAATTTCCCGCCGCGACTTTATAAGTATGGGGACGAAGGGACTGGTGGGCGGCATTTTGATTAGCGGGTTTCCTTACCTCCTCCGTGAAATCGCTAAAAACGGCATAGCCGCCCGGGCCGCCGGCGACGAAGGCTTGGAACGGCACTACTGGGGATTTGCCGTTGACAACGAAAAGTGCATCGGCTGCGGCCGCTGCGTCGTCGCCTGCAAAAACGAGAACAAGGTGCCCTGGGAGCCGGAGTTCAACCGGACCTGGGTAGAAAGGTATATCATCGGCGAAAAAGAAGAGGTGTTTGTGGACTCACCGAATGGCGGACGTGACGGCTTTCAAAACTTCCCGCCAAAACTTGGCATCCCCGAGAGCGAGGTCTGGAAAAGCTTTTTTGTCCCCAAGCTCTGCAATCAGTGCGACAAGCCGCCCTGCGTCACCGTCTGCCCGGTAGGGGCGACATACCTGACCGAAGACGGCGTGGTGCTCATTGACCAGCAGCACTGTATCGGCTGCCGCTACTGTATACAGGCCTGCCCCTACGGTGCTCGCTTCTTTTTGCCGGAGCACGGCGTGGTGGACAAGTGTACCTGGTGCTACCACCGTATCAGCCGGGGACTGGTCCCGGCCTGCGTCGAAGTGTGCCCCGTAAAAGCCAGAGTATTCGGCGACCTAAACGACCCCGCCGGCACCCTGAAGACCACCCTCGCCTCAAAGCGTTTCTACGTTCTGAAACCGGAGCTTGGCACAGCGCCCAAAGTCTCCTATATCGGGTTCGAAAAGGGGGTACGCTAGCGGTGGCGGGTTTCATCTATCCCAACGAAGGTCTGGTCGAGTGGGACTTGCTCATCGTCATCTATCCTTATATTACCGGGCTGGTAGCCGGGGCTTTCGTGGTGTCGTCACTCTACCACGTCTTCGGCTTAAAGCGGCTCAAGCCGGTGTCACGCTTTTCGCTGATTACGGCGCTCGCCTTCCTAATGGTAACGCCGCTGCCGCTGGTAATGCACCTGGGCAGGCCAGAGCGGGCGTTCGAGATGTTCCTCACGCCAAACCTGACGTCGGCGATGTCAGCTTTCGGCTACATCTGGTTTTTCTACCTGCTCATCGTGCTTGCCGAGGTCTGGCTGGTCTTCCGCCCCGACATCACTCGCTACGCTAACGCAAACGAAGGCGCTAAAAAGACCTTTTACACGGTGCTCGCCCTGGGGGTTCTGAACATCAGCGAGGCCGCCCACAAGCTCGACGAAAAACTCATCAAGGTGCTGGCGTTTATCGGCGTGCCGGTAGCCTTTTTGCTGCACGGCTACGTCGGCTTCATTTTCGGCGCGGTGAAGGCCAATCCCTGGTGGTCAACCCCGCTGATGCCCATCATTTTCTTGATGTCCGCCATCGTGTCCGGCATTTCCCTGCTGATTGTGGTCTATCTCGCCATCACCCGCCTGCGCCGGGCCGAGGTCGAGCACAAGTGCTTCCATTTTATGGCGCTATGGCTGGGCGGCTTCCTCACGGTAGCCATAGTCCTCGAGGGTCTCGAAATATTTTCGATGTTCTACGAACAGGAGGAAAGCTGGGAAATCATCTCGCAACTCATCAGCCAGCAAATCCCGGTAAGCTACTTCGGCATCCAGTTCGGCATAGGCTCGGTACTGCCGCTTCTGCTGCTGGCTTTAACCGCCCTTTTCCCGCTAAAAGAGCGCTCTAAAACCGCGCTGGCGCTGGTATCTTCCTGCCTGGTACTGGTCGGCGTCTTCGCCATGCGCTGGAACGTGGTCATCGGCGGTCAGCTGATTTCCAAGAGCCTGCGGGGCTTTACCAGCTACATACCGCCAATCTGGGGGATTAACGGCCTGGTCACATCAATCGCCGTCATGATACTGCCCTTCATCCTGCTGGCGGTGCTTGTCTACCTGCTACCTCCGTGGTTTGTGGAAGAAAAGCCCAAGCCGCCAGAGCGCCGGGGTTTTGTCTTCCGCACCAGTGCACTGGCGGTAAAAAGGGAAAGCTAGAGAAGACAAGCAGCCGACTTCTCACGACTACTTTTTGAAGTAGTTCAGCCTTTTGTGGTGTTCGTCCTGATTTTTGGTAAACCAGTCCCAGGTCTGCTTGAGACCGTCTTCCAGGGAGGTTGTGGGGTTATAGTGGATGAGTTTCCTTGCCAGAGATATATCCATCACCCTCCGGGGAAAGCCCGATGACCTGCTGGTGTCGAACTTATAGTTGAAGTTGATGAAGCCGCGCAGCGTTTCCACCAGCTCCTTGATGGTGTAGCCGCTGCCACTACCCAGGTTCACAAAGCCGGGGCCGGTGCCGTAATAAAGCGCCAGGATGACTCCCTCGGCGACGTCGCGGCTGTAAGCGAAGTCGCGCACCGCGCTACCATCGCCCCAGACGACCACCGGGTCTTCCCCGCGGAAGATACGCTGCATCAGGGAGGGGATAACCATAGCGTTTTCCGGGTCGAAGTTGTCGCCGGGACCATAGACATTGCAGGGACGCACCACCGCAAAGTTATTCAGGTTGTATTGAATCCGGTAGGTCTGGATTTGCATCTCGGCCATGCGTTTCGCCCAGCCGGGATAGGTGTCCATCGGCTCGCCGGCCAGGTTCTCATCCTCCCGGAAAACCTCGGCGCTGGCGTAAGCGCCAATGGAACTGGTATAAACGACCTTCGCCACCCCGTTTAAGCGGCACGCCTCCAGGACGTTGGTGTTCATCATCAGGAGCGGCACAAAAAAGCTCGCCGGCCTGTTCCTGGTAACCTCAACCGAGCCTTTGACGCCGGCAACGTGGAAGGCGTAGTCCTTGCCGCGGGTTATCTCTTTGCAGAAATCGAAGCTGGTAAGGTCGCCAAAAACATGCTCCGCCTTATCGCTGACATTAAGATTGTCGAGCGACACTGAAGTTACCAGAGCGCCGGCACCGGCGAGCAGGCCGACAACCTGCCTGCCAATCATGCCGGTGCCGCCGGTAACGAGGACTTTTTTCCCCTCGAAGCTCCGTAAAACGCTTCCGCTAATCACAAAAGTCCCCTTTGCTGGTTCAAAAGCCAGTTTACAACATCCCGGTGGCGAATGCTAGCGGCGGCTCAGCCGGTGCACCGCTTCGACGAGGGCTTTGGTGTTGTCCACCGGCGTCTCGGGCTGGATACCATCACCCAGGTTGAAGATGTGCCCCCTGGCCTTTTTGCCCATCTGGAGGATCTCCTTGACGTGGCCCTCCATCCTCTCGCGGGGAGCGGCCAGAAGGACAAAGGGGTCGAGATTCCCCTGTACGGCGACTTTAGAACCCAGACGCTTGATGGCGTCTTCGAGCCTCACGCGAAAGTCAATGCCATAGACATCGGCGCCGGAGTCGCTTATCTGCTCATAAATCGGGCTGAGCCGGTCGGCAAAATAGATTACCGGTTTCCCCTCTTTCTTGAGCGAGGTGATGATGTCTTTGACGTAGGGATAAGCGAACTCCAGGTAGTCGCGGTAGCTCAGGATGTTACCCCAGTTCTCGAACATCATCACCGCATCGGCGCCGGCCCTGAGCTGGGCACGGAGAAAGGCGGCATCGAATTTGGCAACCTTGGCCATCAGCGCGTGAAAAAGCTCCGGCGCCTGGTTGAGCATACTTTTAACCAGAAAGTAACGCTGGGAAACGCCGCCCTCGACCATGTAGGCGGCCAAGGTTAGAGGACATCCGCCAAAACCGATGAGAGGGACTTTATTTTTCAGCGCGGGCACAAGCAGCTTGATGGTATCGAGCAGGTAGGGCAAGCCTTCCTCGGGGTCAGGAACAACGAGCTTGTCAACGTCGGCCTGGCTCCGGGTGGGATTAGCGTAAACCGGCCCCAGCTTCTCGTTGTACTTTAAGTCAATGCCCATCGGCACCACCATCAGCGGCATATCGGAAAACAGGATGGCGGCGTCAACCCCGAAGGTATCCACCGGCATCAGGGTCGCTTCAGCAGCAAGCTCTGGAGAATGGCATAGGCTCAAAAAGTCCACCTTGGCGAGTAGTTCCCGGAACTGGGGCAAGTTGCGGCCTGCCTGCCGCATTACCCACACCGGGGTGTAGTCGGTCTTCTCGCCACGGCAGGCTTTCAGGAAAGTATCGTTCATATTACTCCTTTCAAATTGCCAGATTTTAACTTACCGCTATTTTAGCGCCACGGCTAGGCGTCTTCTTCCAGGCCATTATGCAATTTTATCGGGGGCAGGTAAGCATCCCGGTAGTTTTCCCACAGCTGCACCCACTTCTCATTCTCCGGGCGCACTTCCATGCCAGCGTCGTCCGCCGCCCACATGAGCCGCTGGTAGCTATCAACGTAGCGGGTGAGGGTATCCAGGTTTTTCCGGTCACGCCGCTCGTGTTTTTCCGTCCAGAGACCCAGGTCCTTGAGGTACATTTTCAGACCTTCGTGCACCGGCACGAAGGTCTCTTCAAGCGCCTTCATCAGCCACTGGCGAGTGCGGAAGCGGTTTTCGCGGTGGCGGTCTTTATAGCGAAGGTGGTTTTCGTCGAGCCACTTGGCGATGTGATAGACCTGCTCGGCTGGCTCACGAGCATTGGTGAGTTCCAGGTTGAGGCCCTGAGTACCCCACCTACCGGCGATCATTGCCAGCGACTCTTTAGGAACCGGCCCGAAGCTCACCAGCGGGTCACGCTCGCGGAAGCGTCGCGCGCCTTCCGGATCTTGCTCGGCGTTCAAATCAACCATGTCCAGCCCCAGCGGATTTTTGGACGCTTCCTGGACATGCCGGGAAATCGGCATGTTGAAGCAGATGTCGGCCCGGCCTTCGACAACCGCACTGATGTTCTCGTCGGAATTATGCACCGGCACCCATACGATGTCCTCGTGTTTCACCTGCGCCCAGGCCAGCAGGCCGTCCACCACCCGGGTAGCCGCCACGTAGGGGTTCATATCAGTGATACGCGTGCCGGGCTTGATGTCGTGTGGCGTTTTGATTTTGGCGTCACCGCGGGTGAAAAAGCCGGCGTTACCCTTAGACTGCATCCAGAGAACGCGCACCTGGAAGGGGCCGCCATCGCGCACGGCGTACTTGCGGTCGGCCATAATCATCTGGCTGGTCTCGGTGGGAGCGCCGATGGTCTGCTGCGAAAGCCCGACGCGCCCCAGCCAGCGGAAGCGGTTCACGGTGTTGGTATCGCCGCCGACGATGATATTCATTCCGGTGTCTTCGGCCAGCAGGTCGGCCCAGCTGTGAGCGCCGTCAACCGCGGTGCCCAGCCAGGTCAGTATACGATATTCCTTGGGCCACCGGTATTCTTGACGAGAGCTTTTTTTCGCGACCATCTAGTCCTCCTCCAGATTTATATACATTTTGAACTTGGGCAGGCCGCGCTCTTTCTTGAAGTTTTCCCAGAAAGTAATCCACTCCGGGTTCTTGGCGGAAACGAACATACCCTTCTGGTCGGCGGCTCTGATGGCGTCCTCGTTTGCCTGGCAATAGCGGTCAATCAATTCCGCACTTTTCTGGTTGCGGCGCTCGTGCTTGTCTGTCCAGACGCCGATTTCCTTGAGGTAGCGCTTGCAGCCCTCATGCACCGGGTAGAAGGTGTGCTGCAAGCCGTCAATCAGGGTCTGGCGCGTCATCCACTTGAGCCAGGGATGACCGTCCTTGAACTCTTCGTAGTTTTCGTCGAACCACTTCGCCAGGTGATAGACGTAGTCGGGGTCGAGCCGCTCGTGGCCAACGTAGAAGCTGGTACCGACCGTGCCGTAGTGACCGATGCAGGACGGCGGCCCGCTGAACATCGGCCCAAAGTCCACCAGCGGGTCCTGGGCGCGGTAGCGGGCGGCGCCCTCGGGGTCTTTTCCCTCGTTGGTGTCAATCCAGCGCAGACCGTATGGGTTTTTCTCGGCGGCCTGGAGCGCCACCGTGGAGCAGACGATATTGGTCATATCCGCCTTACCCTCGACGATGAGGCGTACCTTATCTTCCGAGCTTGTCGCGGGAACCCAGACCACGTCGTTTTTAAAATCCTTGATGCCCGCCCAGGCCAGGGAAGCCTCCTGGATGTGCTGGGCGGCCACGTAGCCGGACATATCAACCACCCGCACGCCGGGCTTGATATCATAAATGTCCTTGATGTAAGAATCGCCGCGCACCACGATGCCGGAGTTGGTCTTGGTCTGCACCCAGATAGTGCGAATCGGGAAGGGGCCGGTGTCGCGGTAGGCGAAACGGCGGATGCCTTCGAGCATCAGGGAAACCTCGGTGGTGCCGCCGGCGGTGAGGTCAAAGAGGCCTAATTTGGTGTACTTGAAGCGCTGCAGGCTGTCCACCGTGTGGGCGATGCGCGGCCGCATGCCGGTGGCCTTGCAGAGCTTGGGAATTAAGCCGTTGTAAACGTTAATCCCGACTCCCGACCAGCCGATGACGTTGATGCTATCCGGCCACTGATAACCATCCGGTTCAATTTTTGGAGGCATGCTTTTTCTCCTTTCCAGATTATCGATACCGCAAATGTTCGAAACCGTCACAATATTGCCACATTTTACCAGATATCGCGGGTAGCGGTCATCTCCCACGACATCCCGCTTTTTCCCTGAGGAGGTGCGACCCGGCTACCACCCCACCCGGGATATACGGTGGATTTCCAACTTACTTCAGTGTATAAGGATGTGTCACCACAATTTTCGTACCGTCGGTTTTGGTACAGGTCAGCTCAATGGTCGCCTCACCGGCGGCGGCCGCTGAGTGGACTTCCCACGGCCCCAGCACCACGTTGCCATCAGCGTCGGCAACGGCAGGCGCCGGGCGGCGCGAGCTGCGGGTGCCGGTGACCGGGTTGATGAAGATGATTTCATTGAACGAGCCGGGCGGCACTTTAAGGGTGACGGTTATCATAGTGCCGCCGCCGGATACGCCTTCAGCAGGGTCAATCTTCACCCAGATAACCGGCCAGTCCGGGTCGTCGTAGGAGTTTGCCGCGGTCTGAGACGGTGCTGACGATGGCTCGGGTGTCGTCACCGGCGCTTGCTCCGGAGTCGTAACTGGCGGTTCCGGGGTTGTAACCGGGGCAGTCTCGGGTGTCGTCATCGGCGGCGGAGTCATAGCCGGTGCGGTAGCCGCTGACAAGGGTTTCCCGTGCACCTGCTGGTAAATGTCCCGGTCAATCCAGACATCTTCAAAACGGTTGATGTTGGAATAGGGCATATCGGTGAACCTGAGATTCTTGATGTAGGGGTAATATGGCAAGAAGTTAGCGATAAAGGTACCGGTAGGCAGGGCCGGCAGGTCGGTGAGTAGTGTGCGCTCGATTGCCCAGATTGCCTCCCGCCTTTCGGACGGGTCAATTATCCGGTCTAACTCGGTCAGCATGGTATCCATGTCGGGGTTAGCATAATGAGCGTAGTTAGCGTAGCTATTGCTCGCGAAAAATATCGCGAGCTGGGCCGGGTCGAGACCGACTTTCAATGACACGGTGTACATATCATAGTTATTTTCATCCAGCCGCTTGGCGACCTCGGTCGAAGCCAGACCGTTCACTTCGGCATCAATCTTCAGGTGTTTGCGGAGCGCCTCGGCGAATACCAGGGTGGCACCCTGAGCGGTCTGGGCGCCGCCACGCGACAGCATGTTCAGCTTGAAGCCGTTAGGATAGCCGGCTTCGGCCATCAATTGCTGGGCTTCGGCCACTCTTTCTTCCATGGTCTTATCCCAACCCATCAGAGTACGTATTTCCTCAGCAGGCAACCCGTAAGACCTCTGCAAAAGACCGATATCGGTTACGCCGAACGTCGCGTCACCACAGTAGCCGATGATGAGGCTCTCCTCATCCAGAATCAGTCCCATGGCGCGCCGCACGCGGAGGTCATCCAGCGGCTTGTGATTCAGATTGAAGAAAATGGCCTCGGAAACATAGTCGTCCCTTTTCTGCCAAAGTAGCTCCGGCGCCCCGTTTTTCAGGTATTCGTAGGTGCTCACCGTTCCCGCCCCGGTGACCGGGCCTTTAAGGTCAACACGGCGGCCAAGCAGGGCATCGTTAAGTTCGGCATTGCTGATGTTCAACAGTTTCAAACCGTCCAGGTAGGGCAACTGGTTGCCGTATTTATCTTTCTTGAAGTAGTCCGGGTTGCGCTTCCACTTCATGTGTACCCGTGTCAGATACTCTTCCAGGATAAAGGGGCCGGTGCCAATCATAAAATCGGCGGACTGGTCACTGGTGCCGGCCAGGTGCTTGGCCTGGATGACCGATTCGCCGGCGGCGAGAGAAATCAGAAAACCCGCCGAAGCGTATTTCATGTGCACCTTCACCGTGGTATCGTCAAGCCTTTCCGCGTCCCGGTAAGCCGGGAAAAAGTCGGCGATGGCGCTGCGGTTGGGGTCAGCCATCTTGTCCAGGCTGTAGACCACGTCATCGGCGGTAAAAGGCATACCGTCGTGCCACTTCACCCCCGGGTGCAAATGGAAGGTGATTTCCGTGCCGTCGGGACTCGTCTCCCATCTGTCAGCGAGGTCGCCGATGATGGTCTCGGGCACGGTATCCTTGTAGGCGATGTCGAATATCACCAGCTGGTTAAAGGTCGGTAGAGTGCCCGTCGGCCCGTAACCCACCTTCTGATGAGCATCCAGGCTTCTCGGGATAGCGTAGCCATAGGTAAGCGTGCCGCCATACTGCGGCATTCCGGTCTCAACCGGGTTAGGATGCAGGTTGGTTCCCGGCTCGGTGACCCGCTCCCCGGACGGCAGTGACCCGCTTCCCGGCGCCGGGGCCGCCGGGCCACAGGCCAGAAGCACAAGGACGAAGACCAGCAACAGAGGAATTAACCTTTTCACATTACACCCCTTTTTGTTCCACACTTATATCCTCTAACCCCGCATTCTGGCATCTTTGGAGATTCCGAAGATATGGAAGTCATTTGTCACTATCCGGCCACCGGAAAAGATGTGAAATCTTGGCGTATTCGCTATGATTGCGCTAATTATACCAGCAATGCTATAATGGTTGTCAATAGCCGACCCGGCAAAATCAAGTGCTCAGAGGATGATATTGGCCACTGATTTGACCGAAAGAGAATATTTTTACATCTGGACGCTAATTCGCAACCTCAGCCATCTTCTGGGGAAGGCCCGAGACCGCGAACTCAGCCAGTACGGGATTACCGTCACCCAGTCGGGAATACTCTACATGATTAAGGCCCTCGGCGGCCACGCCAACCCGGGCAACATCGCCCGCGTCCTCTACCGGGAACCGACCACTATCTCCAATACCCTCATCCGCATGGAAAAAGAGGGCCTGATAAAACGCACCAGAGACCCGAAACGCAAGAGGCAGGTGCGCATCAGCCTGACCAAGGAAGGAGAGCAAGCCTACCGGAACTCGGCTAACCGGGAGTCCATCAAGCGCATCATGTCGCAGATGGCTGAGAGAAAACGACGACAAATCAAAGACCTCCTCGCCGAGCTGAGAGTGGCGACCATGCACGACCTGGGGCTTTCACCGCAAAGCCCGCATCCTCTCCAGACCGATTTTGACACCGAATTTTAGCCAGACCCACGATAACAGGTCATCAAGAAGAAAGGAAAACAGCGCGTGACGATAGAGAACGACCTGGCGGCGATTTGCGGCAGCGACTTCGCCAGCGACGACCCGGCGGTACTGGGCAGCTACCTCCAGGACACGAGCTTTACCCCACCGGGACGTGCTGAATGCGTGGCCTTTCCTAAAGGTTCCGAAGAGGTGCAGGAAATTATCCGCTATGCCAGCCAGCGCCGGTTGCCGGTTGTGCCCCGTTCCTCGAAAATCAGCTTTCACGGGGCGGGAATCCCGGCAAAGGGCGGCATCATTTTGGACCTGTCCCGTATGAACCGGGTGCTGGAAGTTGACCCAGCGGGGAAAAGAGTTAAGCTGGAGGCTGGCGCAAGCTGGGGACAGGTGACGCCGGAGCTAGCGAAACACGGCCTCATGGTGTGCCCACCGCTTCTGCCCCACCGTGACAAATCGGTGGTTACCAGCGCCATGCAGCGCGAGCCGATGCTCATCCCCAAGAGCGAGTACAGCGAAATGCTGCTCACTGCCGAGGTCGTGCTCGCCAGCGGCGAAGCCCTGCGAACGGGAACGGCGATGGGTCAGGGCATGAAGGGACAGTGCTTCCCCGACGCCCTGGTTCCCGGCACGCGGCTCTTTATGGGCGCGCAGGGTACACTGGGCATCATCACCTGGGCGATTCTGAAGGCGGAACACCGGCCAGCTAAGGATAAACTGTTTTTCATCCCATTCGAGCGTCTGGAAGATGTTCCCGAATGTGTCTATCGCATCCAGCGGCGTATGCTCGGCAGCGAATGCCTGGTACTCAACCGCCTAAATCTCGCGACCATCCTAGCAGAAAGCCCCGGCGAAATCGAAAAACTGAGTGCCGGATTACCGGCCTGGACGGTGCTCCTCTGTCTCTCTGGCTTCCACCGGCTGCCCGAGGAGAAAATCGCCTACGAAGAAGAGGCCCTTTGGGAAATTACCCGCAAGCTTGGACTCAAACCGGATGTTAGCGTGACTGGGTGCGGCGGCGAACTTATCCCCAGGCTGCGCCAGCCCTGGCCGGATGAAACTTACTGGAAAGACCACTACCGTGGCGGCTGGGCCGAGGTTTTCTTCTACGACACCCTCGACAAAGCGCCCCGATACTTGGCAGCGATGACCGAGGTAACCTCCCGGCACGGCTACGCGGCGGGTGACATCGGCGTCTATCTCCAGCCGGTTGAGCGGGCGCGTATCCTGTTCTATCGTTTTACCTTCTATACCGACCCGGAAGATAAGCGGCAGCGGGAAATGGTAAAGGAAATCTTTGTTGACTCAAGCCAGCGGGCAATGGCGATGGGGGCGCTTTTCACCACGCCCTACGGCTCCTGGGCGGATATGGTATATCGCCGCGCGCCGGCCTATGCCGGTGTGCTGAAAACGGTTAAAGACGCTTTAGACCCTGACCACATTTTGAACCCCGGAAAACTCTGCTTTTAACGGTAAAGGAGTGGAAAAACCGTGGTGATGGAAAGCGGGATGATACTGCCGGTTGACGACTACTATCGCAAGTATAACTGGGACTTGAAAAAGGTCGCCTGGAACTGCTCGCGCTGCTCCAACTGCAAATGGGTGGACGCATGGGAGGTCCGCGACGCCCGCTTTGCCCGGATTTGCCCCTCAAGCCAGTTTTACCTGTTCGACGCTTACTCCTGCCAGGGGCGTATGGACACAGCGCTGGCACTGACCACCGGCAAACTGAAGTACGAGGACTCACCGGCCATTCCCGACATCTTCAACAAGTGCAACCTGTGCGGCGGCTGCGACGCCATGTGCAAGCGCGTCCAGGACATGGAGCCGCTCCGGGTCATCGGGGAAATGCGCACCAGACTGGTCGGTGATGGGCAAATTTCGCCCCTCCACATGCCGGTTATCGAGTCCCTGAAAAAAGAGGACAACATGATGATGGCGAAAAAGGCCGACCGGGGCGCCTGGGCAGAAGGACTTGAAGTTAAAGACCTCACCAGAGAGAGCGCCGAAGTGGTCTTCCATGCCGGCTGTCGCCTGAGCTACGATCCCGAGCTGCGGCATCTCCCGCGCCTGGCGATAAGCATCCTCAAAAAAGCCGGGGTTGATTTTGGCATCATGGGCAAGGACGAGACCTGCTGCGGCGGCCGGGCGCAGGAAATGGGCTACCTGGGAGAGTTCACCAAGTACGCCGAAAACAACATTGAGGCCTGGAAAAACGCTGGGGTAAAGACGGTAGTCACCGCCTGCGCCGACGGATATTACACTTTCAAGCGGCTCTACCCCGCTCTGAGAGCCAACTTCGAAGTATGCCATATCGTGGAGTATTTAAGCCGCCTGCTTGAAACTGGCCGCCTGAAACTGACCAAGGCCGTTCCCATGACCATCACCTACCACGACCCCTGCCACCTGGGGCGCCGCCTTGCCCAGGCACCGGGTCATTACGTACCGGGGGCGCCAATCTCGGGACTCTACGAAGAGCCGCGCCGTCTCATAAAACAAATACCGGGGGTAAGACTTACCGAGATGTGGCGCATCAAGGAATACGCCTGGTGCTGCGGGGCGGGGGGTGGGGTGGTTGACGCCTACCCTGATTTCAACGAGTTCACCGCCGGGGAGCGCCTGGCGGAGGCCCGCGCTACCGGCGCGGCGGCCATCGTCACCGCCTGCCCCTGGTGCGAGCACAATTTCCTTGATGCCGCAAAAGCGAGCGGCGACAAGATTGAAGTTTTGGACATTCTGGAGATGGTCGCCAGAGCGCTATAACGGAGGCAATTTAAATGCCGTGCGGTGACGAAAAACACCGGCTGATATACGAAGAACTGGTAAAGCTGCTGGGGGAGAACTACGTCAGCGACGACCCCGCCGTTATGGAAGCTTACAGCCGCGAGTCGCAGACCCCCTCTTTTCTCACGCGGGGACGCTTTGAATTCGTCGCCCTTCCCGGAAGCACCGGGGACATCCAGCAAATCGTCAGACTGGCAAACCGCCACCGTTTCCCCTACTCGGTAGCCAGTACCGGCCTTTACTTCACCACCACCTCGGCGCTGAAGCCCTACTGGTGCCTGCTCGACTTAAAACGACTTAACCAACTCGAAATTGACGGGCGCAATATGTACGCTCTGGTGGAGCCGTACGTGAGCCACGCCCAGGTTTCCGCCGAGGCGATGAAAAGGGGACTGGTGAACGGCACGCCCGAGGCCGGTTCCCAGTCTTCGAGCCTGGCAAACCACGTTGCCTTTGGCTTTCAGGGCACCGGCTACCGCTCTGGCTTTGCGGCGCACAACATCCTCGGCGTCGAGTGGGTGCTACCGGACGGCGAGCTACTGAAGACCGGCTCGCTGGCTAACCCCGACGGCGGCTACCAGTGGGGCGAAGGCCCCGGCCCCGACCTGCGCGGCCTTTTGCGCGGCCTGATTGGCAGCGTCGGCGCGCTGGGCATCGTCACCCGCATGGCTATCAAACTCTACCCCTGGCCCGGACCCAAAACTTTCCCGGTCTCCGGCATCGTCCCTGAAAAGAAAGTTGAGCTGCCCGCCGAGTGCTTCCGCTGGCACCTCTACAACTACCCCGATTTAAGAGGCGCCATCGAGGCCATGCGGGAAATCGGCAAATGCGAGATTGGCGGCATGGTGCACAGCTGGCCGCCGATTTACTACAACTGGTGGTGGGCGAAGTCGCGGGAGGAATACTGGCAAACGTGGCGGGAAGGGTACTGGCAAAAACACGTCTCGCACTGCGTGGCGGTGTGCCTTTGGGGCTACGCCTCGCCGAAGCAGGTTGACTACGAAGCGAAAGTCTTAAAACAAATCGCCGAAGGGACCGGCGGCCAGCCGGTTCCGGAAGAAGTGGTCGCCCGCTGGGTTCCCTATGCCGCCGCCAACTGGATTCGGGACGCCAACGCCTGCCGCATGATGCGCATCGGCGGCGGCTACGGTCTGGCACACATCAGCTACGATTCCCTGGACGATGCTTACCGCAGCCTGCCGGTATCGTGGGAAATCGTAGATAAATACTCGCCGCCGTTTTTGGACAGCGAACGCCCGGCCTGGGTGGCCCCATATGACCTCGGTCACTGCGCCCTGGCCGAAGTCGAGTTTCCCCGGGAAAAGACCGACGAGAACGACAGCATTATCGGGAAAATGGTCTACGAGACGGCGCAGCAGGTCGCCCGCGACCAGGCGGTAGGCGCAATCAC
>QZJL01000017.1 GCA_003599745.1 Dehalococcoidia bacterium | reverse complement strand
GCAGGAAGAAGCCCGTTTCGTGGTGGGCGAGATTGAGCGCCTGGTGGACGCGGGCAAGACGAAGCTGGGCGACTGCGCGGTGATGTTCCGCACCAATGCCCAGTCGCGGGCGCTGGAAGAAGCCTTCATCCGCTACGGTACTCCCTACAAGCTGGTGGCGGGCACACGCTTCTACGAGCGCCGCGAGGTAAAAGACCTCATCGCCTATCTCCGCTTCATCCAGAACCCGGCGGACAGCGTGAGCCTGCTGCGCATCATCAATGTGCCAGCAAGGGGTATCGGGCAAAAAAGCCTCGACTACATTAAATCGCTGGCGCGTGAGAAAGGCGTTAGCGAATATGATGCCATCAAGCTTGTCAGTACCGGCGAAGGTGAAGGAAGTCCCACGCTGCGCCGCTCGCTTGGCGCTTTCGTAACGCTGGCCGAAGAGCTTATCGCTGCCAGTAAGGAAAAAGCCCTGCTCGGGCTTTTCGATGCCCTGACGGCGCGTACCGCCTACCGGGACTATCTTAAAGGCGAAACCGGTGACGAGGAGCGCTGGGAGAACGTAGTCGAGCTGCGCGGCGTGGCCGAAGCCTACCGCGACTACCCGCCCCGCGAAGGTCTGGCGGATTTCCTTGAAGGCGTGGCGCTGGTCTCGGATGTTGACAGTCTCGAAGAAAGCCCGGAGAAGGTGACGCTCATCACCCTGCACCAGGCCAAAGGCCTGGAGTTTCCGGCAGTCTTCATCGTCGGTCTGGAAGAGGGGTTATTACCCCATATCAGGTCTTTTGACGACCCCGGCCAGATGGAGGAGGAGCGGCGGCTTTTCTACGTGGGCATCACCCGCGCCAAGACGTACTTATACATCATCCGCGCCTTCCGCCGCGCCGCCTTTGGCACGCGGGGAACTTCCAACGCCTCACGTTTTCTGGGCGATTTGCCGTCATACCTGGTACAGGGAGCGAACAAACCCGGGGCATCGCCAGACCAGGCAGTCTATGAATGGAACCGTCCCGTTCAGACCCCGGCACCGCCGCCGCCCACCGTCCAGTTCAGTGAAGGCGACAAGGTGCGCCACGGCGTATTCGGCGAGGGCACCATCGTCAGCCTGAAACCATCCAACGGCGACTTCGAAGCGGTGGTGGCTTTCAAAGGTGCGGTGAAAAAGCTGATGCTCAGCTTTGCCCGGCTGGAGAAGGTGGCTTAGGTGACCATCAGGGTTCTCGAAGAAAAAGTCATCTCTCAGATTGCTGCCGGTGAGGTGGTCGAGCGCCCGGCCTCGGTGGTGAAAGAGTTGGTCGAAAACTCGCTGGACGCCGGCGCAAACCAGATTTCCGTTGAAGTCAAAGACGGAGGCCTCAGTCTCATCCGGGTGACCGACAACGGCAGCGGCATTTCCCCGGGCGAGGTCGAGGTCGCTTTCCGGCGTCATGCCACCAGCAAGGTTTCTAAACTCGATGACTTGAAGCAAATCGCAACTCTAGGTTTCCGGGGCGAGGCGCTGCCCGCCATTACCGCCGTCGCCGACGTTGAGATGCTCACGTTCGCCAGCGGCGAAACTGCCGGAACAATAATTAGCCTGCGGGACGGCGAACTAGTCCGCAAAAGCCAGGCAGGACGCCCGGCGGGTACGACGGTGACGGTGATAAACCTGTTTACCCACGTGCCGGCGCGGCGCAAATTCTTAAAATCCACAAACACCGAAAATAGCCGGATTGCGGCAGTCATCAGCGCCTATGCCATAGCCTTTCCCGGCGTCAGGTTCAATCTCATATTGGAGAGTCGCGCGGTCCTCAAAACACCCGGCACCGGCAGGTTACTCGACAGCCTCATCGAAATTTACGGCCAGGAAGTTGCCAATCGTATGTTACCGCTTGTCGAACCAGACTGGGAAAATGTCGGGGGCATCAAGGTCAGCGGTATGACAAGCTCACCGTCAGTGAGCCGCGCCAGCCGCGACAACCTTATCTTTCTGATAAACCACCGCTGGGTAATGAGCCGCCTGCTGACAAAAGCGGTCGAGGAAGCCTATTTGGGACTGCTGACCGTAAACAAGCACCCTGTCGCGGTTATCGAAGTGGCGATGCCGCCTGAAGACGTTGATGTCAACGTCCACCCTACCAAGGCCGAAGTACGTTTCAGGGACGAGCGCGCCGTCTTTACCGCCGTCCAGCGGGCGGTACGGCGGACGCTGGTCAGGCAGGCCACCGTCCCCGGTGTTAGTGAAGCGGCGATTGCCTACTCCCCCACCCCATACCCGCCTTCACCGTCGCCCTTGCTGTCACCCGCCCGCGAACACCCTGCCAGAATGACGGCGGAAACACCGCCGACAACACCACGGGCAGCGCTGCCGGTGCTGCGCATCATCGGCCAGGTGCTGGCTACCTACATCGTGGCTGAGGGACCCGACGGCCTCTACCTCATCGACCAGCATGCCGCCCACGAGCGCATCCTCAAGGAAAAGCTGGCCGCGCAATTACAGGTTCACGGCATAAAGGTGCAGGGACTGTTGGAACCGGTGGCCTTTGAAGTAACTCCAGCTGAGGCTGCTGCACTGGAAGCGCGCTACCGCGAACTAGCTGACTTTGGCTTTAACATCGAGCCTTTCGGTGACGGCGCGTTCCTGGTAAGGACGGTACCATCGCTGCTTGGCGGCAACTGGCAGTCGGCTCTGCGGGAGCTAATAGCCATCCAGCAGAGTAGTACCGGAACGGACTGGACGGAGCCGGTGCTCAACCTGATGGCCTGTCACGCCGCCGTTAGAGCCGGCAAAGTGCTTTCACCAGACGAGATGAGGGAACTCGTACGCGAACTAGAAAAGACAGAACTACCGAATACCTGTCCTCATGGCCGCCCCACCACAATCTCCATCAGCGCCGCCCGCCTCGAACGCGAGTTTGGCCGCAGGCAGTAGTAATACAAGATGGGGACTTGAAAAGACCTCAAATCCTTCTTAATGGCAGAATTGTAACCTCACCACTTGTATCCCCTCTCCTGAAAGAATTGGGGCAGGAGGAGGCATAAGGGGACAGGTTCCATAAGAACCCATAGGCGACTTCAGACCCTCAGCGAGAACGCTTGCGCCGCTGGTAATAGTCCACGTAACGGTTAATTGCCCGGGCGGCGCTTGCAACGGAAAAGAAGACGGGAAAGCCCGCCTCAAACAGCGCGGCTTCGGCATCAGCCGTAGCGTCAGTGTACTTTGCCGGTCCAAAAGGGCGCAGCGCCACCACCACTGGCTTTTTGACCTCGCCGCATATGCCTGTGAGCAGTTCGACATGTTTTTTGGCCAGGTCAACGTCGTTCTTGGGGCTCCAGCCAATCGTCATGTGAACGATAATCAGGTCAATCCCGGGCGAGTCGGCCACCGCCCTGACTGTCTCATGCGCCAGGTTAAATTTGGCAAAATACATATCAACCGGGTTACGGAAGCTGCCACCAGCTTCGCTCGAATAGATGGCTTCCAGTCTCCGCCGTATTGCCGACGGCAGCAGTGGCGCGGTAAGCCCTTCGCGGGCGCAAGCGTCCGCCGCCAGCACACTGTTACCGCCGCCGATGCCGATGATGCCCACTGCTTTGCCCTTAGGAGGAGTAAGATAGTTGAAAAGCACCGCCATGTCCAGCACCTCGTCAAGGCTATAAACCTGGACAGCCCCCACCTGCTTCAAGAAACTTTCCCAGACTATCTCCGAACCGGCAATAGCGCCGGTATGGGAAGATGCCGCCCGGCGGCCGCCGGCACTGGTGCCGCCCTTATAAACAACCAGCGGCTTTGCGCGGGCGGCACGGCGTATAACATTTTTAAAACGCTCGCCGTCTTCGAAACCCTCGATATAAGCGGTAATTATTTTCGTCCCGGGGTCATCGGTTAAGTAATCCAGAAAATCGCACTCGTCAAGGTCAGCGGCGTTGCCGTAGCTGATGATTTTGCTGAAGTAGAGGTTCTTGGTCTGAGCTTCCCGCACCGCCTGGATAGCGTTGCCGCCGCTCTGCGAGACAAAACCGATGCTGCCGCTCCGCCGGGGCAGTGATAGTTCAAAACTAAGTCCGGTATCAGGACAGAAGATTCCCATGCAGTTGGGGCCGATGAGCCGGATGCCGCTACGCCGTGCCAGCGAGGCAACTTCGTCCTCAAGCTTTTTACCATTCTTTGCCGCAATTTCACCAAAACCGGCGGTAAACATGTGTACGGTTTTAACACCTTTTGCGGCACAGTCCTTGACAAGCCGGGGAGTTTCTGAAGCGGGGATGGCGCTGATGACATAATCAACGCTGCCCGGAATATCTTTGAGAGCGGGATAGACCCGCAGGTCGAAGACCTGACCGCCGCTACGGCCTACGGGATAGATTTTACCCTTAAAACCGGAGCCCAACAGAGCTTCGACGTACATACGTCCCGGGCCGACGCGGGAAAAATCAGTCGAAACACCGACCACGGCGATACTTCTAGGATGAAAAAGGTATTCGAAGCGTGGGCTGGCGCTAACGGTTTCTCCGAGCAATGGCACGACTCCTCGGCACTATTTATTTTGGGGACTGAGGCGTGCTGGTTCCCCGGTGAACTAGCGGGACGCCCTGCGCACATAATGGGCAGGCATCAGGACGGTAGGCCTCGGCTTGGACTTTCAGACAGCTGAAAAACGGCACACCGAAGTCAATCGGCGTCTCGGAACGGTCAACCATTACACCGATGCCGACGACTTTCCCTCCGGTAGAAGCCACCGCCGCCAGCACTTCGCTAATTGATTTGCCGGTGGTAAGGATGTCATCAACGATGAGCACCCGCTCGCCCGACCCGATTTCAAAGTCCCGCCGGAAAGACCGTAGCTCCGACCCCGGCTCCTTTTCGGCGAAGATGCCGCGCACGCCAAGCTGGCGAGCGGTCTCGTAGGCTAGGATGACGCCTCCGGTGGTCGGCCCGGCAACCACCTCTATTTTTTCTATACGATAATGGTCGGCGATGAGGCGGCAAAGCGCCCTGGTGTATTCGGGGTACTGAAGGACGCGGAACTTTTCCCAATAGACAGAGGAATGAAGCCCTGAAGCCAGGTTGAAGTGACCTTTCAACACCGTGCCGGACTTCTCAAAGATTTCTTCGGGAGTTAGCGTCATAAAACCTTCAGGGTCATCCCGGGACCTATCACCAGTCATAATGCGGTGCCAACCCCCAGAGCGACGGCGGCCAGATTGAGACCCAGGCCTTTCCGATAATCTGACTGCGTTCTACCGTCCAGCCGCTGTGGGAATCGTTGCTCAGGTTACGGTTATCCCCGAGAACGAAGTAGCTGTCTTCGGGCACGGTGAGCTTTTTGACGGTGTACTCCGGCGCTTCTTTGATGTATGGCTCGGTAAGCGCCCTGCCGTTAACCAGCACCTCACCGTTTCTGATTTCCACGATATCCCCGGGCAGACCGATGATGCGCTTGATGAAGGGGGTAGCCGAGGGACCACCTTCCGGCGGATAGAAGACGATGATGTCGCCCCGCGCCGGCTCCCCGAAAAAGTAGACCGCCTTGTTGATGATAAGGCGCTCCCCATCGTGCAGTTCCGGCTCCATGGAACTACCGTTGATGATGGAGACCTGTATGGTAGCCTGTAGGGCAAAGAAGACGACCACCGCTACCAGCAAGGTGGTCAATATGTCGCGAATCATTAATTTCATGGCTATACTATTTCATTATACCCCGAATTTTAGTATCCTGGCTAGTTGCGGCGACAGCAACGCTAGGGAAGGCGCGGTTTGCACTGGTTCGGCTTCGGGTGCTAGAATCGAATATGCCTATGGAGTACGTGGAGCAGGCGCTCTCCCTGGCGAGGCTGGCGCTTGGCCAGGTAAGCCCCAACCCCGCAGTCGGTGCGGTCATCGTCAAAAACGGAGTGGTCATCGGGCAAGGATATACTCAGCCGCCCGGTTCCGCCCATGCCGAGGTCATGGCGCTCGAGCAAGCCGGGGAAACGGCGCGGGGGGCGACAATGTACGTTACCATGGAGCCATGCTGCCATCAGGGGCGAACACCCCCCTGCACCCGCGCCATCATCACTGCCGGACTGGCTGAGGTTCACATGGCGATGCTCGACCCCAACCCCATCGTCTCGGGGAAAGGACGGGCCGAACTTGAAAACGCCGGCATCAAGACCTTTCTCGGGGAAGGCGCCGAGGCATCCCGGGAAATTATCGAGGCTTATGCCAAGTTCATCACCACCGGTCGTCCCTTCATCACCGCTAAGTTCGCGATGAGCCTGGATGGGAAAATCGCCACCCGCACCGGAGACTCCAAGTGGATAAGCGACGAGGAGTCGCGGCGCTACGTCCATAATATGCGTTACCAGGCCGACGTCATCATGGCCGGGGTAAATACCCTGCTGGCCGACGACTCACGCCTGACCGTTCGCAGCGGCGCCGGACGCGGCGGCACCGCCCACCGGCAGCCACTCCGCCTGGTGGTTGACAGCCATGGACGCATACCGCCGTCAGCGCGTGTCTTTAACGAACCAGGCAGGACTCTGGTAGCCATCGGCCCGGCGGTTGAGAAGCGCAAGCGGGCAGTACTCGAAGCAGAGGGCGCGGAACTTCTCGAAATGCCGCTGGCCGACGGTGAAATTGACCTTACCCGGCTTTTCGAAGTGCTGGGCCGCCGCCAGGTAACCAGCGTGCTGGTGGAGGGGGGCGGCATTCTGCTTGGCTCCCTTTTCGACCTCGGCCTGGTGGATAAAGTGGTCGCTTTCATCGCGCCCATGATTATCGGGGGTAAGGACGCCCGCACGCCGGTGGCTGGCCTGGGCGTCGGCGCCATTACCGAAGCCATCAAGCTCGAACGCTGCCGGGTGGCTACCATCGGCGAAGACGTGATGTTGAGCGGCTATGTGAGGCAGCGCTGATGTTCACCGGCATCATTACCGAAGTCGGCAAGGTTCTTGAAGCTACTACGGCGAAACTGGTGGTTGCCGCCGGTAAAGTAAACGCCAACATGGAGCTGGGACAAAGCGTCGCCGTGAACGGCGTCTGCCTTACCGTGACCGCCTTCAATGAACGCTATTTTTCGGTCGAAGTGATGCCCCAGACGCTCCGGCTCACCAACCTGGGGAGGCTCAGACCCGCTGAAAAAGTGAACCTGGAAAACGCCCTGGCGCTGGGCGGACAGGTGGGCGGCCACCTGGTGCAGGGACACATTGACGCCACCGGCAAGGTAACGACCATTACCCGCGAAGCCGAAGCAAAACGTATCAAGATCAGCGCCTCGCCGGAGGTGATGCGCTACGTCGTGGACAAGGGATTTATCGCGGTGGACGGCATCAGTCTGACAGTAGCCGATACCGGCTCAAACTGGTTCGGCATCTCAATCGTGGGATATACTCTTACTAACACCACCATCGTGGACTGGCGAGCCGGTACCTTGGTCAACCTCGAAACCGACATTATCGGTAAGTACGTTGCCAAACTGGCATCCGCCCGCAGCGGCACCGTCACCCGGCGCTTTTTACAGGAACAGGGTTTTCTGGTAACATAGTTTTACATACTGTCACGGAGATTTTGAGACGTGGTAATTTCGGAAATTACGACGGCCATACAGGACATCAAGGACGGCAAGTTCGTCATCATCGTTGACAACGAAGACCGGGAAAACGAGGGCGACCTGGTTATCGCCGCCGAAAAAGTAACACCGGCGGCCATTAACTTTATGGCACGTCACGCCCGCGGCCTCATCTGCATGCCCATTGTCGGTGAAAGGCTCGATGAGCTTAAAATTCCGCTGATGGTGGACGACAATACCTCGAAGCATGGCACCGCCTTCACCGTTTCGGTCGAAGCAAAAAGAGGCGTCACCACCGGTATCTCCGCCGCTGACCGCGCCCACACCATCAAAACCATACTCGACCCGGCGACCACCCCGGAAGACCTGGTCTATCCCGGGCACACTTTCCCCCTCAGGGCTAAATCGGGCGGTGTGCTGGTGCGGGCGGGACACACCGAGGCAGCAGTTGACCTGGCGAGACTCGCCAGCCTCTACCCCGCCGGGGTTATCTGCGAGGTTATGAACGAAGACGGCACGATGGCGCGCCTCCCCGAGCTTGAGAAACTGGGTGAGAAGTACAGCATCAAAATCGTCTCCATCGCCGACCTCATCGCCTACCGATGGCGCACCGAGAAACTGGTGCAGCGGGTGGCCGAGGCTGAACTACCGACCCGTCACGGGGTCTTCAGAGCCATCGCTTACCGCAGCGAAAACAGCCCCGACGAGCATGCCGCGCTGGTTATGGGCGATATATCCCAAGTCGGGCCGGTGCTGGTACGGGTGCACAGCCAGTGCATTACCGGCGACGTATTCGGCAGCCTGCGCTGCGACTGTGGCGAGCAGGTGCATATAGCGCTCGACGCCATCGCCCGCGAAGGTCGGGGCGTCTTCCTTTATATGCGGCAGGAGGGACGAGGTATCGGCTTCCACAACAAGCTGCGCGCCTACGCCCTGCAGGACAAGGGACTGGATACGGTGGAAGCCAACCTGGCGCTGGGTTTCGGCCCTGATCTGCGCGATTACGGCATCGGAGCACAGATTCTGGCCGACCTCGGGCTACACCAGATTCGCCTGCTCACCAATAACCCCAAGAAAGTCATCGGCCTTGAAGGCTACGGTCTCAAAGTCGTCGAAACCGTGCCCATCGTCTGCGAGCCGACCGAATACAACCGCCGCTACCTGGAGACCAAGAAAAGCAAGATGGGGCATATCCTGGATTTACCCGGACTCCAGGAATAATTTAAGTCAGTGGAGGCAGTTATGAGCCGCGTTTTCGAGGGTGTGCTGCTGGGACAGGGACTGAAGTTCGCCCTGGTTGTTTCCCGTTTTAATGAGTTTATCACCGAGAAGCTACTTAACGGTGCCCAGGACGCCCTGCGGCGCCACGGCGCGAGTGATGACGATGTGACGATTGCCTGGGTGCCCGGGGCTTTCGAGATGCCCATCATCGCTAAAAAACTGGTCGAGACCAAACGTTTCGACGCGGTTATATGCCTGGGAGCGGTGATTCGCGGCGACACCCCCCACTTCGACTATATCGCCGCCGAAGTAACCAAGGGCATCGCCAAAGTGGGGCTGGACAGCGGTAAACCGGTAATATACGGCGTCATCACCGCCGACACGCTGGAACAGGCCATCGAGCGGGCCGGTAGCAAAGCCGGCAACCGGGGCTTCGACGCCGCGGTCAAGGCCATCGAGATGGCTAACCTGCTCAAAAGCATCGCCTAGCGACGCTGGATTAGCTTACCCGGTAGACCTTGTCGCCACGGCGGACGCGGTCGGGGACTTTGATACCCACGGCATCACCGTACTTGGCATCGGTAACACCGGCGTTGTTAATCTGCATCGAGTCCACGGTCATCGAGATGTCGGTGGTATGCCCCAGAATGCGGATTTTGTCGCCGACCTTGAGCTGCCCTTTCATATCGATGCCGGCTACTACCGGCCGGGCAAAGAAGTCAGAAACCTCGCCAACCAGTTCTTCCGCCATTTCGCGCCTCCTTGTCCCAGAAGTAGTATTATAATACGACACCGCACGTGGCAAATCAATCATGCCAGCGAAAGCCGGGTTGCTTTGACATCGCTTTTGCCCTGAGTATATAATAATGCCTGATCAGACAGTAAAACGCCCGGGGAGTGAAGTGTTGGCGACCAAGGACAAAACGCCTGCCGCCGATGACCAGATTGTGGAGATTGAGCGTCTCAAAAAACGCCTTAACATGCTTGACGAACGCCTCGATAATATTGATTCTATGGTCACTGCGGTGGCCGAGCGGGTGACCAGCCGGCCGGTTATCCTGAACATTGTCTGCCCCCACTGCGGGCGCGCCGTTGAGGTGGCAATCATAGCTAATTATAAGCCCACGATCTGAAACGCCGGGCGATAAGAACTACCGGCCACTTAAGCGTTTTGGAAGGCTGGTTTCATACGGGCGGTTAGCTCAGCTGGTTAGAGCACTGCGTTGACATCGCAGAGGTCAGTGGTTCGAGCCCACTACCGCCCAGTTCTATTTTCCTGAACTTTTTATGCTACCGAAGTTGACGTTTTCAGCCAAGATAGTGCTACTGTTAAACGCCCGTTTCACAATTCCAGTCAGAGGGAATTAAAAAACAGAAGCTGAAGAAGCTCTACATCAAAAACCATTGTATGGGTCTTTCCTTTTGACTTTCGGCTTGCTTGCTTTGATCTTGTCAAAATAACTAAATGGAATTAATCTTAGAGGAGGCACTTTAGAAGCAAGGTCAAGTTCATAGTAACGTCTGAATGGCTTATCATTCATTGAGCCTTTAAGCCTGTTGCAGTATCCGCATAAAAGCTGGATATTGGCAGGCGTATTGGAACCTCCATTTTTTAATGATTTTTTATGATCTGCATGCATGTTTGCCCTGTTTAGTTTACGTCCACAATACATGCAACGCCCATCTTGATTTTCAAATTTGGCCTTTATCACCTCTGGCTTCAGTGCTTTCCTTTCGGTCTGACCCGCTATCCATTTATCAAGCCAGTACTCCATTTCTCACCATCCTCTCTTAAAGATGATAAATTATACATTCCCTCATCAATTGCAGACAATAGACCACCCTTTTTAGAGCCTCGAACATTATCATTTCACACTTTTCGTTTTTCCCGTACAATTTGGGGCTATTCCGTCAGACATTGGATTGTAAGTCATGCGGTCATGTTGAACGCCAACTCAAACGTCCGCGTTCTGCGTATTGTACAATACCGCCCAGTTTTCTTGTTGCGAATTTTTGACAACTGCTCCCTGTGTCATTAAAATCACATCATGCAAGTTGAACATCTTTCACTAATCACTACTCCTGTTCTTCTCTTAGAAGGAGATAAAATAGTCTCCCAAGGAACTGGTTTCTACTTTGGTTTATCTCAGGATGCTGGTTCCGTACTTTTCTTGATTACTAATCACCATGTACTCACAGGTTACGCTCCTACAGATAATAAACCACCCATGGGAGAAAACATAGTTTTCTATCTCCACAAAGACCCTAATAATCCTGGCATTACTAAAGAAATAAGATTTCCACTCTTCACGAAAAACAAAAAACCAGTTTGGCTAAGCAGTAAAGATTTACCCGAAGCTGATGTGGCAATAATTCCTATCATATCTTCTATTGTCGCCGATGCTAAGGTTTTTGGAATATCAGGCGACTGGACAACTGCGAATATCAAATTGAGACCGACTTCCACCGTGACCTTGATCGGATACCCTTATGGATACTACGATAAAAAGAATTGCTTACCTATCTGGAAAACAGGAAGTATGGCTAGCGAACCCGATACAGATTTTGAAGGTAAACCTTTACTTCTAGTTGATATATCCGCTTTCCCGGGTATGTCAGGCTCTCCTGCTTTTGCAATTGCTCATGGTGCATACGAAATGGTTGAGGGTCCCACTACTGTTGGGCAGGTACAGAAGTTTTTAGGTATTTTTGCGAGCATGCCATCAATAAGAGAAAACAAATACTTGGAGGAGATACCATCTCAATCAAAACAAGGATTGGTATTTGAACAGTCTTTGCAGCTTGGTCATATCTGGAAAGCCAATCTCATAATTGAAATCACAAAAAACATAGATATTGCCCAATATGAGCGTGAGGTATTAAGGAATCTCTAACCGCGTAGAAAGAAGGGGGGCACGCTTCACCTTCGACGCACGGAGTAAGGTGATATCTTAATCGGTCAGTTTGAACACCAACTCAAACGTCCTGGTTCTGCGTATTGCACAGTAACGCCCAGTTATTCGTGCGGGGTAAATCTGCCTATTTACCCGTTCCGCCATCACCGTTTATCAGCGGTTCAATTTTGAAAACGGCCTTTCTGGTGGCGGATGTCCCGGCAATAAAATCGTGAATGGTAACCAGAGCGGTATAGTCCCCGGCGGGATAATTACTGATATCGAAAGTGTCGCCCCAGTAAAGCTCCCAGTAGGTCGAATTATTCAAGGAGGCGTCGTTATTCCTCCAGGCAACGATTTTCCCGTTTGAGATAATGTAGATATCGGCCTTAACGTTGACACTTCCGCTGTGGAGCATATTACTGAAACCGAACATGACCCACAGGCCGTCGGTTGAACCGGCAATAAAGCTATTCCGTGCCTCGTAGTTGCGCCAGTTCACCTGCCCGCCCGTCCTGTCCACGCTGGCAGTGGTATCCAGGTAGTCTATTTTCAGACCGGGCTGTTTGTCCAGCAGCTCCTGAAGCGCGGCCTTCTCCTCGGTCAGGGTCTGCACCCGGGCCTGCAGGCCGCTTTTCTCCTCCGTAAGCGCCTGTACCTGATTTTGCAGCTCACCGTTCGAGCACGCGCTCAACAAGAAGACGGGCAATGCCAGCAGGGCAAATGTCATCACGTTTTTCTTCATACTATCCTTCATCATTTGCTCAAATTAAAACAAACTAAATTTTTCCGGTAAACCGGTACCAGACAAAGCGCGCCGCCCCGAGCCACTTCCGGCGACCTCGGATTGTGCTGTAGTTTTTACCAGTGACTTTACCCGGCAATTGCGTGGCAACCTGGACTACCAGCCTGCCGACCTCTTCCGGCGGAACACCGACGACACGCATGATATAGGCCAGTTTCCTCGCCTGGGACGCCATCTCTGGCCCGGTCATTACGTCTTTATAGAATTCAGTAGCCACCATGCCAGGGGAGATGGTATGTATCGAAACCGGGTAGCGCCGGTATTCCTCGGCCAGGCTGCGCGTGAAGCTGACCACAGCCGCCTTGGTTGCGGCATAGGTGGTATTAAAAGGCGCCGCACGTCCGTCACCACCTTTACCACTTATGTTCAGCAGTATGCCGCCGCCCTGCCTGATAAAGTAAGGGATGACCAGTCGCGCCGCTTTCATCGTTCCCGCGAAATTGATGCTTATCAGCCGGTCAATTTCCGCCGCGGCGAGCGATTCAAATTTTTTCCGGCCGGCGCTCACCCCGGCGTTGTTCACCCAGACATTGAGCCGGCCCCAGGTACTGGTTACGTGTTCGAGCAGCCTGGCGAGGTCGCCTTCCCTGGAAACGTCGGCAGCGATGCCCGAAGCGTTAGCGCCTAGCTCTTTCAGCCTGGCGACGCTCTCCCGCACGGCGGTTTCGTCGCGGGCACAAATCACCACGGTGGCACCGTCGGTAGCGGCAGTCCTAGCAATCGCCCAGCCGATACCTCGGGTGCCACCGGTCACCACAACTACCCGGCCTTCAAGCTTTAACCTCTTCCGAGCTATTTTATCCTCAATGACTCGTCGAGCCAGACATCTTCCAGGCGGTTAATATTCGAGTAGGACATGTCATTCCACCGCATGTTCTTCACGTGGGGATAATACGGCATAAAGTTAATGTTGAATGCTCCGGTGGGGAGCGCCGGAAGGTCGGTCAGCAGTATGCGCTCCGCCGACCAGATAGCCTCCCGCCTCTGGTCGGGGTCAGTTATGCGGTCAAGGCCTTCAAGAATTCTATCAAGTTCCGGGTTAGAGTAGCGCGCGTAGTTGGCGTAACCGCCAGAGCCGAAATATATCTTGAGGAAAGCCGGGTCCTGCCCGATTCTCAGCTCGCCGGTGAACACATCGTAGTTGTTTTCGTCAATCCGCTTGTAAATTTCGGCGCCCTGGGTACTGGAGAACATCTCGCTTTCAATTTTCAGGTATTTTCGCATTGCATCAGCCAGGACCTGGGTAGCGCCGCCAGCCTGCCCGCTGGTGCTCCCCAGGGCCATCAGGTTCAGCGTCTTGAAGCCATCAGGGTAGCCGGCCTCGGCCATCAGCCGCTGGGCTTCGGCCACCCTCTCTTCGTAGGGCTTATCCCAGCCCAATAGCCGGGCGACTTCCTCATGGGAAACGCCGAAGGACGGCGACAGGAGCCCCTGGCCGGGTATACCGAACATGGCGCTGCCGCTGTAACCTATAAGGATGTCTTCCGGCACCATTATCAGGGCGATGGCACGCCGCACGCGAACGTCATCCAGCGGTTTTTTACTTATATTTAGGTAAATGGTAATACTGTTATCCCTGAGCCGCTGCTGCCAGAGCAGCTCCGGCGCCCCTTTTGTCAGGTATTCGTAGGTATCCACGGTAGCCGCCCCGGTGGTGGGGCTCTTGAGGTCCAGCCGCCGGCCCACCAGCATCTCGTTGGAGCTGGCGTTGCCCACCTGGTAAAACTCAATGCCGTCCAGGTAAGGCAGCCGGTTGCCGTACTGGTCATACTTGAAGTAGTCCGGGTTCCTCTTCCACTTCAATAGCACG
>QZJL01000053.1 GCA_003599745.1 Dehalococcoidia bacterium | reverse complement strand
CTGGTGGGGGCGGTGGTGAGCGCCCACCCCGGAATCGAGCCGCTGGTGCTAGAATTGCAAAAAATGGGGGCGCAAATCTCGCTAAGCTCGCTGCGCATCAAGCCGCTATCGCCGGTTGTCCTAGAAGCGGTGCTCCAAAGCGGCGCAAAGACGCTGACACTGGCTCCCGAGGCAGGCTCGGAACGCCTGCGCCGTCTCATCAATAAGGGCATCAATGAAGATGACATAATGCGGGCGGTGGCGATGGTGGCGGAGCTTGGTGTAAAGCAATTGAAGCTCTATTTCATGATTGGCCTGCCCACCGAGAGCGATGACGACATTGAGGCGATAGTGAAGCTCTCTCGCCGGTTAAAGGAAATGCCGGGCAGCGGCGCGCGCCTGAGCTTGAACGTCGCGCCGTTCGTGCCCAAGGCGGGTACGCCCTTCCAGTGGCAGCCGATGGCGCGGCTGGACGTGGTGAATAGCCGTCTGAAACAGCTAAAAGCCGGGCTGTCCTCGCAAGGCATCAAGGTGAAGGCGGAAAGCCCCGCCTGGAGCGAGGCGCAGGCAATACTGGCGCGGGGTGACAAGACGCTGGGTATGGTTCTTGCGGAAATGGCAGCGCCGACCCTGGCTGGTTTCAAGCGGGCGCTGGCTAAATGTGGGGTGGACGGCGACTACTTTGCCCACACGGAATGGGACGCGGGTGTTAAACTGCCCTGGGCGGCGGTTACGTCAAAAGAAGAAGTAGAGGTGTTGAGGAAGGAGAGGTGAAGCACTGCTGATGCCCCTCCTATTGTCCATACCGCAGGACACGTACCTTTTCCATGGTGATTAGGCCGCTGCTGGCAATCCTTTCTATCTGAGGCATGACACGGTCAATGTTCTCCTGGGAATCCACTACTTCGATGATGATGGGCAGGTCCTGGCTCAGGCGCAGGATGTTCATAGTATGGGGGTGGCTGTGAGCGCCATAGCCAACGATGCCCCTGAGCACGGTCGCTCCGCGGATTTTTTCGTGCCGCAGCATTTCGACCAGCGCCTGATAGGCTGGCTTGCCGTCCTGTTTATCGGATTCCCCGATGAAGATACGTAATAATATGTGTTCGCCACTTAGTTCTTTCATCAGACTCCCCCGAGAATTATTCGTCCGAGCAGTATGCCGGATAAAGTCGCCAGCAGACTGACGCCAAGGTTCGAGCCGATGTTCAGTAAAGCAGCTACCCAGGCGCCATCCTCAAGAAACCTCACCGTTTCGTAGCTGAAGGTGGAGAAGGTGGTGAATGCCCCCAGGAAACCGATGGTCGCTGCGATTCTGAAGTTTGCCGGTATTATATCCGTACTGAGGGCAATTTGCATAATGAACCCGATTGCCAGGCACCCCAGCCCGTTAACGATTAGAGTGCCGTAAGGAAAGCCATAGCCGGCGACTTTTTGCACCAGGCCGCCCAGCCCGTAGCGGCTCAGGGTGCCGAGTGCGCCCGCGGCTGCCAGAAGCAAGAGCATGCGCATTTCAGAACCTACTCCTCATATTCCTAGCTAATCCCGTACAAAAGAAAAGCTTCTACCGGATGACCAGTAGAAGCTATCAGTCGTTAGGACGGTTCGAGTCTTTAAGCTCAGGTGAGCTCCATCACCTGTAATATTTTAACATATCTTACGAGCGAATTTGAAGGGGGCTGACAGAAATGATTTGGGAGGTTGCTCTAAAACAAGGTGTTTCCCCGTTTACCCTGAGTTTGTCGAAGGGCCGTTCATACTTCGACTGAGCTCAGTACGAACGGCATTTTCATCCTTTGTGGTGTCTATAAAAAAGCGGAATGTTCGTTGGGTTTTACCCCAGCAGCTGGCTCACAACTTCGTTGATAACGCGCCCGTCGGCCTTGCCCTTAAGCTCGGCGATGAGCTTGGGCATCACCTTGCCCTTGTCCCGAATCCCCTGGGCGCCGGTCTCGGCGATGACCTTCTTCGCCAGCGCCACAATCTCATCGCGGCTGGCGGCGGCGGGCAGGTAGGACTTTATCACTGCCAGCTCCGCCTCTTCTCTGGCGACCAGGTCGGGGCGGTTACCGGACTTGAAGGCGGTGATGCTTTCCTCGCGCTGGCGGGCTTCCTTGGCGAGGATGCCTAAAATGTCGCTGTCGGACAGGTCGGCCTGCTTGTCCATCTCGGCATAGCCGACCGCCGAAAGCACCAGGCGTAGCGTGGCGACCTTGACCCTATCGCCATCCTTCATGGCCTGCTTTAAGTCGTTCTGGAACTTTATCTTTAACGGAGAATCCGTGCTCACGTTACCTTACCGCTGAGGTTTTGGTCGGGACGAGCGTATGCTCTTGCGTCTTTTGGCGGCGGCTTTGCGCTTCTTTTTGACGCTTGGCTTCTCGTAGTGTTCCCCTTTCCTTATCTCTGATAAGATGCTGTCCTGCTGTACCTTCTTGGTGAAGCGTTTGAGCAAACTTTCAAAGCTTTCGTTCCCCTGAGCTCTGACTTCACTCAAATATACATCCCCTCCTTCTGTGAAAAACCATAACAATGATAAACTGCGGCGAGGCGGTTGTCAACTTCTGGCGAGGGCAGTACGCTGCTAAAATGACCCAATACAAGCCTCCGCATCCTGCGCTGATTACCCTACCTGGAGGTTTTTAAGTCGGCGACTGATTTCGCGGGCGGCGACTACTCCCGAAGCCGATGCCTGGACGAGGCCGCGGCTCACCCCGGCGCCGTCGCCCACCGCGAAGAGATTTTTTATCTCGGTTTCAAGGTTCTGGCTGAGTTCGGGGCGGGAAGAGTAAAATTTCACCTCCAGCCCGTAGAGGAGGGTATCGTCGGCGGCGACGCCGGGCACCAGTTTTTCCATTGCGCCGAACATCTCCAGCAGACCGGATAGGTGGCGGTAGGGCAGGGCGAAGCTGAGGTCGCCGGGGGTGGCGCATTTCAGGGTGGGCTGGACTTTGCCCCGCGCAATGCGTTCCGGGGTGGAGCGGTGGCCGAGGCGCAGGTCGCCCAGGCGTTGCAACAGTACCCCGCCGCTCAGTAGATTAGCCAGGCGCGCCAGGTATTTGCCGTAGGCGATTGGTTCGTGGAAGGGCTTGGTGAAGGTGGTGCTGACCAGCAGGGCGAAGTTGGTGTTCGGGGTCTGCTGGTTTGAGTAACTCTGGCCGTTCACGGTGACGACCGGGTCGGTGCCGCCGGTGGATTCCATGATGACCTCGCCGCCGGGGCACATGCAGAAGGTGCGGATGTGGTCATGGAATTTGCCCGGCAGGAATTCGAGCTTGGCCTCGTAGAGGTCGCCGGTCATTTCGGCCATCACCCCGGAAGCGACTTCGACGCGCACGCCGACGTCAACCGGGTTCTGGTGCATGGTCAGGCCGAGGCGGGCGGTCTCCCGCGCAAGCCAGTCGGCGCCTTCGCGCCCCGGCGCTAAAATCAGGTAGCGGCAGTTGTATTCTTCTCCGGCGTCGGTGACGATGCCCTTCACCGCGCCGTTTTCGGCATTTACCGTGCTTACGCTGGTCGCCAGCTTGAGTTCCAGGCGTTTTGCCAGGTGGGACTGCATCGCCCCGAGGACTTCGCGGGAACGCTCTGTTCCCATATGGCGGATGGGCACCGGGGTGAGTTTCAGCCCGGCCCGGCCGGCTTTCGCCTGCCAGGCGGCGGCCCGGGGGCCGGTGCCGAATAGCCTGGCCGGCGCTCCGAAACTTAGGTAAGTGCGGTCAACCTCGCCAATCAGCGAAAGGGCGTCTTTCATTCCCAGGTAGTCGGGGAGGCGGCCGCCGACTTCGCCGCTTAAGGTCAGCTTGCCGTCACTGTAAGCCCCGGCGCCGCCCATGCCGCAGACCAGGTGACAGGGAGTACAGGCGTAGCAGGCTTGCTGGCTTTTGAGGGCGGGGCAGCGGCGGCCTTCAATGTTGAGGCCTTTTTCCACCAGGAGAATGTTGCAGTTAGGCTCTTTGACCAGTTCCATGGCGGCGAAGATGCCCGCCGGCCCGCCGCCGCCGATGATGACATCGTAATCTCTGTTCATTTTATGTTTCGGCCATGCCAATTCTAACCGCGCCCCGCCTGGCCGTCAAGAATGCGTTTCGCACCGAGTTTTAGGGAAACAGATTACCTATATTGACATTTGCCATTTGGCAAAACTATAATGCGTACAATCGGAGATGGTGTCCAATGAATACGGTGACGGAAGGAAGAGAACTGGGTAAAATTCTCAAGCGGCAGAGGATTGCGGCTGACATGACGCTTGCGCAGCTTTCTTCCCGGGCGGGGGTGTCACCATCTCACCTGGGGCGGGTGGAGAGGGGGCAGCGTTTTCCTTCAGCCCATATCCTGCATCGCATCGCCGGGCCGCTCGGTTTTGCTGAAGACGAACTTTTTGCCCTGGCCGGGTATCTATCGCGGCGCAGCGGCAGCGTGGCCGACCGGGACCACAATTATGCCGGAAGTCGCCTTGACCCGTACGTCGCCAACGTGCTGGGGCAGGAAACACCGGAAGTGCAGCGGACGGTGGTCGGCGTGCTCACCATATTGAAAAATATCGCGCGCAGCCTGAGGGATTAGATGGCGCCCGGTATTTACCGGGTCTATAGCCGACCGGTATCGGCCGGGTGATGTGAGAGCAATATTGACGCATGGATAAGCCTGTAGAAACCGCCGCCGCGAACTACCGGGTTGCCGATTACACCGCCACCATCATGCATGAGCTCAAGACACCCTTGAGCGCCATCATCGTGTCTGCCGAGCTGCTGGGTGAAGAGCTTGGCAGCGACGAGCAGAGCGATACCGGGCGGCTTGTTTGCAGCATTATCCGCAACGCCCACCGTCTCAAAGAGCGGCTCGGTGACCTTTCCAAGGTGACGCAGTGGCTGGTAGCGGATTTCCGTCTGGTGCCTGAGGCGATTGACCTGGGACAGCTGATTTCCAATGTCACCACGCGGATTTACGCCATCTTTCAAGGCCGCGGCCAGCAGCTGGTTCTGGATATCCCGCCGTCGCTGCCACCGGTCAGGGCCGACCGGCAGTGTCTTGAGCAAATCGTGGAAAATTTGCTCTCTAACGCCAGTAATTTCACCCCGGAGGGCGGCCGCATTACGGTAGCTTCCCGGCGCGATGATGATGCGCTCGTTACCCGCGTGAGCGACACCGGCGTCGGCATCCCGAAGCGAGAATGGGGGAACATCTTCAAGCCTTACTATCGGCTGGGACGGGGCAGCGGCAAGCTGGCGGGCAGCGGCCTCGGACTCACCATCACCAGGACGTGCGTGGAAAAACTTGGCGGCCGGGTCTGGCTGGAGAGCGAGGAACAAAAGGGGTCGAGTTTCTTCTTCTCTCTGCCTCTGGATAGAAACTTGCAGGTGGAGGGTAGTGGCATATGAAGGTGCTGGTGGTTGACGACTCCAGTGAAATCGTGGAAGTGGTCTCGCTCTGTTTTAAGATGCGCTGGAGCGGCACCCAGCTGGTCTCGGCCGATAACGGTAAGAGCGGGTTGGAAATGGTCGAGACGGAAAACCCCGACCTGGTAATACTTGACGTAGGCCTGCCGGACATGGACGGCTTCGAGACGCTGCGCGAGATAAGACGCTTTTCCCAGGTGCCGGTCATCATGCTTACGGTGCGCGGCGAGGACGTTGACGTTGCCCGTGGCCTTGAACTCGGGGCGGACGACTATATCACCAAGCCTTTCAGCCACGTGGAGCTGATGGCGCGGGTGCAGGCGGTGATGCGCCGCGTCCAGGGGCGGGTGGTCGGTAACGGCCAGGAGCCGTTTGCCTCGGGCAAGCTCTGGGTGGACTTTGCCAGCGGCGAGGTGAAGGTGGATGGCATTCCGGTCAAGCTCACCGCCACCGAGTACAAGCTGCTTTCTCAGTTGATTAAAAACGAGGGCCGCCTGCTTTCCCACGAGACCCTGCTGAGCCGGGTCTGGGGAGATGATTATCGCGAATCCCGCGACCTGCTCCGGGTGCACATCCAGCACCTGCGGCAGAAGCTGGGCGATAACGTCGATGTCCCGGCCATCATCACCACCGAGCACGGCATGGGCTACAAGTTCATCCGCCCGTAATTCCCCCCTTTTTATTTTACAAAACCTTAACGAAAACTTTATGAAATATTTATGATTTTTATGGGCATCTTTACGATTGTGTGATAGTTTTATAACTGGGCAAGCAAAATCAAGCGAGCAGGCAACAAAAGGAAAATGGAAAAAATCACGGTATTTTTATCAGACTGGCAGGTGCTCTTCCGCGAGGGCATCCACTTTACCCTTTCGGGAGAAGAAGATATTGAAGTTACCGGCGAGACGACTTCCAGTGAAGAAGCCATGACCTTCATCGAGCAGAAGCCGCCCCGCATCGCCATCCTGAACGCCGTTCACGGGCGGCTGACCGGTATCGAGGCTACCGGCCGCATCAAGCAGCCCCTGCCCGAAGTCGCTGTGATTCTGGTGCTGGAAAGTGAAGACGAGGAAAAGTTCTACGCTGCCTTGAAGAGCGGGGCGAGTGCCTGCGTCACTAAAGACATTGACCCCGGCGACTTAATAAGCGTTGTCAACGAGGTCGTTCAGGGGGCCAATCCCATCAGCCGGGCGCTGGTCAAGCCCGAAATCGCCAAACGGGTGCTGGACGAGTTCGAGGCTTTCGGGGCTATCGGCGGAAATCTCGCCGACATGATGTCGCGGCTCACGCCCCGCGAGACCGAGATAATGCGGTTGCTTGCCGGCGGCAGTCCCCCGGATAAAGCGGCGCAGGCTCTTTCCCTGGCCGAAGACGTGGTCGCTCACGAACTGGAGGTTGTCCTCTACAAGCTGGTGACCAACGAGCGGCAGCGGCGCCTGATAATCGTGGGTCAGAACAGTCCCGCCCTGCCACAGAGTCCGAACGGCGGTTCGAAGGGCGATTATATCACCAAGAGCGAATTCGATGCTTTCAAAAACAGCCTCAAGGAGCAGTTCTTTTCCCTGATGGCGGAACTGAAATAGGGGGGAGACGTATGTGATGGGGGAAACGATGTCGAAAGTCTTAAAAAGGTAATTGATTTGAGCGAATTGCTCATTAACAGGAGTAAAGAAATGGAAATAAAGCATAGTATCAAGACAATGGGTGCGTTCCGGAAGGCGCTGGTGGGCGCGCTGGTGGTGGCCCTGGCGGCCAGCGCCACGATGTTTGCCTTCACCTTTACCTCGGCCTCGACGAGCATCACCGCCACCTCCGGCGGTAGCGACTTCGCCAGTATGAGCGCCAACAATACCGTGCCCGGCTACAACGTCTTCGGCAGCTACCGCGGCGCCATCGGCTCGGGTAACCTGTTCAATCTCGTCCCGGCGGCCAACTACACCGGCGACCTTGAGGTGAATGTTTACCTCACCAACCTCGACGACCTTTCCAAGACCTACGGCATGTTTCTGATGGCGCTCTCGCTGACCGATAACACCAGCACCCCGGCCGACAGCGAGGGTATCGAAAAGCCACTTACCTTGAACAACGGCGTTGTCACCTTCCTCGCCGATAACCTGACCGGCGGCACGACCTACTACATCAAGACCACCGGCGGTATCTACCGGGCCTTCCCCTGGGCGTTTATCTCCGGCAGCATCTATGGCCCGACGCTCTACGCCGAGGTGGTACAGGCCGGCTAGGATTAGCCTGGTGACATAACGTTTAAACGGGGCTCCTGATGGGAACGGAGCCCCGTTTGAGTGAGCGCCGGAAAAGTAGTAAGATATGAAGCGGAGAGAATAATCCTGGAGGCAGCAAGATGAAAAAGCTCATCATTATAATCTTTGCACTGGTGCTGGTGGGCAGCCTGGGAATGTATGCCTTTACCTTTACCACCGCGACCACGACCATCGGGGTCAGTGCCGCCGAGTCGGACTTCGCCACGGTAACCGCGGGCAACATCACCGCGCCCACCGTCTTCGGTAACTTTACCGGCACCTGGCCGGAGGGCACGCTTTTCACCATCACGCCGAATGCCAGCTATACCGGCGACCTGGTCATCAGGGTCGACCTGGTGAACGCCGGCCAGCTCATCCGCCAGTACAATCACATGAATATGTCGCTCAGCTTCACCGACAACTCCAGCGCGGTCTCCGATGAACAGGGTACTATCCAGGTGCTTAACCTCCAGAACGGCACGGCTTTCTTCACCTGGGCCAACGGCACCGGCACCGGGCCTTACAAGGTCGTGCTTTCGGGCGGCAGCTACAAGCTACATCCCTGGAAGTCGCTTAGCGGCTCGAGCGTCCAGCCGCAGCTTTTCGTCGAGGTTACGCAGCGGTAGGGGCTGCCCTGAGCCATCGGAAAAGCAAGATGCGGAAGAAGAAGTTGTGGTTTGCGGTGGCGGTGGCGCTTATCCTGCTGGTGAGCGGCGGCGGTTTTGTCTATACCTATAACAACAGTGTTGTGACTCTGGGACTGCAGGACCCCTCCGGCGATATCGTCACGGTTACCGAAGCGGCCGGCCAGCCGGACTGGAACTCGCTTGTCTCGGCGAATATCAGCGGCGAGGTGCCGGTCGGCGACCTCTACGGCCTCTCTCCCGGGGCGGGTTATACCGGCGACCTGGTGGTGAAAGCCTACCTCGCCAACACCAGCGCGCTCATCAAGGCTTATCGCTACCTCAACATCAAACTGTACCAGGAAGACTCCGAAGAGGCCGAGGACACGCCCGACTACCGCCTGCTGACACTGGACAACGGCATCGCCACTTTCAGTCTCACGGCGACTGGCTTCGGCCTGAAGAGCTGGACGCAGACCACCCAGGCAGATTTCGAGTCGGGCACGCTCACCAATCTGGATACTGCCAGCAGCCCCGGTGACGTCAAGCTGGCGATGCTGCCGCCCACCACTCTCGCCAGCGATGACTTCGAGAGTGGCGGCTTTGCCGGGGGCAGCGGCTGGCTGGCGCCCTGGTCTACCTCGGGTAATGCCGCCATCGTCACCCTGCAGTTCCCTTACCAGGGCAGCTATCACCTGCGGCTTCAGGGGGCAAACGGCTACGTTGACCGGGCGCTTGACCTCTCCGGCCAGGCTGGCGTTCATCTCCAGTTCTGGGCGAAGGCTAACTCCCTGGAGGCGGGCGACATTGCCGTCGCCCGGGTCAGCCCCGATGGCACGACCTGGACGACGGTACAGAGCTGGACCAGTGCCGACAGCGACAATACCTATCACTTCTACGACATTGACCTCTCCGGTTTCACCATGTCCAGCCAGTTCCGGATTGCTTTTGATGGCACCGGGATGGATCAAACCAACGACTATCTTTACGTTGACGATGTCCGGCTGGTGACCGGCGGCTCCCAGTACTACACCTCAGGCGAAATTCTCTCCCCGCAGGTTAACGTCGGCAGCGCGGCAGACTTCCACATCATTTACTTTACCATCACCGAGCCGTCCGGCACCGACATCAAGTTCCAGCTACGGTCGGCACTAACGCAAGGAGAGCTGGCCAGCGCCACCTGGTACGGTCCGACCGGTACCGGCGACTACTACACCACCAGCGGCACCGCCGTCAACACAGTTCACGACGGCTATAGCTGGATTCAGTACCGGGGGGTTTTCTCCAGCGATGGCAGCGCCACTCCCACTCTGAGCGACATCAGCGTCAGCTATTCCGTCGGCGGCGGCTCGTCGGAGAAGATGCTCTCGGTGGTCGGCGGCAGCTACCGCAAGGTTTCCGACAACTCTTCTGACTGGGCCGAGGGCTGGAGTATTACTCCTGAGATTTACGTCGAAGTGGTGCAGCGTTAGCCGTGAGAAAAGGACTCGTTATCTTGCAGGTTCTGGCTTTCCTGGCGCTGGCGGGCGGGGCGACGGCTTATGCCTACAGCACCGGTACCGGTGAGGTGAACACGCCTGAGCCGACCGGTAATATTGCCACAACCGCCGTGGCCGGGGCTCAACCTGACTGGAATTCAATCGTTTCAGGCAACATCACCGTCAGCGGCAACGTTTCCACCGGCGACCTTTTTGAGATTACCCCGGCCGAAGGGTTGGCCGAGTACCTACAGGTCAGGGTCTATCTTACCAATACCGGCAGCCTGCTCAAGGCTTACAGCCATCTCAGCCTGAATGTTTATCTTCAGGACTCGGTTGAAGCCTCCGGCTCACCGGATTACCGGGTGCTCAGCCTGGAGAACGGCTCGGCCACCCTTAACCTGCCGCCGGGCGTGGAGGGCAGCAAAACCCTTAGCGTGGTCGGCGGCAGCTACCAGCTTGTCTCGGATAACACCACCAACTGGCAGGAAGGCTGGACGGTGGTGCCGGAGCTTTATCCCGAGGTCGGCCAGCGCTAGCGTCATTTTTTTACGAAACTTTAATCAAAACTTTATGGAATCTTTATAATCTTTATGGCCGCTTTTATGGCGGGGTGTTATCTTATTAAGTAGCAAATCTAAAAGGAGCCGGCCAGAAGGCAAGCTCAAACGGAAATGAAAAGGTTACTCATACTGATAAGCGTGATTGCCGTCTGCGTGGCGGGGTTCTTCTCCGTGAGGGGAGCGCTGCCCTTTATGCCCGTGTTCGGCGTCAGCATGGAGCCGGAGCTTAAGGCCGGCGACCTGATGATGATTAGCGATGTCAATCCCAACGACGTCAAAGTCGGCGACATCATCGTTTTCAAGGTGCCTTCGGCCATCCGTGATTTTTACAACTACCCGCCGGTGGTGGCCCACCGCGTGACCGAAGTCCGCGATATGGGGCCGGCGGGCACGGGTTTCCGCACCAAGGGCGATAACACCGGCGGCGACCCGTTCACGGTACGCACCACCGACCTGCTGGGCGTGGCTTCAAGCCGCATCCCTTACGCCGGCTTCATCCTGCTGTTTTTCCAGAGCAGCCAGGGCACGATGTTCCTCGTTATTTCGGTGGTTCTGCTCGGGCTTTTCCTCTACGTTGACGAGATTAACCGGGGCCGGACGCGGCTGCAGGATGGCATTTTCGCCCCGGTCATCAACGCCAACCGCCGGATTATCGAAGAGAGCCAGCATGGGAGCGAAATGGTGGCGGCCAAGGTAACCAGCACCGAAAAGAGGATGGACAGCCTGGAGCAGACCCTGGTTAAGTTAGGCTCGGCCATCGAGCTTTACGCCGAGAACATCAAGAGCCACACCTCGGCTATTCAGGGGCTCTCCGCCGCCTCCCAGGACCTGGCAAAGAGCACTGCCGAGCAGGAAAAGTTGATTGGCCGTCTTTACCGCACGCTGGAAGAAAAGCCGCCTGGCGTCTCTCCCGAAGCGGTAGCGCCTCAGCCAACGGCAGAAAAGGCGGTGCCTGAAATCCCCGGCGTTTCCTTTGTCCCGCCGCAGGCTGCTCCGGCAGTCAGGGCTCCCCGCCGCATCGGCTTTACGCCGGTGCCGGTCGCCCCGGCAGGGCGCGTCCGCCCGGCTGACCGCTCGGCGGAGGCAATCAGCCGCACCAGCCCGCTGCATTTCGTCCGCAAGGATGAGACAGTTTCTCAGCCAGCCGTACCCGCCAGAAAGGATATGCCCGTCCCCGGCCACTGGCGCAACCAGCGGCGCGCCGGCTAGGTATAGACCGCAACCACCAGCGCTTCCCCGGCATTCGTTTCATCAAAGAAAATGACGGCGACTTTGCGTCCCGCGGTCATCTCGGCGGCGGGCAGGTTTCGGGCGACGGCAATGTCTTCCAGGTAGGCCTTCAAGCTGCCGCTTAGCTGGACGGTGGCGGTATAACTCTCCTGGCTGAAACTCTTGAGAACGGCTTTTTTGAGGCTCATAATATACTCCCGTTTTACACGTCCCCCAGTCCCAGCCGCATCTCGTAGCGGGCGCGGGCTGGCTGGTAGTCGAGGCCGATTTGTAAAACCCGTTTCTTCACGGCGTCCATACCGGCTTTTGGGTCGGTTATTTCGATGATGTCGTAGAGCTGCTGGCCGCAGTTAACCGGCACCCGGGTAAACCCCCCACCGCTGGCAATCGCGGCTTTTCGCAAGACGCTTTCGCCTCTTGCCCGGGCTTGCATCACCGACGAAAGGTTGCTGTCCCCAACGCGAAACCGCCGGTAGTCGAGACGTCCTATCTCATCCCAGTCGAAGACGTTTACGATGATTGGCTCGCCGCTCTCGGGGTCTCTACCTTCCACTTCGACCAGGTTTTGACCGGGAGCGCTTTTGGCGTAGCTCCCCTCGAAGATGGCATGGCCGGTGCCGTAGCCGTAATCGGCAGGGTCATCAGACCGGGGGTTGATGAGGTAAGCGGCAGCGCCTTCCAGCCGGAGAACGTCGGGGACGAAATCAAGCAGCTGCCTTATGATGGCATCGCCGCGGTCGCCGGGCTTAAAGGTGAAGTCGGGGTAGAAACTGCCGATGGTGTCCGACTGGGATTTCACTTCAAGTCTCAGGCCGGCTCTTGCCAGTACGAACGCCAGGATGCCCTTGACGTTAAGCTCTTCGCCGGCCTTGTTCCAGCGGAGCTGGTGGCCGGCGCGGAAGTTACCCAGCAGCCGCCAGCCGTCATAGGCGCGGAGCACCAGCGTGGCTCTGCCCGGCGCGCTGGTGTGCTCGAAAGCTTCGAGGCAGAAAGACTGGCCGTCGCTGGTTTCCTTACCGTCAGGGGTGATGTAGCCGGGGCTAAACTCAACTTCGTTACCGGTTTCCAGCAGCGCTAGTTCGCCCGTCCCCGGCAAGGCGTAGCGGCCATCGTCGTTTCTCAGTTCTATTTCAAGCTCGCCGCCGGTAGCGGTAAGCTTTTCTCTTGCGGAAAGCACGTCGCCGCTGAGGTCGAGACTTTCTTCCGTGAGTTTGGCGCGCCAGACGCCGAAGGGGGCGGATAGCCACGCCCGGTCGCCATGGTGGGTGAGGGCCAGGCCGTAGCCTGCCTGGAGGTCAAAAGGCAGCGGCTCGCGCCAGAGGTTATCCAGGAAGCTGGTCTCGGGGAGGGTGTGGCTGAAGAAAGGACGCTGGTAAGCCTCGGTGCCCTCGTATTGCTCGCTGAAAAAGGCGCGGTGGACATCGGGGATGTCGAGGAAGACGCCGCCGTACCGGTAGTCGCCGTCCGATGGGGCCTGAGCGACGGTTTTTAAGTCAGACCAGGTTCCGGCAGCCTGCTCATCACCGTCGCCGCAGACCAGCGACCAGAGCCGGTAGTTGCCGCCGGTGTCCCGGCCGGAGAGCAGCAGGTGCCAGTCACCGTCATAAACGGCGGCGACGCTCGAGAGGTTGCCGGTGGTCTTGTCCCAGGCGGTCTCCGTTCCCCAGTTACCCCCGGTGCGCTTGACGATGTAGAGGGTCTCCTGGTCAGTAAAGAGAAGAGCGATGTCGCCGCCGGGTTTGTAAGCGGCGGCCAGTCCTCCGACCAGCACGGTGGGTGAGTAGCCGATGAGGACAGGGCTGCCCCAGCTTGCGCCGCAATCGGTGCTTTTGGCCTGGCGGATTTCGCGACTGTCATTTATCCAGAAGATGGACGCTTCGGCACCCAGCGAAGCGGCGGCCACTGCCAGGCTGCCGTAATGGCTGGTGTATGTCCACTGGCTGAAGTCGGCGCCGGGGGCAGGGTCGGTCACCCGCTGGCGGTAGAGTTTATGGTTATCCTGCGGGTCAACCCTCACCCGGAGCAGCGAGCCGTCGCCGGGCATGGTGGCGGCGTGGCGGTAATCGGCCTCGCTGCCGGCGTAGAGGCGCTCCCAGTCGAGGCGCACCAGGCCGGCGGTGGTGTTTTTGACTTTCAGTTTGACATAAGGTAGCCGGCTGGGAGCTTTTTGCGCGGCGGTAAGGGTTGGCGTCAGGCTTCTCATAAATCACTAGTCAGCGACACTACCGGGTAATAAGGGCGATAGAGAGAACTCACCCTGGCCCGGTTGCGCCGTCCCAGCCGTTTCAGCTCGTCCCGGAAAAACCCCAGTCTCTCTTTTCCCCAGTCCAGGAACTCGCGGGGCGTGAACCTGCCGCCGGTGTTCACCCGGTTTACGGCGTAGGCCGCCCACTCAATGGCGGCGTAGCCCGCCGCGCCCGAAGCGACCAGGTCATAATAGCGACTGGGGATGCTGGTGCCCTGGCTATCAAGGGTGTGCCGCTTGCCGTAATAAATGTAAGCGTTTCCGCCATCAGGAACTTCGTCGCCGAGCAGGGTGATGGTTTCTCCCCAGAGAGAAAAGCGCTGGTATCTCGGGGGAAACTTGCCTGCCGGGTATTCAACCGCCTCGACCATTATCCGGTCGGCCAGGCCCGCAATGTCTATCTCCCGCAAGCCGGAGGTGGTCGCCAGAGTGGCTTTCTGCTCACCGGGCAGGTGCTCGGAAAACTCGCCCACCGCCCGGGCGATGTGGCGGTCAAGCTCATCATCAGTCCAGCGGTAGTGGTTTGCGTCCTCGTCGTGAAGTTCGCGCCGTACGATGGTTCGCAGGTCGCTCAGGTTCATTGGTACCTCCATCTGGTAGCCAGGTAGTTTTGCCGTATTTCGGGATAGGCGAGGGCACGGTTGTAAGCCCTTACCTCGCCGCACAGGATATTTCCCCAGGTGTCGCTCGACGGCTCGCGCCGCGCCAGCATGAAACTGTCCGAAGTTATTTGCGGCACGTGTCCGGCTGGCGCCGCTACCACAATCTGCGGCTCGGCGTTGATGTAAAAGTCATAGCGGCTCCGGGCGTTATGCCAGGCAAAAAC